>CACHPL010000001.1 GCA_902581795.1 uncultured Pelagibacteraceae bacterium | reverse complement strand
TTCGTCATCAGACCCTCCGTCGATGTAGTGAAATATTGGAGCAGGTAATTTTTTTTTTGCCAATTTTCTAAAGTCTTCAAAATTATAACAATTCCTTAAACTCATGTGTTTCTAAATTTTAAATTATTTTTATTTAAGTCACTTATCTTTGTGCATCCCATTAATTTCATATCTCTTTCTAATTCTAAACGATATTGCCCTAAAGCTCTTTCAACACCTGCTTGGCCTGCAGCTGCTAAAGCATAAAGATAAAGTCTGCCGCCTGCACACGCTTTAGCCCCTAAAGATAAAGCTTTAAGAATATGAGTTCCTCTTTGTATGCCACCTTCACAAATTACATCAATCTTATCACCCACTGCATCAACTATTTCTTCTAGTTGGTCAAAAGGAGATCTTGCGCCATCTAGTTGCCTTCCTCCATGATTTGAAACCATTATACCTGTGCACCCAATATCAACTGCTCTCTTTGCATCTTCTACACTCATTATTCCTTTTAGTGCAAAGTGACCTCCCCATTTTGAACATAGGTTTTCAGCATCTTTCCAATTCATTGATTGATCTAACATTTTTGTAAAATAATTTCCTATTGAAGTTGATGTACTTGTTCCCTCTTTGACATGGTCTTGAAGATGAGGTAACTCAAATTTTCCTCTGGTTACATAATTTATTCCCCACATTGGTTTTGTAGCAAAACTAAATAGACTAGCTAAAGTAAGTTTAGGAGGAGAAGTAAAGCCAGTTCTTAAATCTCTCTCACGATTTCCTCCAGTTATTGTATCAACTGTTAATGCCATCACATCAAACTTGGCAGCTTTAACTCTTTCAAGAATAGCATTGTTTAAACCTTTGTCTTTGTGATAGTAAAATTGAAATAGTTTGGGTGTATCTATCATTGACGAGATTTCTTCTACACTCACAGTAGCAAGTGAGGAAACCCCGAACATAGTATTAAATTTTTGAGCAGCTCTCCCCACAGCTCTTTCACCTTGATAGTGAAACAGTCTTTGCAAGGCAGTTGGTGAACAATAAAAGGGTAAATCTAATTTTTTTCCAAATATAGTTGTAGAAAGATCGACATTTTCCACACCTCTTAAAACATTTGGTACTAAATCAACATCGTTAAATGCATCTGTGTTTCTTTTATAAGTTACCTCATCATCTGCCGCGCCATCTATATAATGAAAAATTGGTGAAGGTAGCTTTCTCTTAGCTAGTTTTCTAAAATCATTAAAGTTATGACAATCTTTAAGTCCCATATTTATAGATTAAATTAAAACTTTTTAAGAAGATTAAACCAGTAGCTATTTGCCCCAGGGTTTTTATCACCTAAACTAGCATTAGAAACGTGATTATAAGACATTCCCAAATTTGTTGTATCGCCTAAATCTAAAGATAATGCTATTTCACTTTTAAATTCCAAGGGATGACCCAGGTCCTTACCATCTCCTTGCTTATAAAAACCAGGTGCAAAGCTTGGTGTAACATGTATCGGTCCGAGAGAATAGTTTGCTTCAAAACCCGTGTAAACGTATCCGGCATTGTCTGCCGTAATCATAGCACCCGTTATAGGTGATATTTTTCCAAAAAAAGTATCTCTATATAAGTTTTCATTTTGATGTTCAAAACCAATAAGTGAAGACCTCTTACCGTCGTCACTAAAATCAAATGTACCTGTATAAATTTTTATACCTGTATTTTTTATATCTCCATAGGAAAGGCTGTGCCAATTTCCTATAATTAAAATATAAGCAAAACAACTATAAATAAAAACTTTAAATTTCATATTTAAAAAATACAATTTATACCATCAGATGTACATATTTATTTTTTATGTATTGTATTTTTCCTTAAAAAAATGAATAGAATTAACGCACCTAAAATGAAAATAACATATGGAAGTAACCATAGTACGTAACTATTATTTTTTAGAGGAGGTTTGTACAAAATCCAATCTCCATATTTCTCAGCTAAAAAACTGTATACTTCTCTCTCATTAAGTCCTTCATCTAGTTTGTCATTTATAACAGTTTTGATTGTTTGTGCAAATTCAGAATTGGAATCTCCTATGTTCTGCCCTTGGCAAACCAAACATCTTAAATTCTTATAAATTTTATATTTCATTTTTTCATCACTATAAGAGTGAGATAGAATAAAAAATGAAAAAAGTAGAATTAAAATTTTTGTGTATTTCATTTAATCCCTGACGATCTTAAAATTTCATTCATATCTTTTTTATCAATTGGACCAATATATTTTTTGATTATCAGAAGATTTTTATTTATCAAAATTGTTTCCGGAATACCATATACACCAAAGTCTACTGATTTTTTTCCAGTATTATCTTCAAGGGTTAAATAATAGGGATTTCCAAGATCATTGAGAAATTGATTTGCATTTTGTTTTTTGTCTTTAAAATTAATTCCAACAATTTTCAAATTTTTTTCAGATAAACTAATTAAATATTTATGTTCTTTTCTGCAAGGTCCACACCATGATGAAAAAAAATTTATTAATGTAAATTGATTTTTAGATAAATCGCTTGTATTAAAATATTTATCTTCATTTAAATACTCTAAATTTATGCTTGGGATAGGCTTTCCTACTAACTCTTCAGTATTATAAACTCTATTAATTTTTAGACTATCAAATAAAATTATAAAAAATAGAAAAAGTGATATTGAGATTATTGTAAATATTATTTTTTTCATTTTTTCTGTCTCATTGGTAGTAATCGTAAAAATCCTCCCACACCTATGAAAATTATAGACAACCAAATTAAAATCATAAAAGGTTTCCTTTGAAATTTTAAATTATAAAATTCTGACCCTGAAAGATTGCTCATGGTAACATAAGTGTCAAAAAATAAATTTGATTTAATCGAGGCTTCGTAGGTTACAGTTTCAGGCATATTATAAACTCTGATTTCAGGTTCCAAAAATTCAAAAGTATCCTTCTTTTGGTCTCTTATGATTACATTGCCTACAATTTTTTTGTAATTTTTCTCATTTAAAATATTTAGATCTTTAAGCTCTATTTCATAGTTATCTAATTTAATTTTTTCACCGTTTTTCAAATTTAAGTCATACTCAGTTGAAAAAATACTATTTATAGATATAAAAAATATTAAGAAACCAAATGCAAGATGAGATATTATCCTCGATAAGTTAAAATAGTTTTTTTTAATATTTCTAAAAAAGTCTAATATAGTTTGTAATATTAAATATATTGAAAAGATTAAAATAAGATTAATCAAAACATCCTTTACTTTAGTAAAATAAAAAAAAACTAAAATAATTACTACTGAAAAAAATAAAACTAAAAAATTCTTTTTCTTATTGTTTGATTGCGCAGAAAACCATTGAGCTTGTGGACCGCGAGAAACAAAATATAAAAAGGGTATTAGAAATGGGGCCATAACTATAACGTAATATGGTGGACCAACTGAAATTTTTTGTTCGGATATTACCTCTAATACTATGGGATATAATGTTCCAATTAACACAACTATTAGAAAAAAAATCATAAACCAATTATTTATAAGTATAAAAAATTCTTTGCTCAAAAATTGAAAATTGCTTTTTTTTGAAGGCGCATATTTGTAAAATATATAAAGAGATGAAAAAATCATAATCGATAAAAAAATAAGTATATAAAGACCTCTAGATGGATCGTTAGCAAAAGTGTGGACTGAATTCAGTATGCCGGATCGGACTAGAAAGGTTCCGGTAACACTCATTGTAAATGTCAAAATACTTAAGATAATGACCCACAAATAAATATCATTTTTTTTTTCTAAAATTAATATTGAATGAATAAGAGCCGTCATCAAAAACCAGGGCATCAAAGATGAATTTTCAACTGGATCCCAAAACCAATAGCCTCCCCATCCAAGTTCGTAGTAAGCCCAAATAGATCCAGCCAATATTCCAATCGTTTGAAAAAACCATGAAGTTAATACCCAAAACTTTATTGTCTTTGCAAAATTGCTTCCGTTATATTTAGTAATTAAAGATGCAAGTGCAGCGGAGAAGTAAATAGATGAACCCACAAAACCTAAATAGAGTAAGGGTGGGTGAATTGCTAAAGCAGGATCTTGTAATATAGGATTGAGACCCATTCCCTCATTAGGAACAGGGTAAAGCTTGCTAAATGGATTAGAATTAGTAATCAAAAAAATTAAAAATCCAGATATTAAAATATTCTGAAATATTAAAGTGAATAATCTAAATTTTTTATCAGCTAATTTATTTAAGTTTAAGAATAACAATGAAAAAATAACAAGAATTACAATCCACAATAATAGACTTCCTTCATGATTTCCCCAAACACCTGAAATTTTATAAAGCAGGGGTTTTGTTGTATGTGAGTTTTCATAAACATTAATTAAAGAAAAATCAGAAAAAATATATGCAACCAATAAAATGAAGAAACTTAAAATAGTAAATAAACATTGAGTTTTTGAGATTCTAAAAATTTTTTCTGGTATCAAACTTCCATTTTTTTTTAACCCAACAGCTGAATAGTAAATCAAAAGGAAACTAGAAAGTAATGTAAGTGTAATAAATAAATTGCCTAAATTACTTAACATCTTTATTTAAAATCTTTTCTGCACTTGGAGGCATATAATTTTCATCATGTTTAGCTAATATTCTTTTTGCAATAAAAAATTTTTTATCTTTAAGTTTTCCTTCCGCTACAACCCCTTTTCCTTCAGAAAATAAATTTGGAACAGTTCCCTTAAAAGTTACAAATATTTCATTACTCAGATCTGTTATAATAAAATTAATCTCATTATTATTTATAGATACCGAACCAGTTTTTACCATACCTCCAACTCGAATCTTTTTTGAATAATTTAAATTTTCGCTATTTTTAATTTCTGTAGGTGAAAGAAAATATAAAATATTATCTCTTAAAACTACTAAAGAAAATATAGCAATAAGTATAAGTAGACTTAATGTGGCTACTAAAATTTTTATTCTTTTTTTTGCTGCTCTTACAAGCATTTTTGTAATGCTTTAGTGAGCCTTTTGTTGCGTATTTAAAATTTCTTGAGCAACTTTTTTATTTTTTAAAGCGCTGACTTTTTCATCTGAAAGACTCATGGCTTCTTTTTTGAATTCATTTTCCAGTTTTTTTAGTGTCCTTTTTGTCTTCACAAATAAAATAAAACATACCAAAAAAGAAAAAGCAAACGCAGACCAAACGTAAACTCCGTAACCGTTCATCACAAAAATATCTAGATTCATATTTTTTTTAAACCTTTCTTCTTTATTCTAATTACTTCTGATTTGTATTTCATCAGAAAAATTAACGCACAATATAGAAAAAATACAAGCAACATCATACTTAGTGGTAATAACATTGAAGAATCAACTGTAGTTCTGCCAATAATTTTAATACTCTCAGTTTGATGTAAAGTTGGCCATATATTTACTGAATATTTAATTATAAATAGATTGATTAGGCCAATGACGGAGATTCCAGTACAGACTTTTAATGACAAATTCTGATTTGAAATAAATTTGTACGAAAAAATGAAAATCAAATAAAAAAACATTAAAACTAACATTGAAGTTAATCTTGCATCCCATACCCAATAAGTTCCCCAAGTTGGCTCGCCCCAAAGAGACCCAGTGATTATTGCGATCAAACTTAATGAGAGACCAATAGGTGCTATGCTCTTGTACAAAAGAATGGTGTTTTTAGTTTTAAAGAGAAAAGTTAAAATACATAGAAAGCTAATCATGCCAAAGCACATTAAAGTCATCCAAGCCGCAGGAACATGAACATACATAATTCTAACTGTGTCTCCTTGAATATAGTCTTGCGGTGATATTAAAAGTGCGAAGATTAATGATAGAAAAAGAAAAGGAATAATTATTGCACTAATAATACTAATGCCTTTGTTTAAAAAACTAAATAAATGACTTGGATATAAAAACTTAAACATCATTTTTTTTAGCTTATTTAAACCTAATTTTAAATGGGAGATTTTGACATTTGGCCTAATTGAAGATTGAGAGGGAGATAAGGAAGTATGATTAATCCCCAATTAGGCACTAACTTAGAAAAGGTAGTAGGAATTTGGGTCAGACTTTTGAATAAATCTTGTTAAATTTGTGGCAAATTAAAAAATTATCAATTTGAAGGCTTGTAGTATGCGGATCCTCTTTTTTCGGAAAAAATCTCGGTAATTAAAGGGTGTCTCACAGGCTTTTTTGAATTATCTAAAATCAAATTTTGCTCTGACACATAAGCTTCATATGTTACCTCATTATTTTCAGCAAGAAGATGGTAAAAAGGTTGATCTTTTTTTGGTCTGACATCTTTCGGTATGGATTGGTACCATTCTTCAGAGTTATTAAACTCAAAATCAACATCATAAATTACTCCCCTGAAATCAAAGTGTTTATGTTTTACGACATCACCAATAGAAAATTTAGCTTTTTTCTCTTTAAGATTCATTAGATTTATTAAAGATAAATGAAATTAATTAAAAAGCAATAGAAAAGTATTAAATTTTAATTAAATAAAATTTATGTTAAATTTTAGCTGTGAATAAATCTTTAATAAAATTCTTAACAGATTTTGGTCCTCTTATAATTTTCTTTTCTGTGTACTATACAAGTGGTAAAAATTTAAGTGCGGCAATTCCACCATTAATTATTGCAACTGTCCTTGCAGTGATTTTAGTTTATTTTTTTGAAAAAAAAATACCATATGTTCCACTTGTAAGTGGAACTTTGGTTGCAATTTTTGGTGGATTAACCATATATTTTAAAAACCCAATTTTCCTTTATATTAAGCCAACAATAATAAATTTAATATTTGCATTTTTTTTAATAATAGGAAAAATATTTTTTAAAAAAAATTTTCTTAAAATTTTTTTCGCAAAAACTCTTCAATTAGAAGACGTGGGTTGGAATAAATTAATGTTTAGATGGATTAATTTTTTTATTTTTTTAGCTTTGTTAAATGAGTTAATTTGGAGGACACAAACCGAAGAGTTTTGGGTTAATTTTAAAGTTTGGGGAATACTTATAATCACTTTTATTTTTACATTTTTTCAGGTATCTTTGATAAATAAATATAAGATTAAAAATGACCAATCTTAAACTGGTAATTAATAATAATTTTCAAAAAAAACAAAAGTTTTTTATTAAACAAGAATTAAAGATGATTTTAAATCTTTATGCTCAAAAAGTTTCCTCGGGAGACTGGAAAGACTATAGTCTTTCTATAAGCAAGAAAGAGGTATCATTTGATGTTTACCAAAGGGCATCGGAAGTTCCAGTGTTTAGAATATCAAAAAATTTAAGTCCAAAAAATAAAGACGAAAGATTTTATGTTTTAGATAAATCGGGCAATATTATTAATAAGTCGGAAAATTTAAACAATCTAATTGCAAAAATTAAGCGTGGAAGATTGCTTTTGGTAAAATAATTTATCTTCTTTGACCAAAAAGTCTAAGCAACATTATAAACAAATTTATGAAATCTAAGTAAAGTGTCAATGCTCCCATAACAGCTTTTTTACCAGATGTTTCGCTGTCATCGCTTGAAAGATACATATTTTTAATTTTTTGAGTATCATAAGCAGTCAATCCTACAAATATTAGAACCCCTAATATTGAAATAACAAAATACATCATGCTTGATTTCATAAAAATATTTACGATTGATGCAATTATAATCCCGATCAATCCCATCATTAAAAATGAACCCAGTTTTGTTAAATCTCTTTTTGTTGTGTAGCCATAAATACTCATAGCGCCAAACGTCCCTGCGGTAATAAAAAATACGCGAGTTATACTTGCGCCTGTATAAACTAAAAATATTGAAGCTAAAGAAGCACCCATGAGCGCTGCGAAGATCCAAAAAGTTGTTTGAGCTTTTGCTGCACTCATTTTTCTAATTCCAAAGCTCATATAAATTACAATTCCTAACGGCGCTAGCATCACTACCCACATTAAAGGCGAGGCAAACAAAGCTTGGCCAACACCAGTTAAACCTGTAATGCCTGAAGATGTGAATTGAATATCATAACCTCCAGACAACCTAAATAATAACAATGAAACAACGCCAGTTAAAAAAACACCTGAAGCCATATAATTGTAAACTTTAAGCATGTAGCTTCTTAATCCCTGATCAATTAAGTGAGCATCTTTAACAGCTGACTTTACATTGATATTTTGTCTATTAAATTCCATGAGCAAAATATAAGCATTTTTTTTCTGTTTTCAATGGTACATATTTGGCCTAAAAATATTAAATTTTTATGAAATTTAAAAAATTAGGAAATACTGGATTAAATGTAAGCCTTATTTGCTTGGGAACGATGACTTATGGAGAACAAAATACCCAGGAGGAAGGTTTTGAGCAAATGGATTATGCTTTAAATAAAGGCATAAATTTTTTTGATACAGCAGAGCTTTATTCAATACCACCAAAAGAAAAAACCTACGGTGATACTGAAGAAATAATTGGCAATTGGTTCCAAAAAAGAAAAAATAGAAAAAAAATTATTTTAGCAAGCAAAATAGCTGGGCCCGGTCTTAAATGGATTAGAGGAGGAGGAGAACAGTTTTCACCTACGAGTCTAGAGAAAGCTTTAAACAGCAGTCTTAAAAGATTAAAAACAGATTATATTGACTTGTATCAATTACACTGGCCTGAAAGGAATACAAATTATTTTGGAGACTTAAATTATGAACATAATGAAAACGAAAAAAAATGGAATAGTTTTGACAGTATTTTAAAAGTTTTAAAAAAATCTATTGACCAGGGCAAAATTAGATATATCGGACTATCAAATGAAACACCCTGGGGTTTCTCTAAATTTTTACAGATCGCTGACGAGAAAAAGTTGCCTAGAGTAGTTTCTGTTCAAAATCCCTACAGTCTAGTAAATAGAAGCTATGAAGTTGGTATGTCAGAAATTTCTATAAGGGAAAAAGCTGGACTACTTGCATATTCACCATTAGCTGCAGGTTATTTAACTGGCAAATATAGAAATAATCAAATGCCAAAAAATTCTAGAATGGATTTATTTTATGAAAATTATCCAAGATACCACAACCAAAGAACTTATAATGCAGTTGAAGAATATTTTAAAATTGCACAAAATCACCAAATTACTTTAACTCAATTATCACAAGCTTTTGTAAATTCTAGGGACTTTGTTACAAGCAATATAATAGGAGCCACAACAATGGAACAACTTAGAGAAAATATTGATAGTATTAATATTTCCTTAAACGAAAAGATTATAAGTGAAATAAACTTGGTTCATGAGAAAATTCCTAATCCTGCACCCTAAATAAAGAATTCTTGAAAATATATATAATTTGTATAGATTAATTTTTATTAAAAATGATTAAAAAAACTTTATTAATTTGGATATTTTATATTATATTTTTCTCAGCACCAATCTTTGCTGCTGAACCTAAAAGTATTGGGAAGTATAAAAGTTGGGAAGCTTTTATGTATAATGATAACAAAGGCAAAATTTGTTTTGCTCAAACGAAACCTTTAGAAAGATCTCCAAAAACCTTAAAAAGAGATCCTTCAAGACTATTTGTAACTTTTAGGAAGTCAGAAAATATTAAAAATGAAATTAGTGTTACAAGTGGACATGAATATAAGGCATCCTCTGTAGTTGCAATCAGTGGAAAAAACGAATTTGCTCTATTTTCTCAAGGTAACTTTGCTTGGTTGTTAGATGGGGAAGAGGAATTTAATTTAATTAAAACGATGAAGAAGGCTTCAAAATTATCAGTTAGTGCAAAATCTAAAAATGGTAGCAATACAAAAGATCTTTATTCAATGATGGGCTTTACAAAGGCTTATAACACAGCAAGAAAAAGTTGTGCTTAAAAAAAAAAGTAAAATAGTTCTAGCTTACTCAGGCGGATTGGATACCTCAATTATTCTTAAGTGGTTACAACAAAATTATAATTCAGAAGTTGTTGCTTATACTGCAGATATTGGTCAAGAAATGAATAAAACAAAAATAATAAAAAATGCAAAAAGATTAGGAGTAAAAAATATAATTATTGAGGATTTGCAAAATATATTTATTAAAGATTATGTTTTTCCAATGATTAGAGGTCATGCTTTGTACGAGGGTGTTTATTTATTAGGAACATCAATAGCTAGACCTTTAATTGCTAAAAGACAAATTGCTATTGCTAAAAAATTTAAAGCATTCGCTGTTTCGCATGGGTCAACCGGAAAGGGCAACGATCAAGTAAGATTTGAACTTGGGTATTATTATTTTGGTCCAAAAATAAAAGTTATCGCTCCTTGGAGAATTTGGAAATTAAAATCAAGAACAGACTTAATTAAATATGCAAAAAAATATAATATTCCAACACCGAAAGATAAAAAAGGAGCGCCACCTTTTTCCGTAGACGATAACCTTTATCATACCTCAACTGAAGGAAAAATTTTAGAAGATCCAAAAAAACAAGCTCCTGAATATATTTTTCAAAGAACAGTTTCTCCGGAAAAAGCTCCGAACAAACCATCTTATATAACTATAGGATTTAAAAAAGGTGATCCAGTTTCTGTAAATAATAAAAAATTAGCACCTGCTAAACTTTTAAAAAAATTAAATTTAGTTGCTGGTAAAAATGGAATTGGAAGAGTCGATTTAGTTGAAAATAGATTTATTGGAATAAAATCAAGAGGTGTTTATGAAACGCCAGGCGGAACTCTTTTAATGATTGCACATAGAGCAATGGAGTCTGTAACTTTAGATAAAGAAACAATGCATAAAAAAGATGAGATAATGCCAAAATATGCAAAACTTATTTACAATGGTTTTTGGTATTCAAAAGCTAGATTTAAATTACAAAAAATTGTTGATATGAAAAAAAATCAAGTTAATGGATTTGTTAAGCTTAAATTATATAAGGGAAATATAACAATTCTATCTAGACAAAGCAGAAGTAAAGCCTACTCATTAAAAAAAGTCTCTTTTGAAGAAAATAAATCTTTCAAAAAGTCAAAAGTTGAGAGATTTATATCGGGTGCGGCAAGAAAGCTAAGAGTTTAGGAAAAATTAACATATATAAAAAACTTATGAACATGAATACTGTTATAAGAAATATTCAGCTAGTAGCTGTAATATTCATTCTTGTTGGAACAGTTTTAGCTTTTGGTTTCGAAGTCAACGAAATGTACAAAGTAGGGAGGGTTACACTTGCTGATCTTCTTTTAATGTTCATTTATATTGAGGTTATAGGAATGATCGGAGTTTTTTGGGCTAGCAAAGCAATAAGAATTACTTATCCTGTATTAATTGCTATTACCGCATTAGCTAGATTAATTATTTTACAAGATAAAGATAGTGCTTCGATTAATCTGATCTATCAAGGTGGAGCGATACTCTTACTGGCCTTATCAATATTTTTCTTAACATTAAGATACAGCAAAAAATTAGGTATGGATAAGAAAAATCCTGGAGAGGAAGCGTAGAGATGAAACAGCTATTTGCAATAATCGCTTATTATATGTTCGGTTATCTTATTTTTTGGACAATTTTGCATGAAACAAACTTATTTCCTACAATTTGGGTGGAACAAAATTTTAGCATTGCAATATATATATGGATTTTCTTTTTTATAATTCCCTTGATACTTATAACTCTTGGAACCGAATATATTAAAAATAGTATTTCAGATTTTAAATCTTTAAACACGGAAACAAAATGGCCGCTTTATATTTTGCTTTTTGGGGTTTGGGATTTAATGATAGGTTTCGCGTTTTTGCTTTTTTTATATTTCGAGATCTCGCATGTAACAATGATAATTGCTAATGCACTATTTATTAGTGGAGCGTACTTGACTTTTCTTAGTTTTAAAGTGGCAAAAAAATTACAACTATCAAGAAAGAATTAATTTATGTCTAAAAAAATTTTAATATTTGGTGCGAGTGGAGCGGTTGGAAGTTCTTTAGCTATGTTGTTAAAAAATGATAAAATAGGATGTCACTTAATTGGAAAAAATGAAGACGAAATTTCAAGGCTTTCTGGTGAAACAGGCCACTCGTATAGCGTGGCTGATGTGCTAGAAGATAACTTTATTGAAAAAGTTGAAAAAGATGTAAATGATTTTGAAATATCTGGAATTGCATATTGCGTTGGTTCGATTGACTTAAAACCTTTAAATCTGATTTCTAGAAAAGATATATTGAAGTGTTTTTCTTTAAACTTATTTCCTATTTATGATATTATTAAGAAATTTCAGCAAAAATTAAAAAGTAATAAAGGATCAATTGTTTTATTTTCAACGGTGGCTGTTAAGCAAGGTTTTCCAAATCACAGCATAATTTCACCAGTTAAAGCTTCTTTAGAAGGCCTGACTGTTTCTTTAGCATCAGAATTGTCGCCAAACATAAGAGTAAATTGCATAGCCCCAAGTATGAGTAACTCCAAGATGGCTAATAAAATTTTGAAAAATCCTAAGATTGCCGAAGGAATTGCAAAACAACACCCGTTAAAAAGAGTTGGTGAAGGATCAGACTCAGCTGCTTTAGCGAAATTTCTGTTGTCAGAAGAAAGTTCTTGGATAACAGGACAAATTATAGGTGTTGACGGCGGAAGATCAAATATAGGTTAATAATCAGAAATACTTCCAACTAAGTTTAAATTTTTGTCTACAACTACTATTTCACCGGATGAAACTGGTATATTTAGTGTTTCCAGTATTACTACATAATGGGTTACCAAAATTAAATTTTTGTTACTTCTCCACTTATTTAAATATTCAAATAAATCAACCATCTGCTTTTCTTTATTTTTTTGAAATTTTATGGAAAAAAAAGAATTCAAAGCATCAAAAGTTTGAAATTTTTTAAAAGCAAATTTAGCTGTATCTTTACACCTACACCATTCACTAGATAAAACTAAGTCAATAGGAATATTATTTTTTGAAAAAAATAAGCCAATTTTTTTTGATTGCTCTATACCTGAGAAATCAAGATTTCTTTGAGTGTCACAATTTTTAAGATTAAAATTTTTTGGATCTCCACTTCCAGGTGCTATCGCGTGCCTTATAAAAATGATTTTTTCACCTTTTTTAAGTTCATTAATTAATTTTTCGTTAGGAAATACGTTTGAAAAAAACGATAAAATTAAGAAAAAAAGAATAAGAATTTTATTTATTATCGTGAACATTTTTTTGAGCAATATTTCACCCTCTCCCAATTAAGTCTCCATTTTTTTCTCCATGTAAAGGATCTTTTACAAACTGGACATATTTTTGATGGAAGATTTTCTTTTTTATTCACTTTAGATTGTATTTTGTTCAATAAATTTTTTGGCAGCTCTTAAAATGAGCTTTTTTCTCCCAGGTTTCATTTTATCGAACACTCTTACCATCATGGAAAGTCTTGGATTTTTTAGAAAGAATTTTCTATTATTATTAATAAAGTTCCAATAAAGGCCATCCATTGTATTGCACCATTCTCCTCTTTTAAAATCCATCATTTTAAGAAAATAACTTGATCCACAAACATAAGGCTTAGTTGCAAATATGCCTCCATCACTAAAAAGACCCATGCCATAAACATTTGGAGCCATAACCCAATCAGATGAGTCTACAAACATTTCCATAAACCATTTATAAACCTCCTTTGGATTGATTTGGCAAAGATTCATAATGTTTGCTAATATCATTAATCTTTCAATATGATGGGTCCATCCGTATTTTAGCGAATTTTTAATTGAATGATCAAGTGGGTCGAGTCCAGTAGTTCCATTGTACCAAGATACTTTCATTTTCTTTTTATGGTTAAAAAAATTTGTGGTTTCCATTTGTTTATTATAATTCTGATAAATTCCTCTCATAAATTCTCTCCATCCTATAATTTGTCTAACATACCCCTCCAAAGAATTAATTCTAACTTTGTTTTCAATTTTTTTTAATTTATCTAAAATTTCTATCGGAGTTATTAATCCTATATTTATTAAAGGACTAAGTGCACTATGAAATAAAATATTAGATTTATTGCTTACTGCATCTTCATAATCGCCGAACAAATTAATTTTATTCTTTAAAAAATTATCTAAAACCTTATGACTTTGATCTCTCGTAGTAGGAAACCAAAAATTATTTGTAGATCCTGGATGATTTTTAAAATTAGTTTCAATAAATTTTTTTAAATTTTCTGTATGTGAGGTGTTTTTGAATTGAGGTTGTTTTGGAATTGAAACAGTATTTGGAAGTTTTTTTCTATTATCCTCATCAAAACTCCATTTACCGCCTTTGGGATTTCCGTCTTTATTCATTAAGATTTTTAATTTGGATCTGTTAATTTTATAAAAGTTAGCCATAAATGGTTTTTTCGTTCCATTTAAATATTGTTTAAATTCTTGTCTCGAGGTTAGAAACATGGGTGATTTAATTTCTTTAAAATTTATATGCTTGCTTTTAAAAAATAATTTTAATCTTTTATCAAAAAAAACATCTTCTACTTCAAAAAAATTAACTTCTTTAACTTTTTTTTCTTTAATTATTCTTTCTAGTTTTTTTTCGTAAGGGTGTTTAAAATCTTTATTGTAATCATTGTATATAACTTTAAATTTTTTAGCTTTCAGCTCATCTCTGTAAGATCTCATTGATGACAGATAAAGTAATATTTTGAGTTTGTGGTGTTTTTGAAATGTGCAAAGCCCATAGTCTTCAGACATATAAAAAGTGTATTCTGAAAAACTTTTCAAATATTTTGGATTAAATAGTTGATTTCCTAGAACTAAAAACAATTTCATCTAGATAAATTATATAATTTAAATCTTTTTAAGAATTAGCTCTTTTGAAGCACTCAATCGTATTATTTAATAAACAAGCAATAGTCATAGGCCCAACACCTCCAGGAACCGGGGTTATTGCTTTTGCCACTTTTGAAACTTCATCAAAATCAACGTCGCCTACTATTCCCGAATCTGTTTTATTAATTCCAACATCTATTACAATCACGCCCTTCTTAACCCAATCACCTTTAACCAACTTTGGGCTCCCTACTGCGGCTATAATTATATCTGCCCTGTTACATTCTTTTTTTAAATCTTTCGTTTTTGAGTGTGTTACTGTTACAGTACAATTTTCCTTAAGAAGTAATTGTGTCATAGGCTTCCCATTTAAATTTGATCTTCCAATTACAACTGCATGTTTACCACTTAAATTTTTTTCTGCTTTTTTCAATAATAGATAGCAACCAAGTGGAGTACATGGGATATTGCTTTCATAACCTGATGATAGATTACCCACATTTATGGGATGAAACCCATCCACATCTTTGCTGGGAAGTATGGTTTCTATAACTTTTCTCTTGTCTATGTGTTTGGGCAAGGGTAATTGGACTAAAATACCTGAAATTTTTTTATTTTTGTTTAATTCTTTTATCTTATCTAAAACAACTTTTTCACCCACATTCGCAGGATATTTAATTACTTCAGAATTTATTCCTATCTCCTTTGAAAATTTTTCTTTATTTTTTACATAAATTTTACTTGCCGGATCTTCTCCAACTAGAATTACTGTTAATGCTGGAACAGAATTTGAGAAAGATTTAAGTTCCATGATTTTTTTTTTTAACTTTTCTCTTAATTCTAGTGCTATTTTTTTACCATCAATTATCATGTTTAAAACATCGCCGGTGCAAAAAATTCAAAAACTAGATTTCTTACAAACATTAAAAGTAAAATAAGAATTACAGGAGAAATATCTATGCCTCCTAAGTTTGGTAAAAAATTTCTTATAGGCCTGAGTAATGGATCGGTCAATTTATAACTTATGTCGAGTAAAGAATAAACTAATCGATTCGAAGTATTTAAAACATTAAAGGCTATAAGCCAACTTAAAAGAGCGTTGATAATTAGTATCCATATATAAATACTAACTACACTATCAATTAAAATTAAAATAGATTTCATTATTTTTTTTCCACATAAATTGATTGACTTGGAAATGCAAATGAAGCTTCATTTTTTTCAACAATTTCTTTTATAGCAATAGCCAGTCTTTCCTTAACTTTTAACCATTCAGACCATTCATCAGTATTTGTAAAACACCTTACATACATGTCTATAGAGCTATCTGAGAATTTATCAATTCTGACTGCATGCATTGTGTTTTCACTAATCTTATAATCTTTTGAAGTTGAAATATATTTTTCTATTTCATCTCGAATTTTTTTTAGTTGGGCAACTGTGGTATCGTACTGAAGTGTGATAATCCAACTTATCCTCCAATTAGTTGTTTCACTAACATTAATAACGGCATTTTCTGCAAACTGAAAGTTTGGAATAACCGCTACTGATTTATCAAACTTTCTTACAACGGTTGATCTAAATCCTATTCGTTCAACAATTCCTTCTATAATTTCTTCAACAATAATCCAGTCACCAACTTTAAATCTTTTTTCTACTAATACCAAAATTCCAGAAATTAGATTCTTAAATAAATCTTGAGCTCCCAAAGCTACTGCAACACCAAATAAACCTAATCCAGCAATTATTGGTCCTATTTTAATTCCCCAAAGTTCCAAGACGGCTGCGGCACCAAGAATTAAAATTAAAACTTTAAATGCTTGAATGATCCAATTAAGTAAATCCTTTGATAAAAGATCTTCAACTTTCTTAATCAATATTGAAATAGGTCCGACAATTTGATGTAAAGACCAAAAAATTAGAATTGTTATTAATGTCCTGTTAGCATTATCTATAAAATTTTCGGTACTATCTCCAAAAGATACATAGCTTGTAGCTATAAAAAATCCTATGACAATTGGAAAAAATTTTGTTGGCCCTTTTAATGACTCTACTAAGGTATTATCAAAACGATTTGTTGTTTTTGAAACATAGTTTTCTAAACGTTTTATTATAAATTTTGCAAATAATCCTCTCAATAAAAGAAAAATAAAGAAAATTGATAGGGCAATGATTATTTCAGAAATATTAATGCCCGATATTCCATTCTTCCATACATCAACAAATAAATTTATAAACTGTTCAACTCTATCCATTTTTAATTTGATCTATTCTAATTAATTCATCTCCAGGATTGAAAATTTCAGTTTTTGTCCAACCTTTTGATTTTAAAAATTCTTCAATTTTTTTACTTATACACATAACTGTACAATGTGTCATTAGTTCAGCAAGCGAGTATTTTCTTACTATTTCATCAAAACTTTCAGCGCTTCTTTTGGAATAAACGAGAGCGATGTTTGCTGGGTACTTTTTAATTAATTCTAAGTTTTCCTTATTGATATTTATTATTTTTGTCGAATTATAATTAATAATTTTAGTAACTTTAAAACCTTCTTTTATAAGTTCCTTATCTAGTTCATATGAAATAACATCTCCACATAAATAAGCCAATTTTTTTATATTTTTTTCAGAATTTATTATTATATTTTTAAGTGCATTAACTGTACCTGTTGCAGAAATTGTATTATTAAAACCTTTTAATCTTAAAGATCTTTCAGTTAAAGTACCTACACAAAAGCATTTCATATTTTTATTATCTTTTTTTAATTTTAAAAATCTTACTGCATTTGAGCTTGTAAATACTAAAGCATCATATTTATCTATATCGATTGGCTCAATATTTGCAGGAGTAATTTTCAGAGTTGGTAAATGTATTATTTTATCATTTGATGAAAAAAAATTTACCATTAGATTTTCTGCTTCTATAAGTGGTCTTGTAAAAATTATATTCATCTTTTTTTTGTAAAATTATCCCCTGATTGTTTTAAAATCTCTTCACCAGCTAATTGTCCCAATAGTTGTGGTTGTTTTGATTCTCCTAATTTTTTGACATTGAAAACCCCTTCTCCATCATCTGAAAAAAGTTGAGCACTAAGTTCGATATTACCTTTGTTTAAAATTGCAGAACATCCAACAGCTGTATCACAATCACCTCCTAACGTTCTTAAAAAACTTCTTTCAGCTATAGCGCAGAGTTCTGTTTCTCTATGATTAATTTTTTTTAAAATTTCTTTTATTTTTTCATCTCCTTTTCGACATTGAACAGCTATTATACCTTGTCCAGCAGTTGGTATAAAATCCTTAACGGGAAAGGTTTCTTTTACATGATGTTCTAGTTTTAAAGTTTTTAGACCAGCTAAAGCTAGAATTACACCATCGAACTCGCCAATTTCAACTTTTTTAATTCTTGTATCTACATTGCCCCTAATATTTTCTATTTTAATATTTTTGTTTAACATTCTTAATTGAAGCTCTCTCCGTCTTGAGCTCGAACCTATTTTCCCATCATTTATATCAGATAGTTTCTTAAATTTTTTTGAAACAAAAGACTCCCTTGGGTCATTTCTTTCGATATACGCTTGAATGATTAATCCATTTGTTTCAATTGAGTCCATATCTTTTAGTGAATGCACAGCAATATCTATTTGCTTATTAATTAATTTATTCTCTATTTCTTTACAAAATAAATTTTTTCCACCTATTTCAGAAATTTTTTTGTTTTGGAAAATATCACCTGAAGTTTTTATTGCTTGAATTTCAATATTTTGATCTAAACTTTTATTAACTCCTAATATGAGACCTTTAACTTTATTGGCATAAGCCAGTGAAAGTTTGCTGCCTCTTGAGCCTATAATAATTTTATTAAGCATTTATCTATAAAGATATATATTTTATAATATCGAAATAATGAAAAAAAAACTCACTTTTTTAGGAATTGAAACGAGCTGTGACGAAACTGCTGCATCAATTGTAAGAGAAAATGAGGATAATACTGCTGATGTTTTATCAAATGTAATATCGAGTCAAATTAATGAACACAGAGAGTTTGGAGGAGTTGTGCCTGAACTCGCAGCAAGATCTCATGTGCAAAACATAGATTTTATAGTTCAAGAATCCTTAAGACAAAGCAAAATAAGATTAGAAGATGTTGATGGTGTTGCAGCAACAGCTGGACCGGGTTTAATAGTTTGTTTGACTGTTGGCTATAATATTGGAAAAAGCCTAGCAACTTTTAGTGAAAAACCTTTTTTACCAATTAACCATCTTGAAGGGCACGCACTTAGCCCTTCAATAGAAAATAAAATATCTTTTCCTTATCTTCTTTTATTAGTCTCCGGGGGGCACTCTCAGTTTATAATTGTTAACGAAATTAACAATTATAAACAAATAGGCACAACAATTGATGATGCTGTTGGTGAAGCATTTGATAAAACTGGAAAAATTTTAGGACTAGAATACCCTGGTGGACCAAAAATAGAAGAGCTTGCAAAACTTGGAAATAAAGAAGCTTTCAAACTGCCAAGGCCAATAATTAATAGAGCAGGTTGTCACCTTTCTTTAGCCGGACTCAAAACAGCAGTAATCCGAGAAGCAAAAAAAATTGACTCTGAACAAAAACGATATGACTTGGCAGCGTCTTTTCAAAACACTATAAACGAGATTTTATCAAAAAAAACAAAAGTAGCTATGAAAGAATTTAATAAAAATAATTATACTCGATATAAAACATTTGTTGTAGCTGGAGGAGTTGCGGCAAATCAAGCAATTAGAAAAAATTTGATTCAGGTTTCAAATGAAATGAATTTTAAACCAGTTTTCCCATCAAAAGAATATTGTGGTGACAATGCAGCTATGATTGCTTGGGCAGGAATTAAAAGATATAAAAAAAAATTATTTAACAATGATGACTCTGTAAAATCTAGATGGCCATTAGATAAAAATGCTCCCTTTTTAAAAGGTCCGGGTCTTAAAATTTAAATGAAATATTGGTTATTAAAAACTGAACCTGAAGAATGGTCTTGGTCAGATCAAATCAATTGTGGTTTGAAAGGCTCTGTTTGGGATGGGGTTAGAAATTATCAGGCTAGGAATAATTTAATGAAGATGAAACGTGGAGATCACGCCTTTTTTTATCATACAGGGGAAGAAAAAAAGATTGTTGGGATTGTTAAAATATCTAAAGAATATTTTACCGACAAAACTGACAAAAACGGAAAATTCGTGTCCATAATGGTGCAATTCTATAAATCTTTGGAAATACCAGTATCGCTAAATGACATTAAAAAACATAGTCTTTTACAAAATCTACAATTATTGAAGCAGTCAAGATTGTCAGTTATGTCGATTGACTCAAAAAGCTGGAAAGTTATATGCAACATGGGTAAGATGAATGATAAATTATCAAACGAAAACTAAAATGGCTAAAAGAAAAAAAAAGAAAAAAAATAAGCCAAAAAAACGAACCAAAAAAATTGCCAAACCTAGAAAAAGGAAAAGCAAGAAAACCAAACGTTTAAAAAATAAGAAAAAAATAAAAAAAACTTTTAGAAAAAGACCCTCGAAAGAAATAATGGACTCTGAGGGGGGTTTGGTTTTTCGAGTTCCTGAAAGTTGGTCTAAAAAAGCTTACGTAAACAAAAATCAATATAATAAAAAATATAAATATTCGATAAAAGAAAATGAAAATTTTTGGAGGCAAGAAGGTAAGAGAATAAATTGGATAAAACCCTATTCAAAAATTAAAGACATAAAGTACAGTAAAGAAAACGTAAGCATTAAATGGTATTATGATGGAACTTTAAATGCTTCAGCAAATTGCATAGACAGACATTTAGAAAAAAGAGGGAACAAGACAGCAATTATTTGGGTGGGAGATGATCCGTCAGATGCAAAAAAAATAAGTTATAAAGAGCTTCATAAAAATGTATGCAAAGCAGCAAACGGTTTAAAAAGTATAGGTGTACAAAAAGGAGATAGAGTAACAATTTATCTAACAATGATACCAGAGCTTGCTTATGTAATGTTAGCTTGTGCAAGAATAGGTGCGGTTCATTCAATAATATTTGGAGGATTTTCGCCAGACTCTATAGCTACGCGGATAAATGACTGCGAATCTGATTTTGTCATAACAGCAGATGAGGGTGTAAGAGGAGGAAAAATTATACCTCTTAAAAAAATTGCAGATGAAGCAATGATGCAGTGCCCAAATGTTAAAAAATGCGTTGTAGTTAAAAGAACTGGTAATTCTGTTAATTGGGATAATGAGAGAGATATATCCTATGACGAAATAACTAAAAATGTATCTCACAAATGTATACCGGAAGAAATGAATGCCGAAGATCCTCTTTTTATTCTTTATACTTCAGGTTCTACAGGAAAGCCAAAAGGAGTTCTTCATACAACGGGTGGATATATGGTTTATGCTTCAATGACTCACCAATATATTTTTGACTATAAAAATAGAGATGTTTATTGGTGTAGTGCAGACATCGGATGGGTTACTGGACATAGTTATATTATTTATGGACCCTTGGCAAATGGTGCTACCACTATGATGTTTGAGGGTGTGCCTAATTATCCCGACAGTTCTAGGTGGTGGCAGATAATTGATAAATATAAAGTTAATATTTTTTATACTGCTCCAACAGCGATTAGAGCTTTAATGCGAGAGGGAGAAGGGCCAGTAAAAAAAACTAGTAGAAAATCCCTTAAATTATTAGGAACTGTTGGTGAGCCAATAAACCCTGAGGCATGGATGTGGTACTACAAAATAGTTGGTGAAAAAAAATGTCCTATTGTAGATACTTGGTGGCAAACTGAGACGGGTGGGATTTTAATTGCTCCACAACCTGGTGCTATTAATTTAAAACCTGGTTCAGCAACAAAACCTTTTTACGGAATCAAACCTGCGATAGTTGACGAGACTGGAAAAGTTTTGAAGGGAGCCTGTAAGGGTAGACTTTGTATGACTCAATCTTGGCCAGGTCAAATGAGGACAGTTTATGGAGATCATCAAAGATTTATTGACACTTATTTTTCCCAGTTTGATGGAAAATATTTTACAGGGGATGGATGTAGAAGAGATAAAGATGGCTATTACTGGATTACTGGAAGAGTTGACGACGTGATTATTGTTTCTGGACATAATTTAGGAACAGCAGAAATTGAAAGTGCGTTTGTGGCTCATTCAAAAGTAGCTGAAGCCGCTGTTGTAGGCTTCCCCCACGAAATTAAAGGCAATGGACTTTATTGTTATGTTACTTTGAATGCAGGTGAAAATCCAAGTGGGGACTTGGAGAGAGAATTGAAACTTTGGGTAAGAAAACAAATCGGACCAATCGCAACACCTGATCACATACAATTTGCACCAGGTCTACCTAAAACAAGATCAGGAAAAATAATGAGACGTATTTTGAGAAAAATCGCTGCTGATGAGCATCATGATCTAGGGGATACTACAACGCTTGCCGATCCAAGTGTTGTTGAGGCTTTAGTAGAAAATCGAAAAAGTAAATCATAAATTTTTAATTTAAATCAAATTTGCTAGTTAGCCTTTTGAAATCATTTTCAATATTATTCCATTTTAAAAGCATTGAGTTAAGTACTATTTCTTTATCTAGCTTTTTTAATTCATCTGCGATTGGAGACCATTCGTAAAGTGCGTTACAACTATAGACAAAAGGTTGGGAGCTATAGTGTGTTAACCAATTTACTTTTTGATATCTTAAATTAAATTCTTTTGTTGCATTTTCATATGCTTGCAAATTCATTCCTCCCGCCTTCTCACTATTTAATATTTCATAAAAAATTTTATATGCCTCATCTTTTTTTGTATAGTTTTTTTCTTTGTATAAATAAGAAAAACAAAAAAAAGTGCAATCTACTAATGATGATGCGTATACGTGCCATTTTGCTATATTTATTGAATTTAAGAAATCTTTGTCTTCAAACATTATTACATGTTTTGCACCCATTCTAGTTTTCAAATATCCATATAGCGTCAACTGACTAACAAGTGACGATTGTTCTTGAATAAAATTTTTTACTTGCGGCATCGTTTTAATCTGACGATATTTTGAGAAAATCCTTTTTATAGGAAATATGTATTTTTCAAGATCTTTAAGATTCAATTTCACGTTGTATTATAAAAGTATCAAACTATTTTCCTTATTAAAAGTGTATCATATTGATCAAAACAATGGTTTTTTAACTTTTAATTGACGTCGTTTTAGGTATGCTTCCGACATTAACTCTTAATAAATAAAGGGAGGAAAGACATGTCAAATAAAGACGCACATTGGCAAAAGACCAAAAACCATATGCTTGTAACATTGGCTATTTGGTTCTTTTTCTCAATAGTAATATTTATGTTCGGCGAGTCGGTAAATCAGGGATCGTTTCTTGGTTATCCACTAGCTTATTATATGTCAGCACAAGGATCTCTTGCTGCTTTCGTAATCTTAATCTTTTGGTTTGCTAACAAACAGGAGAAGATCGACGACGAACACGGATATGGTGGTGAAAAGGAGGATGACTAATGTTTAAAGGTGGTTTTATACAAAACCTTCCAAAAATCTACGGTTTGTATACCGGTGGTTTTTTAGTGTTCATCTTATTGATGGCAGCACTAGAAGCTGGTGGTATGGACGCGGCAACAATAGGTATTCTATTCGTAGCCTTTACAGTTTGCATTTATGCACTGATTGGTTACTTGTCTAGAACTATTCAAGTTGACGCCTACTACGTAGCAGGAAGGCAAGTACCAACAGTGTTTAATGGAATGGCGACAGCAGCTGACTGGATGTCAGGTGCATCGTTTGTTGCAATGGCTGGTGGTATATATTTTGGTGGCTATACTTACATGGCATTCTTAGTTGGATGGACTGGTGGATACGTTTTAGTATCAACTCTTCTAGCGCCATATTTAAGAAAATTCGGTTGTTATACTGTGCCAGATTTTATCGGAACTAGATACGGCGGAAATCTACCAAGATTTTGCGCGACTTTAGTTTTGGTATTAGCTTCTTTCACTTACGTGACTGCACAAATTAATGCTACTGGAACAATTGCTTCAAGAGCTTTACAAATTCCATTTGAACTTGGAGTTTGGGTTGGTCTAGTTAGTATTTTATTGTGCTCTATGTTAGGTGGTATGAGAGCAGTAACATGGACACAGGTAGCACAATATATCGTGTTAATTGTAGCGTACCTTATACCGGTATTCTGGATGGGAAGTAAGTTAGGAAATCCTTTCCCACACTTTATGCTTGGTGATGAAGTACAACGTTTAGCTGAACTCGAAAGTCAGTATGGGTTAACTAAGAACACAGGGGCTGCTATTAAAGAAGCCGGTGTTCCTGGTGGATTAAAATATATTTCTAATCCTCACTCTGCTGTACCTGCGGGTGGAATGGCTGTATGGAAATACTTATCGCTTGCGATCTGTATGATGGTTGGAACTGCATCGTTACCTCATATTTTAATGAGATACTTTACAACTCCTTCTGTTAAATCAGCAAGAAAATCAGTGGCTTGGTCACTGTTCTTTATCTTCTTGCTTTATTTCTCTGCGCCTATGCTAGCAACACTATCTAAACTTCAGTTAATGGATCCAAACTTGCCTACTGCGATCATTGGTAAATCGATCTCAGAGGTTCAAAGTATACCATGGGTTCAAAACTGGTCCGCAGTAAAACAAGTGTTTATTGCTGACTTCAACGGTGATGGAATATTACAGTTGAACGAATGGTTTATGAGAGGTGACGTAGTAGTATTAGCGACTCCTGAAGTTGCTGGTTTACCTTACGTTATTTCTGGATTAGTTGCTGCAGGTGGTATGGCTGCTGCCATGTCAACTGCCGATGGATTAGTTTTAGCGATATCAAACTGTTTATCACATGATATCTACTACAAAATAATCGATCCAAAAGCTGACGTTAGAAAACGGCTAATCGTAGCTCGTATTCTTTTAGTAGTGATTGGTGCCGCTGGTGCTTACATAGCATCAATGAGATTAACCAGCATTCTAGGAGCTGTGGCTTGGGCATTCGACTTTGCAATGTCAGGCTTATTCTTCCCACTTGTACTTGGTGTATGGTGGAAGAGAGCTACTAAAGAAGGTGCGGTTGCAGGAATACTTGGAGGTTTAGCTTCTGGTACAGCATATCTAATTTATGTTGGACCTAAGTTTATGGCTCAAACTCCTTGGCTTGGAATTGACCACTTAAGATTTGGTATCATAGGTGCATCAGTAAGCTTAGTTGCAATGGTTGTAGTAAGCTTAATGACTAAAGAGCCTAGTGCTGCCACTCAGAAGATGGTTGACGACGTTAGGGTTCCTAGCGGAAGAGCTATTCTTGGAAAACAACACTAAATAAAATTATTTTATTATAAAAGGGGCGATTTATTCGCCCCTTTTTTTTGCTTTAAGCAATTAACATCCCATGCTAATTTGAATGATGCCAATTTGGGTACTTGTTTTGGATTATGTTTTAGGAATTATAATGTGGACTCTAATAGGAAGGTCTGCGATGAATATATTTCAAAGGGAAGACTCCAATTTCTTTTTCATGAAAGCTTTTGTAAAGTTAACTAGTCCCGTAATAAAATTATTTAGATTTATTACTCCAAGTTTCATAATTCCTCTTTTTGTTCCATTATACGTTGCATGGTTTTTTTATATGTTTCGATTTTACGCAATGCCGTACATTTTGGGTTATGATGTGATGGGGATGCTGTCTTTCCCATTAGAAAGTGATATTGCAAAAGAAATTTACCGTTTATTTAATAGATAGTTTTAAAAAAATTTTATAAAAAGCTAAATAAAATGACCCCAAAAATTTATTCACTGTTAGTTTTTTTAATTTTATTTTGGTTTTACTGCCTTTATTGGGGTTTCAAATCTCAGAAACAAGTGCAAACACCGGTAAGTTTTTATATTTTTGACAGACAACTTCCTGGTTGGGTATATGTTCTTGTAGCTACTGGAACAATTTTTTCAGGATGGATTTTTTTTGTTCATCCTGCGTTAATTTTTTTTAATGGCCTACCATACGCAACAACCTCTCTGTGTGCAATAGGTATCCCATTAATTGGGATTCTATTTTCAAAAAGACAATGGATGTTATCAAAAAAATACGGATTCGTTACTCCCGGCGAAATGATGAGCGCTTATTTTAAAAGTGATTTGATAAGAATTTTAATCGTAATTATAACTTTAGGTTTTGCAATTCCATTTGTTGCAATGCAACTAGCATTAGGTGGGATTTTATTTAGTATATTAACGAATAACATAATTCCTGTCGCATCAGGTTCATTGCTTATTGGCATAGTGATTGTCACTTATTTAAGTTTGGGGGGAATGCGATCAATATTTTATATTGATACTCTTCAATTTCTATTTTTAATTTTTGGTATAGTTTCGCTTGGTTTTATAACTATTGATTTGATTGGTGGTTGGGATCTTTTAAACGAAAGTTTATCTAGAATATCTAATATAAAAAAAAATATTTTCAATACGAAAGAGACTTATGGGGCATATCTCTCAATACCCAGCACAATCAAACTCTCCAGTATTGTAAATCCTGATAATATTTTTAATGGGGTTTGGTCTAGTTCTTTGATTATTAGTTTTGTTTTCGGTTTATCCGGGATTTTAATGTCCCCAAATTTTTCTATGTTAACTTTTTCTAGCAAAAATACCGAACCATTTGCTACACAACAAATTTGGTTTTCGGGTTTTTTAATTGGTTTTGTTCTGTTATTTTTTACAATTTTAATTGGTGCGGGCTCTATACTATTGGGAGGGAATGAAGTTATAAACGCAAGTGGAAATAATATATCAAAAATACTATCTGATAATATATTTCCTGATAAAATAGTTTCTTTGGTGCCAAACTTGATCAATATTACTGGCGATTATTCTCCTTTACTTTTCGGTATACTAATTATTTCTTCATTTGCGGCTATCCAATCTTCAAGCTATTTTTATCTATCGTCTAGTGCAATTATAAACAGGGATATCATTAAAAGGTTTTTTTTAAAAAATATGAATAATAAGATGCAGATTTTTTCATCGAGAATTATTATGGGTTTATTTTTTATTGTTTCACTAACTTTTTCATTTCAACCGATAGAGTCAATTATTAATTTAGGTAGCTTTTCAATCGCTGTAGCTTGCCAAATGTTTGTACCACTTTTAGCTGTCTGCTTTTTTCCATGGCTAACCAAACATGGTGTTTCTTTTGGAATTTTAGTTGGAATATTTGCAGTATTTTTAACGGAAGGAATTGGTCAAACTGTCATGGGGGATGTTCTAAAATGGAACAAATGGCCTTTAACAATTCATTCTTCAGTTTGGGGAGTCATTTTTAACATAATTGCTGCAGTAAGTATTTCATTTATTACACAGGACTCTAAAGAAACAAATTCTAAAAATAAGTTTCATGAGTTTATTAACGAATATAAAGATAATTCTTTTATTAGAAGGAGTTTAAAACCAAGTGCCTGGGTAGTTGCAATTGCATGGGTATTTTTTGCCTTAGGTCCAGGAACTTTAGTGGGTAATAATATTTTTGGAAAACCAGGCAATATAGAAACTTGGTCTTTTGGTATACCATCTATTTGGGTTTGGCAAATAATCTCATGGATACTTGGTATTTTGCTTATATGGTTTCTAGCCGTCAAAATGGAAATGTCCACATCGCTCAATAAAAAAATTGACCCACAAACTGATGATATTGGAAATAGGTCTTAAATTAACTTGGCTTATTCATCGAAATAAAAAAATCAGAATTATTTTTAGTATTTTTAAGTTTCGACATTAAGAATTCTATTCCGTCCATTGTTCCCATTGGACTTATAATTCTTCTAAGCACATTAACTTTAGCTAGGTCTTCTTTCTTGAAAAGAAGCTCCTCTCTTCTTGTGCCTGAACGAGTGATATCAATTGCAGGATAAATTCTTTTGTCGGCTATTTTTCTGTCTAAGATTAATTCTGAATTACCTGTACCTTTAAATTCTTCAAAAATCACCTCATCCATTCTGCTTCCAGTGTCAATTAAAGCTGTAGAAATAATCGTCAAGGAACCACCTTGTTCTATATTTCTTGCGGCTCCAAAAAATCTTTTTGGCCTTTGCAAAGCATTTGCGTCTACTCCTCCAGTTAAAACTTTACCTGAGCTTGGTACAACAGCATTGTAAGCTCTTCCAAGTCTAGTTATGGAATCTAAAAGGATAATTACATCTTTTTTATGCTCGGTTAATCTTTTTGCTTTTTCAATAACCATTTCAGCTACAGCGACATGCCTAGAAGCTGGTTCATCAAAGGTTGAGCTAATTACTTCACCTTTAACTGAACGTTGCATATCAGTTACTTCTTCGGGACGTTCGTCTATAAGTAAAACCATCAAATAGCATTCGGGATGATTTTTAGCTATCGAATCCGCAATATTTTGTAAAATAATTGTTTTACCTGCTTTAGGTGGAGAAATAATAAGTGATCTTTGTCCTTTTCCAATTGGACTAACAAGATCTATGAGTCTCGCTGTTTGATCAGGTTTCTTTTCGGTTGTGTTTTTTTCAATTTCCATTTTTAATTGTTCGTTTGGATAAAGCGGGGTCAGATTATCAAATGCTATTTTATTTCTTCCCTTTTCAGGATTTTCAAAATTTATTTGGTTCACCTTTAATAAAGCAAAATATCTTTCAGCGTCTTTTGGTGCTCTAATCTCTCCTTCGACAGAATCTCCAGTTCTTAATCCGAACCTTCTTATTTGGCTTGGACTAACGTATATGTCGTCAGGTCCTGGAAGATAATTTGATTCTATCGCTCTTAAAAAACCAAAACCATCCTGTAAAACCTCTAGAACCCCTCCGCCAGTAATTTGCTCATTTTTTTCAGCAAGTTTTTTTAGAATAGAAAATAAGATTTCCTGTTTTCTTAGTGTGCTAGGATTTTCTATACCAAGTTTTTCAGCCTGTAAAATAAGGTCTGAAGGTGTTTTCTGTTTAAGTTCTTGTAGGTTCATATTGATTATTTGTTTAGGTAAGTAGTTTTAATATAGTGCTTTTTTAAAAATATTCAAGGTTAAATTGGCTTAAAAACTACAATGAATATAATCGCAATTAATAAGATAGTAGGAACTTCATTAATAATTCTAAAGAATTTTGGGGAGTACTGATTTTGGTTCTCATTAAATCTCCTAATACATATAAAAAGAAACATATGATATAGGGTCAATGAAATAACCAAAATAATTTT
Source organism: uncultured Pelagibacteraceae bacterium (assembly GCA_902581795.1). Classification (GTDB taxonomy): domain Bacteria; phylum Pseudomonadota; class Alphaproteobacteria; order Pelagibacterales; family Pelagibacteraceae; genus Anoxypelagibacter. The sequence goes on along the minus strand of CACHPL010000001.1, from coordinate 500,182 downwards.
TGTAGCTAGCCAAAATTCTTTAAGAGAATTCAAACCTATTGAATGCAATAATAAAAATCCAAATATCCAAGATAGAATCATAGCTGGATTCATTATATAAAAATAAAGTTTTCTTTCCATTATTTTAAAAGTTTTATTTTGGTCTTCGTTTTTTTGATTTTCAGAATGGTAAACGAATATTCTAGGTAAATAAAGTAACCCAGCCATCCATGAAATGACAGCGATTAAGTGAAGTGATTTAAATAGTAAATAAGTGTTCATTTTTTATGTTAAAAATCTTTTAGATAAATGGCTTAATAACGCTATATGATTTTCGCTATCGTTCAAACAAGGTACAACATCAAAATTTTTACCTCCGCTTTTTAAGAAGCTTTCTTTGCCCTGTATTGAAATTTCCTCAAGCGTTTCAACACAGTCAGAAGAAAATCCAGGGCAAATTACTAATACATTTTTTTTTCCTTCTTTTGGTAGATTTTCTAATGTTTTATCCGTGTAAGGTTTTAACCAGTCCTGTGGTCCAAATCTTGACTGAAAAGTAGTCTCAATTGGGATTGGTTTTTTAAAAGCTTCTCTCATTAACCTTGTGGTTTTTTGACAATAACAGTGATAAGGATCTCCTTTTTCAAAATATTTTTTTGGTATGCCGTGATAAGAGGCAATTACTAAATCTGGTTTCCAGGATATTTCAGATAGTTTTTTTTCTAAGCTTTGATTTAATGCTGAAATATATAATGGCTCTGACTCGTAATGAGGAACAATTTGTAAGCTTGGTTGCCACCTCATTTGCATTAACGTTCTATAGACTTCATCACAAACTGTTGCTGTAGTTGCAGCAGCATATTGAGGATACAAAGGTAGAATTATCAAATTTTCACAACCTTTTTTTTGTAGTTTGTGCATGACACTTCTAATAGAAGGATTTCCATAACGCATGGCGTAATCAACCACAATTTTTTCATTTCCAATTTTTTTATTTAACTTTTCTGATTGTTGTATAGTAAAATATCTAAGTGGTGACATATTTTCTTTTTTCATCCAAATTTCTTTATAAGCTTTGGAGGTTTTCGATGGTCTCAAATTTAAGATAAATAAATTAAGAATTACCTTCCACAATAATGGGTTTACTTCTATAACTCTTCTGTCCGACAAAAACTCTTTTAAATATTTTCTTATATCCCACCAACTGGTTGAGTCGGGGGTGCCTAGGTTAACTAATAGTATTCCAGTTTTCCCGAAATTTATTTTTGGATGATTGTTGTTCATTTATTTCGTATTAAGTCCACAACTAGTTTTATTGTCTCGGGTCTAGTTTCCGGTAAAACTCCGTGTCCCAAATTAAAAATATAAGGCATGTCTGTGAATATATTTAAATACTTTTGAACATTTTGTTTTATGTTTTCATTATCCGATAGCAAAATTTTAGGGTCAAGACCTCCTTGAATACAAAAGTCTCTCAAATTTTCTTTTACCCAATTTGGATCAAGATCATAATCTATACTAATACAGCTTGGCTTAACTTTTAAACAAAAATCCAAATATCCTTCTTTTATACCCCTGGGAAAACATATTACTGGCACTTTGTTGTTCAATCTTTTTAAAATTTCTTTGGTAGGATTAATACAATAATCATTTAATTCGTTTTTAGGTAGTAAACCAGCCCATGAGTCAAATATCTGAATAACATCTGCTCCTGCTTCAATCTGTTTTTTTATATGTAAATAAATTGTATCCTCAAGTTTCTTTAATAGTTTTGGTATTAAAGGTTTGTTTGAAACAAAAGAGGTGAAGTTAAAACCTTTTTTTGGGGACTGTAAATTTAACATGTAAACCAAAAGGGTCCAGGGGGCCCCGACAAAACCTATTACAGTTTTTGATTTTACTCTGTTTTTAACCTTAGATATAGAATTGTATATTGGCTGCAATTTATTTATAAAACTGGTCGCATCACCTTCAACGATTTTTTCTAAATCAAAACTTTTAAGAATTGGGCCTAGACCTTTTTTGAATTCAACTTTTTGTCCCATTCCATACGGAACCATCAATATATCTGAAAATATTATTGCTGCATCTAAGTCAAATCTTTTCAAAGGTTGTAATGTAATATCTGGGGTTAATGTTTCATTTAAACAAAGTTTAATAAAGTCTTTATTATTTTTTCTGATCTCTCTGAATTCTGGTAGATACCTACCTGCCTGTCTCATAAACCATACTGGTATATATGATGTTTCTTTTTTTGTTATACAATTTAATAACTTAGTCATTTAGTTTAATAATATAGATTTAATATATATTTATTGTAATAGGGTATGTTAATGAGTGAAATAGGTATAATTCATTAATTATCTACATTTTGAGTTGATTATATTTACCTTATTTCCTGTTTTTTTTTATATTATACACAATGTTGATAATTTTATATAAAATAATTAACACAGTAAGTGTTTGTGTAGAGATTGTTAATATATGTTATTAAAAAAAAATTTTTTATAAATGGACTTAATATCTTATATTTATACAAATACTATCCACACACATAATGACAGATAAATATAAAATTTTCTTAGTTTCCGACTCCACTGGCGAAACTTTAGATAGAATATTTTCTGCTCTACAGTCCCAGTTTCCAAACTTTGAATACGATAAGAAAAAATTTGTTTTCATCAGAACCGAACAACAAATTGATAGGATAGTTAAAGAATGCCAAGGATTAAATAATGCAATAATTTTGTATACTATAGTGGAGTCAAAATTGGCCAAACATATAGCTGATAAGAGTGATAAAACAAACGTGCCTTGTTTTGGAGTATTAGGAAATTTAATTCTTACGTTTTCTAAATTACTTAATCAGAAAGCATCTAATAAACCCAGCGCACAACATGTTATGGATGCAGATTATTACAAGAGGATTGAAGCTATCCAATTTACAATGTCGCATGATGATGGAAAAAAAAATGAGGACGTAAGTATCTCCGATATAATATTACTAGGTGTCAGCAGGACAGGTAAAACTCCCACATCGATATACCTAGCAAACAGAGGTTTTAAGACCATGAACATTCCGTTAGTTATGGATCAACAAATTCCAGACACATTAAAAGAAAAAGATTTCAAACCCTGTGTCGTTGGTTTATATGCAGACCCCGAAAGGTTGTCCGATATAAGAAAAAACAGAGTATCTATAATGCAAGAAACAAAACTGAAGGGTTACACAGATTTAGTATCAATCAAAAAAGAGATTGATGATTCAAAGATACTGTTCAAAAAATATGGTTGGCCAATGATAGACATAACAAGGAAATCAATTGAGGAAACAGCGGCATCAATTATAAGAATTTATGATATTACTAAAAACAAATGAAAATAATATTGGCTTCAAAAAGTGGTGTAAGAAAAAAAATTTTAAGCATAAACAATATAAATTGTGAAGTCGTACCTTCCAATTTAGACGAGGATAGTATTAAGGAATCGTTATTAAATGAGAAAGCCTCACCTAAATTGATATCCAAAAACTTAGCTGAATTAAAAGCAAATAAAGTAAGTATTAAATACCCGGACGAAATTGTCCTAGGCGCGGATAGTGTTATTGATTTAGATGGAGAATTAATTTCAAAACCCAAGAGTAGGGAAGAGGCAATTGATATTTTAAATAAATTAAACGCCAAAAAACACCAATTAATAAGCTCTGTTTGTATATCTAAAAATGGTTCTATGATTTGGAATTATACAGATGCCGCCTCATTAACAATGAAAGAACTTAATTTAGACCAAATTAAATTGTATTTAAAAAAAGTAGATGATGAAAAATTATATGCTTATGGGGTTTATCAAATCGAAGCTGGTGGAAAAGATCTATTTTCAAAAATTGAAGGAGACGAAGATACAATTATGGGTCTCCCAATTAAAAAAATAAAGGAGTATTTAAATAATCTTTAATGTTAATTTTGATATGGATCGTAGTTTGTGTTATTTTTTATTTAGTCCAAAAAGTCCTTGGTAATTCTGGACATGCACTAGAGTTATTTGCTCTATTAACAGCATTAGCATTATTTTTTATTGATAGATTAAGTAGAAAAGCAAAAAAATGAAAAAATACTTAGTAATAGGAAATCCGATAGAGCATTCTTTATCGCCATTATTACATAACTTTTGGTTAAAAAAGCATGGCATAGACGCCATTTACGAAAGACAATTGGTGGAGAAAAATGATGTTGAAAAAATTATCAATGATATTAGGGAGAGCAAGATTCAAGGTATAAATGTTACAGTGCCTTTTAAAAAAGTGGTAATTCCATTCTTAGATCAATTATCAGATACTGCCAAAGAGACTCAATCAGTAAATACAATTTTCAAAAAACAAAACGAGCTGGTCGGCGATAATACTGACGTTTATGGTTTCACAGAGGCAATAAAATTAACTAATTTCAATCTAACAAACAAAAAAGCATTAATCCTGGGCGCGGGTGGTGTAGTTCCTTCTATCATATTGTCATTAAAAAGTATGGGAGCTTCGGAAATAACTTTATCAAACAGAACAAAAAAAAAAGCAGATGATTTAAAAAAAAGTTTCCCCTTTTTAAAGGTAGTTAGTTGGGGTGAAACAATAAAATCTGATTTAATAATTAATGCAACAAGTATAGGCATTAAACTAAATGAGGAAATTAAATTAGATCATTCTAAACTAGAAGGGCAGTTGTTTTATGATGTAATTTACAACCCACCCAAAACAAAATTTTTGGAAAATGCAAAAAAATCTGGCAAAAAAACGGAAAATGGAAAAAGTATGTTCGTTTATCAGGCAATGAAGGCATTTGAAATATGGAACGGTATTACGCCGGAAATCAACAAAGAGGTTCTTGATTTAATTAAATGATAAAAATAGGTGTTACAGGCTCATTGGCATCAGGAAAAACTACTGTAGCAAAAATGTTCGCAGGAAGGAATTACCCCCTTTTTAATGCGGATATTACAGTTAGGAAAATCTATAAAAAAAATATCTTTAAAAACAAAGTTTATAATAAATTCAAGCTTAAAAATAAAAAAAACATTAAAAACAAATTAAAAAAGATAATATTTAAAAATAAAAAGTCGATTAAAGATTTAGAAAGAATTATTCATCCTCTTGTAAGAAAGGAAGTAAGAAATTTTTCTAAAAAAAATAAAAAGAAAAAATTTATTATTTTTGAAATACCACTTTTAATAGAAAGCAAATTAATGAAAAATTATGATAAAATAGTTTTTGTGAATTCTAAAAGAAGCCTGAGAGTTAAAAGGTTTTTGGGTAGGGGTAAGAGCCTAAAACTTTTCAACTTATTAGATAAAAGACAACTACCAGCTGAAAAGAAAATTAAATTTTGTGATTATGTTATTAACAATAACGTTTCTTTAAAAAAGTTAAAAAAAAATGTAAAAGTTATTATAAAAAAAATATGAATGAAATATTTTTAGATACAGAAACAACTGGTTTGTCAGTAGATAATGGTCACAGAATTCTTGAAATAGCATGCATCGAAACAGCAGAACTAGTTCCAACAAAAAAAATTTTTCACGTTTTAATAGATCCAGAAAGAAAAATTTCTGAAGACGCAACAAAAATACACGGTTACACAGACTCAACCTTTGTTGGTAAAAAAAAATTCAAAGATATAGCAGATGAATTTATCAATTTTATTAATAATAAGAAACTTATTATTCATAATGCACCATTTGATGTTTCTTTTTTAAATTATGAACTCAGAAAAATTAATAAAAAAATTATTGAAAATAAAAATGTGGTGGACTCTCTTGAAATAGCAAGATCGAAATTTCCCGGAGTGTCTAATTCACTTAATAATCTTTGCAAAAGATTTGGTATAGATATTTCAAAAAGAACAAAACACAATGCACTATTAGATTGTGAACTTTTGAGAGAAGTTTATATCAATCTCACTGGACAGAAAGAACCATCAATGGCCCTTTATGAGAATGAAGATATATTTGATGATATTCCGGATACTAAAAAATTAAACAGAGAGTATTCCAAAATGATTATCATGCCTTCCGAAAAAGAAAAAGAGGAACATTCTAATTTTTTAAAAGAGCAAATTAAGAAGAACTATTTTTAATTCTTTTTCCTTTCCTCATAAAACTTTTTAAAATCCATTTCAGGAAGACCAAATTGCTTAAATCCCGATTTTTCAAAAAGAGATGATACTATTTTACTAATGTCTGGAAAAACCGCAGTTGGAGTTTCTATTAATACTACTTTTTCTAATTGTTCTTTATCAATGCTTTTTTCAAAATTAATTACTGCTGAATATATAATTGATATTTTAAAATTATCAGTATTTTTATTTTTTGGATCAAAATATAAATTTGTATCAATCTCTACAACCATATCATTAATTTTCTTACTCGTGACATCAATTTTAACTCTGTAATTTTTGATATTTTTTTCAAGTAAATAATACGATTTAGCACTTGGAATTTTAAAATCTAAGTTTTTAATATATTTTGAAACTATTTTATAAGTCATCTTCTTTTTTATTTTTTTCCTTTATTATTTCACCTTCTATAAAATCTCCATTATTTTTCTTAACTACGCTCCCTTTTTTTATAAAAAAGTTTATAAAAATTTTTCTTGTAAAAGGTATTAATAAAAAGAAACCGAGAGTGTCAGTAACAAAGCCAGGTATGATTAAAAAAAGCGCGGCCAAAGCAATTGACGCTCCTGATATTATTTCAAAAATTGGAATTTCGTTTTTATATAAATTATACAATCCTGACCTTAAAGTATTAAGGCCTTCAATCTTAGCAAAGTAAATGCCAACTATTGCCGTAAAAAATATTAAAAGTACCGTATTTAATGCTCCGATATTTTGTCCAACTTTGATCATTACAAATATTTCTATAGTAGGTATTGCGATAATTAAGAATAATAGCCTGTTCATTTGTCGCTTTGTAAATTATATTAATAATGTATATTTATCAAATTATGAGTAACAATTTAGGTTATCTAGATATAATTCTGCTCGCTATGATCGCGGGGTTCATAATTTTAAGGCTTAGAAGTATTCTTGGAAGAAGAACAGGGCATGAGAATAAAGTATATTCAAGTTTTGCTGATAAAAAATTTGGAAAATTTCAAGAAGAATTAAAATCACAATCAAACAAAAATCAAACCGAATTTAATTCTGAGCAAAAAAAGCATTTCTTAAAAGGAGCTGAGATAGCCTACGAGACAATAATAAATGCTTTTGCAAAAGGTGATAAAAAAGAACTGAAACCTTTGCTAACAAAAGAAATGGTTAATAATTTTAATTCAGCGATAGAAGAAAGAGATGCAAAAAATATTAAATCAGAAATGACTTTTATTGGTATCAAATCATCTGTAATTGAAAAATTTGATAAAACAACTGAAGCACTTTTTTTTACAGTAAAATTTGTGAGTGAAATTATTTCTGTTAAAAAAGATAAAGATAATAAAATAATAGACGGTGATCCAAATAAAATAAAAACAGTTATTGATCACTGGAAATTTACTCGTAAAATTTCAGCTTCAAACCCAAATTGGTATCTTGCAGAAATTAAAAATAATTGAGAAAAAAAGAAAAAATTCCTCATCTAGATTTAAAAGAGTGGAAAAGATTCTTATCTGATAAAACAAAATTATTTGATAAAGAAATAACAAATAATAACAAAAAAAATTTTGAAAGATATAGATTTGACCTTCACGGGCTTACAATTGATGACGCTAATAATAAAGTATACGAAATTATCAATCAATGTCACCAAAAAAAAATTAATGAAATCTTGATTATAACTGGAAAAGGAAGTCACTCAAAAAATCAAGATGATACTTATTATTCAAAAGAAAATAAAATTTTAAAAAAATCTATTCCATACTTCATTAAAAACAATGCTGATTTAAATTCAAAAATATCTAAAGTCACGCAGGCTGGAAGAAGTGAGGGTGGAGAAGGTGCGATAGTGGTAAAATTAAAGAATAAATTTTGATAGATCGGTATCTTTAACTAGATCACCTAAATTATTTTTAACATATTCTTTATCAATTGTAATTTTTTGACCCGCTTTATCTGATGCTGTAAAACTTATTTCATCTAAAACTTTTTCAATAATCGTATGGAGTCTTCTTGCTCCAATATTTTCAACAGTTGAATTAACCTCGGTTGAAAGTTTGGCTAGCATGTCGATGCCACCTTCTTGGAAATCTAGTTCAACACCTTCAGTTCTAAGTAAAGCTTTATATTGTTTAATTAAACTATTATCTGTCTCTTTTAAAATTCTTTTAAAATCATTTTCAGTCAAAGCACTTAACTCAACACGAATTGGCAAACGACCTTGTAATTCAGGAAGCAAGTCAGAGGGTTTTGCTAATTGAAATGCACCCGATGCTATAAATAAAATATGATCAGTTTTTACCGGACCATATTTTGTGTTAACAGTGGTTCCTTCAATAAGAGGCAACAAATCTCTTTGAACACCTTCTCTGGAAACATCCCCGCCAACTCTATCACCTCTCGCTGAAACTTTGTCAATTTCGTCTAAAAACACTATTCCGTTATTTTCTGTAGAGTCTTTAGCCTCTTTAATAATCTTATCTTGTTCTATCATTTTGTCTGATTCTTGGGCAACTAAGATATCATGTGATTCTTTTACAGACATTTTCTTTTTTTTGTCTTTTGGTCCAACCGACTTACCTAGCATTTCACCTATATTGATCATTCCAACATTGGCACCTGGCATTCCAGGTATTTCAAAACTAGGCATGCCACCACTTGGTTCATTGACCTCAATTTCTATCTCATTTTTGTCTAAATCACCTGAACGTAGTCGTTTCCTAAAACTTTCTCTAGTTGCTAAACTTGCTTTTTTCCCAACAAGCGCATCAAGAACTTTTTCCTCAGCAGCTAATTGAGCTTTTGCATTTACTTCTTTCCTTTTCTTCTCTCTTTCCATTGCTATAGCAATTTCGATAAGATCTCTGATTATTTGCTCCACATCTCTTCCGACGTAACCAACTTCAGTAAATCTAGTAGCCTCTACTTTAATAAAAGGCGCTTGAGCAAGTTTTGATAATCTACGTGAAATTTCTGTTTTTCCAACTCCAGTTGGTCCAATCATTAATATATTTTTAGGCAAAACCTCATCTTTCATTTCATCCGTAAGAGCTTGTCTTCTCCATCTATTTCTCAATGCTACAGCAACCGCTCTCTTTGCTTGTTTTTGACCTATAACATATCTGTCTAATTCAGAAACTATCTCTCTTGGTGATAAGGCGCTTACTTTGGATGAGCTCTTTTTAGAGCTATCTTTAACTACTTTAAGATTAGAAACATTTTGAACCATAAATTAAACTTTCTCCATAGTGATATTGTTGTTTGTGAAAACACAAATTTCTGATGCAACCTTCAAAGATTTTTTTGCAATTTCTTCAGCATTCATATCTGTATTTATTAAAACTTTTGCTGCAGCTAGTGCATAATTTCCTCCTGATCCAATTCCAATAATTCCATCTTCAGGTTCAAGAACATCTCCGGTTCCAGAAATAATAAAACTCTTTTCTTTATCCGCAACTGCCATTAAGGCCTCTAATCTTCTCAAGTATTTATCGGTTCGCCAATCTTTAGCCAACTCTACAGCAGCTCTAGTTAAATTTCCCGCATGTTTTTCCAATTTGGCTTCTAATCTTTCAAAAAGTGTCAATGCATCAGCAGTCGACCCAGCGAACCCTGCAATCACATTTCTTTTCTCAATCTTTCTAACTTTTTTTGCCTTACTTTTTAATACAGTATTTCCTAGGCTGACTTGTCCGTCACCAGCAACAATAGTTTGATTTCCCTTTCTAATAAGAACAATTGTTGTTCCATGCCAATTTTGGTTTGTATTCATATTTACCTATGTGGAGATTTAATTTGAATCTTCAAGACCCTGTGCTCATTTATTGATAAATGACAAAATTAACTATATATCTTTAAATGTAATTCAAAATTTATGACCAGAAAAGCTAAGATTTTAAGAAAAACGAAAGAGACCAATATTTCTGTTGATGTAAACTTAGATGGCAAGGGCAAATATCAAGTTAAGACCAAAATAGGTTTTCTTGATCATATGCTGGAGCAACTCTCCAAACACTCATTGATAGATATGAAGATTTCTGCAAAAGGAGATACTCATATAGATTTACATCATACAACAGAAGATACCGGTATTGCGTTAGGAGAGGCAATTAAAAAAGCTGCTGGAAACAGGAAAGGAATAAAAAGGTACGCCACAACTTATATTCCGATGGATGAAACGCTTACACGTATTTCTTTGGATATCTCAAATAGACCATATTTAATTTGGAATGTAGATTTAAAAGTAGAGAAGCTTGGTGAAATGGACACAGAGCTTTTTAAAGAATGGTTTCAAGCCTTTTCACAATCTGCTGGGATTACATTACATGTAGAAAATATTTACGGCGACAATAGCCACCACAAAATTGAATCTTGTTTTAAAGCCCTTGCAAGATCTCTTAAGGAGGCATTGGAAATTGATAAAAGAATTAAAAATTCAATACCATCTACAAAGGGTTCTATTTAGAATTGATGAAGGTCATAATCGTTGACTACCAATCGGGCAATATAAGCTCAGTCATAAGCTCTTTCACAGAGGTTGCTAAAGGAAAAGTAAATCTAGAGGTAACTTCAGATATAAAGAAAATTAAATCCAGCGACAAGATTGTTCTACCTGGTCAGGGCTCGTTTAAAAGCTGCGTCGACTCTCTAAACAATATTAATGGACTAGCCGATGCCCTTGAAGAATTTGCAATCACTAATAAGAAACCTTTGTTAGGAATTTGTGTGGGCTTACAGATGTTTGCTGATGTAGGATATGAGGAAGCGGAAACAAAAGGATTAGGTTGGATTTCAGGAAAAGTTTCTAAAATTGATAATCAAAATGGAAAATTTAAACTCCCACACATCGGCTGGAATGAAATAGAAATTCAAAAAGAAAGCAAAATATTTAAAGACATAAAAAATAAATCTCATATGTATTTTGTGCACAGTTACGAGTTTGTTCCTGAAGATAAATCAGTCATTTCAGCTTCAACAGACTATTCGTCAAAAATCGTATGCGCTGTCGAGAAAGAAAATTTATTTGGAACACAATTTCACCCGGAGAAGAGTGACAAAACTGGACTGAAAATAATTGATAACTTTTTGAAATTATAATGAAAATATTTCCAGCGATAGATATTAAAGATAAAAAATGTGTGAGGTTAATCAAAGGAGACTTTGAGAAAAAAACTGAGTACAAAGCCTCACCAGCTGACCAAGCAGCAAAATATAAAGATCATGGGTTTAGAAACTTACACATTATTGATCTTGATGGTGCTTTAACAGGAAAAACAGTGAATCTAGATACTATTAAGGAAATAGTAAGTAAGTATAATTTCAAAATTGAGATAGGTGGTGGCGTGAGAAACATAGAAAGCATCAAAAAATATGTCGACACGGGAGTAGAAAAGGTGATTTTAGGTAGTGGTGCAATAAAAAATAAAGATTTTTTAAAAGAAGCATGTGAAAAGTTTAAAAATAAAATTGCCTTAGGATTAGACGCAAAGGATGGAAATCTTTCTGTATCTGGTTGGAAAGAAAATCTAAATATTAAAACTATAGATTTTCTAAAAGACGTTAATGACTTTGGTATTAGCAGAATTATTTACACAGATATTAATAGAGATGGAACTAAAACCGGTCCTAACTATGAAGAAACAGTTAAAATTGCCGAAATTTCTAATTGTCCTGTAGTTATTTCAGGAGGTGTTGCATCAATAAATGATATTAAGAAAGCTAGAGAATTAAATAATAAAAAAATTGAAGGTATAATTGTTGGTAAAGCTATTTATGATGGTGATATTAAACTTGATGAGTTAGCTAAGGAGATTGATGCTTAAAAATAGAATTATACCTTGCCTTGACGTTAAAAATGGAAGAGTTGTTAAGGGCATTAATTTTGTAGAATTAAAAGATGCTGGAGATCCAGTTGAGCAAGCTAAGATTTATAGCGATGGAGGCGCAGATGAGATTTGTTTTTTAGATATCACAGCATCAAATGAAAATAGAGATATTATTATTGATATTGTAAGAAAAACTGCAAAAGAATGTTTTGTTCCTTTAACCGTTGGCGGGGGTGTTAGAACTATTCAAAATATTACAGATTTATTATTAGCTGGAGCAGATAAAGTTTCTATAAATACAGCCGCTGTTAAAAATGTTAATTTTGTTCAAGAAGCTTCTAAAAAATTTGGTTCCCAATGTATTGTTGTTGCTATAGACGCAAAAATGATTTCAGATAATAAATGGGAAGTTTTTACTCATGGTGGAAGAAACAAAACAGGTATTGACGCCATTAAATTTGCTAAACAAATTGAGACAAGTGGAGCAGGAGAAATTTTACTTACCTCAATGGATAAAGATGGAACAAAATCTGGTTACGATTTGGAACTTCTCCAAGAAATTACAAAATCAGTTAATATTCCCGTTATTGCATCAGGTGGTGTAGGGAATTTAGATCATCTTTATGATGGAATTATTAAAGGTGGTGCTAGTGCGGTGTTAGCTGCATCCATATTCCATTACGGTGAATTTACTATAAAACAGACAAAAGAATATTTAAAATCAAAGAATGTTCCGGTAAGATTATAAAATGTTTGAAAATCTAGAAGAGTTAATTAAAACAATAAGGGAAAGAAAAAATTCCTCTCCCGATAAGTCATATACCAATAAGCTTTTAAATGATAAAAACCTAAGTGTTTCTAAAGTAAGGGAAGAAATAAGCGAATTAATTAATTCAGTTGAGCAAAATTCAAATAAAATCCATGAAGCTGCAGACGTAATATATCATCTGATGGTTTATCTCGAAGCAAACAATATAAAAATTGAAAATGTAATGGATGAACTCAAGAAGAGGCAGAAATGAATTATGATAAAAATAATATATTTGCTAAAATTTTAAGAGGAGAGATACCCTGCAAGAAAATATACGAAAATGATTTTATTTTGTCCTTTCACGATATTAATCCACAAAAAAAAATACATGCTTTAGTAATTCCAAAGGGTGAATATGTAGATTTAGATCATTTTCTTAAAAACGCTAAAGAGAAAGAAATTTTAGAGTTTTTCAAGGGAATAACTCATGTAGCTAAAATTTTAAAAATTTCCAATGTTGAAGGCGGATATAGAGCTTTAAGTAATATATCTACAAATGGTGGTCAAGAGGTACCGCATCTTCATTTTCATATTTTTGGAGGTGAAAAAATTGGCAAGATGGTATCTAATTAATTGCTGGAATATCAAAAATTTTTTTTTCTATTTTAATATTTTTATTAAGATTTAAAATTTTAAAATTTGTACTATTATTATTTATATCGTTAATTACCCACCCAATTAAATCAAATTTGTCTCCATCAAAATAAAAAATAATATTCCCCTTTTTTTTTGTAAAAAATTTAATTTGAATAATGCCCTCGTTAGAACTTAGATTACCATCCATAATTATTTTAGAGAATTTATTTTTATCTAAAATTTCAAGAAAATAAGATCTTGATAATGGATAGTAATATATTTTTTTATATCTTTCGTGATAAATAACCAATGACCTCTTATTTATTATTAATTGTTTTTGTTTCTTATCCTCATATAAACACTTTAAGAAATACGGTCTTTTTAAATAGCAAGTTCCCTTCTCCTCTATGTTGAATGAAAACTGTGAAAAATTAAATTTAAGAGTATCTATCTTATTTATATTTTCGATTATTTTTAATTTAATGTTCGCTGCTAGATTATCTTGAATAAATATTAAAATTAGGAAAACAAATAAAGATAATTTCTTCATTTGATGAAATTATAAAACCTCTCTTTTTCCAACATGGTTGGCCTTACTTACGATACCTTTATCTTCCATTTGCTCGATTATTCTGGCAGCCCTATTGTATCCAATTTGAAGTTTTCTTTGAAGAAAACTTGTTGATGCTTTCTTTTCAGTTTTAATGATTTTTAGTGCAATTTCGAAAAGCTCATCTTTTCCATCAGTTGACGACAAATTTTCTGTTTCATTACCTTCATTCATAATAATTTCTTGAATATAATCCGGACTTCCTTGAGATCTTAAAAAACTCGCAATTTTTTTAATTTCATTTTCTGAAACATAAGGTCCGTGAATTCTGAATATCTTATTTGCAGCCGACATAAATAACATATCTCCCTTACCTAAAAGTTGTTCAGCACCTTGTTCCCCCAAAATAGTTTTGCTATCAATTTTTGAGCTTACTTGAAATGAAATTCTAGTTGGAAAATTTGCTTTAATTGTTCCAGTAATGACATCCACACTTGGTCTTTGAGTGGCCATGATAATATGAATACCAGCTGCTCTTGCCATCGCAGAAAGTTTTTGGACGTAGCTTTCTACTTCTTTTCCTGAAACAAGCATTAGATCTGCCATCTCATCCACTACAACCACTATGTAAGGCATTTTTAGTTTGTGTTTTTGGTTATATCCGTCAATATTTCTTACTCCCTCTGAGCTCATCAACTTGTATCGATTTTCCATTTCTCTTACTGTCCAACTTAATGCCGAAGTAGCTTTTTTCGCATCTGTAATTACCGAAGTTAACAGATGTGGTATTCCTTCATATGAGGTTAGTTCAAGCATTTTAGGATCTATTAAAATAAATTTACAATTTTCAGGACTATGTTTAAAAAGAAGTGACATTATTATTGTATTTATGCAAACAGATTTTCCAGAGCCAGTAGTACCTGCTATTAGTAGATGAGGCATAGACGTAAGATCAGCAACTATAGGAATTCCTGATATACTTTTTCCTAGTGCAATCGGCAAATCAATTTCTTTTTTAGAAAAATTATCTGAATTAATTATTTCAGACAAAACAACCGAGTCTCTTTTCGAATTAGGTATTTCTATTCCTACAGTATTTTTTCCAGGAATTATAGATACTCTTGTTGAAACTGAACTTGTATTTCTAGCTATGTCATCGGCAAGATTTACTATTTTGGAAACTTTGATTCCAGGAGCTGGTTCGAACTCATACAAGCTTACAACAGGACCATTGTTAATTTTTTTTATTTTACCTTTTATCCCAAAATCTAATAAAATTTTTTCTATAAAATCGCCATTAGGATTTTTTGAACCTGCTAATTTTGTTATTTGATTTTGTTTTTTTTCTAATAAATCAATCGAAGGCATTTTATATTGATTAACGTTCTTTTCATTCGAACTTTTAAAAGAGAAGGATTGTTGTTTAATTTCACTTTTGTTTTCAGAAGACCCAATAGTCTCTTCAGGCTCACTATTCAAAACATCTTCAGTTTTATTTTTTGTAAATAATCTTTTTAAAAAATTATAAACTATTAAAAAGATTTTTTTTAGATTTATATCAGACGCTAAAATGAAAAAGAATAAAGCTATTAATAGCAAGATAGTTTTAGAGATGCTATGTTCTAATAAAGGTAAGAAGCTATATATTAAATTAAAACTTTCCTCCCCAAGAAAACCTGAATTGCCATTGTCAATTAACCAAAACGAATTATTATTTGTAATATAAATAAACAAGCAACCAGAAATAATATAAACTACAGTAAAGAATATTTTATTTATTATATTATTAATTTTTTTTTTTATTATTAAGTTTATACCCCAGGAAAAAATACTAACAGCTAAAAAGAATGATATTAAACCAAAACTTTGTAGAAAAAAATCGGCTATTAAATTTCCATAAACACTTATAAAATTATCGTTGTTTAAAGAATCTGATTTAAAAATAATTGTAGCTTTATCAGGAGCGTAATTAACCAGAGAAACAATGAAAAAAACAAATATAGTTATTAGTAGAAGGCCAAGAAATTCAATGGATCTTTTCTTAAGAAAATCTATAATATTATTGTAAATATTGCTATTTAGTTTCATTTTACGAATCACTTAGTTTACTTTGTACCATTTATTATAAATTGATAAAGTTTTTAAAAATATGAAGAAGCAAAAAATTTGTATAGTAGGTGACGGTTTAACTGGATTAACTACCGCATTAATATTCAGTACTTTAAATATAGATGTTCATTTGGTGGGTCCAAAAATTCGTAAAAAAATAAGTGATTCTAGAACAACAGCTGTTTCAGCAAACAACTATGATTTTCTTATAAAATTTATCGGTGAGAAAAATTCTAAATATTTTTGGCCATCAAAAAGAATAGATCTATATTATGAATTAGATTCTGATTACCGACAATTCATGAATTTTGAAAAAAAAGGTGAGAACCTCATGTATATTTTTAAGAATGAAATATTAAAAAAAATTATAAAAAATAAGCTAACTAGAGAAAAAAAAATCAAAATTTATACAGATGAAATTAAAAATATTGATGAGAATAAAGCGCAAATTATTTTGAATAAAAAGAAAATTGTCTACGACTTAATTCTTGTCTGTACTGGACAAAAATCAAAACTAGTAAAAAATTTAGTTGGTACAAGATTTATTAATAAAGATATAAATGAAATTGCGTTTACCTCAATATTTTCACATAAATTAAATCTACCAAATTCTAGACAATATTTCTTAAAAGAAGGCCCGCTTGCTATATTGCCAATAGGAAAAAATCAATGTTCATTTGTTTGGAGTATGAACAAGAATCATAATTTCAAAAATATTAATATTGAAATAATGAAAAAAATAAAAATCATATTAAAATCAAAAAAAAATATTAAAATTAAAAATTTAGATTTCTTTCCGATTTCTTTTAAATTTAATATAAATTGCATAAAAAATAATTTTTTGGTTTTAGGAGAGGGTTCTTACAATGTACATCCTGTTGCTGGACAAGGATTTAACTTAATATTAAGAGACATAAAGGGTCTAAAAGAAGAAATAGAAAAAAATTTAATTAATGGTATTCAGCTTAAAGACTCTTTGGTACTGACTAAATATTTAGAAAAAAGAAAGCCTGAAAATTTATTTTTTGGTCTAGGAATCAATTTTATTAATAGTTTTTTTAAATATAACAAAAGTATTGAGCCAATAAAGAATATAATTTTGAGAGATATAAATAAATTTAAAATTTTAAAAGATATAAGTCTAAATTTTTCAAATAGAGGACTATTTTAACAAAAAGTGAAATTTAAAAAACCAATACAACTTCCTCGGCTAATGGTTGCTCCTAACGGAGCAAGGCCAATGAAAAAAGATCATCCTAAAGTTCCTATAACTATTTCTGAAATTGTAGAAACAGGAAAAGAATGTTTTAAGGCAGGAGCAAATGCTATTCATTTTCATATGAGAGATAAAAAAGGCCAACATGTATTGGACTCAGGTTTGTGTAATGAAGCATTAAAAGAACTTCATAAACAAGTTCCTGAAATGCATTTACAAATTACTACAGAAGCAGTTGGAAAGTATTCACCTGAACAAATGCGTAAACTTGCCTATGATGTATTACCGCCGGGTATTTCAATAAGTATTCGTGAGATGATACCTTCTCGCCAGCCAACACAAGAAGATGTTAAGTTTTACAACAAACTCACAGACGCCGAAACAAAAATCCAACATATCTGTTACTCACCTAAAGATGTTGATTTACTTTCAAGACTACTAGAAAAATCTAAACTTTCAAAAACCGGTGTATGGTGTATGTTTGTGATAGGGCACTATTCAGGAAAAGTTAGTAACCCTAAAGATATTCCCCCATTTATTGAAAGTGCTAGAGCAAATAATATTGATGCCGATTGGGCAGTATGTGCTTTTGCAAAAGAAGAAATATCTTGTTTACAGACCGCAATCAATCTTGGCGGAAAGATTAGAGTTGGATTTGAAAATTCAATGCTAATGCCTGATGGAAGTATTGCCCCAAATAATGAAGCAAAAGTTAAATCGGTAAATACTTTATTTGATTAAAATCTTTTGTATTTTTACATGTTTTGAGAATAAATCTATCAGGTCTAACAATAATACCTTTGGCCTTATATTTTTTTAACAAATTCGATAAACCTATAACTTCTTTCTCTCCAACTGTAGGTATTTTACTTAAGTTTTTTAATTTATTTAGTTTTGTAGACATGAACAAAACTGGGGATGTAGAAAACTTGTTATCTAATATTTTTCCATTTTTCATTTTAAGTTGAGGGAATATTTTACCTCTATTTTTGTCAGTTTTACTTCCAAGACCAAAACCTATTTTTGGTTTAATTGATTGCATGCTTTTAGATCCATCTGGTCCAGAAGAGATATTGCCAGTAATATTATCTGAACCTATTGCATTTACAAACTCACCCATCCTCATCGTCGTTTCAATATATTCTTTTACATTTGAGAATCTTTCCGATTGGTAGGTATCTAAAAATTTTTCATTGTGTTTATTTTTTATACATAAACTTATTTTCCAAGCTAAGTTTGAAACATCTCTTATTCCTGCGCACATTCCTTGCCCCATAAACGGTGGCATTAAATGTGCGGCATCCCCAGCTATAAAGATTCTTCCTTTTCTCCATTTTCTGGCAATGGCTGACCGAAAGGTATAAATTGCTTTTCTCTCAAGGTACGCATCCTTTTGTGACAGCCATGGTTTCAAAAAATTCCAAATATAAGTATTCGATAGGATTTTATTTTCATCTTCATAATCTTTTATAGCAAATTCCCATCTTCTTCTTTTGCCAACATTTCTACAATATGTAGCCGGTCGTTTTGGGTTCGAATATTGAATAGTTCTATCTGGTAACTTATCTTTATTTTTTTTTAATATTAAATCTACAACAGCCCATTTTTGAGTAAAACCTAAGTTGTCAAATTTAGTTCCCATCTTCTCTCTCGTGGTAGAGCGAGCGCCATCACAACCAACTAGATACTTGCATGACACCTTATGTAATTTATCATTTTTTATATCTTTAAAAACTAAATTAACTATATCTTTTTTATTTTCAATTTCTTGAACGTGGGAATTCTGCTTTATTGAAACTTTTTTAAATTTAAGTAAACGTTTACGAAGACTTCTCTCTAAATCTGGTTGATGAAATCTATAACTTGGATACCAGCCATTTTCAGTTATAGATCGAGGGCGTGGCCAATCTAGAAGAACTTTTCCATCAGAATTTACAAACTTGGTTCCTTTATTGATAATTGTGTATTTCAAAAATTCTTTTGTAATACCAATTGTTTGGAATACCCTCATTATCTCATCGTCAAAATGAACAGCTCTTGGTAAAGAATAAATTTTTTTTTCACGTTCTAAAATTAATATTGAAAATCCATTAAGAGCTAACAGATTACCAAGCGTCCCCCCTGTTGGACCAAGCCCGATTATGACGATATCGTATTTTTTCATTGTCTCAACTTAGATAATTTTAATCTATTTTTTATTTGTAATGTTAGAGTAGAGCCAAGGGCAATCAATTAATAAAGGAGCCTGTTTACCCTTTGCTGCAGTATCCAATCTTTTATCTCTAAATTTCATTCTTTCTTCTTTAGGAAGATAAAGACGTTCATGCCCCCAAAAGCTTGGCCCTTCAAATGTTTCGTGTGCCTTCCAGCTGCTAGGATCGATTATTCGACCCCCCCAACCATTCTCAACAAAAAAACCTGATGGAGTAATTGAATAAAAAGAAGTCATGTAGTCATTAGTGTGTCTACCCATCGTGTAAGCTATCGCATTATCTTTGTACTGAACCAAATCATAACCTTGTCCAACATCATCAAGACTGTTGTATTCGACCATGAAATGATGAAAACCAACTTTACCTGAACCAAATAATGCTAAGCTATGATGACGACCATTTATATGAAAAAAACATAAAGATATTGGTGTGTGAGAGTAATCACTAATTTTAAAACCTAATACATCTCGATAAAAAGGCACAACCTTATCAAAATCTTTAACATGTAATACTACATGGCCCATTCCTAACGCACCAGTCTTGAAACCAGAAATTGGACGAGAAGGCTTAAAAGGCTCTGTGTCTTTCATAGGGCTATAGATTAGTTCAACACGATTCCCTTGAGGATCATTAAAATGAATTAAATTTTCTACAAATCTTTTATCTGAATAAGATGAATTTCCTAAAGTTACTTTAATATTATTTTTATCTAGTTTTGCTGCATAAGTATCTAAGTCTTTTTTTTCATCAACTTCAAAACCAACAAAAGCTAAACTATCTCCTGTATCACCAGTTATTGCTAATCTCTGTTTGTGATCATCCATTCTGAATGATAAAGTACCTTTGCCTCTATCAACTTTCTGCATTCCCAAACATTTTTCTGAATAATTAGACCAGTCTTCTAATTTGTCAGAATTTACACCTATATAGCTCAAAGCTTTGATTGACATATTAGGAAGTATACTCGAATTTAGTTGAGCCCGCTATAGGTTTAGATATCGCGGGCTCAAATATTTTTATAATTTAGCCGTCTATTTTCTTGATGATTTCTCTTGCTCTTTTTAGAGTACCTTTACCATCAAGACCTTTTTTTTCCATTTCGGCTAACCAATTCTTTTCAATTGGTTTTAGTATTTTTTTATATTTACTGATAACAGCTGGAGACGCAACTGCAATTTCGTGTCCTGGAGTTCCAGCAACAACTTTTTTCATTTTTGCATTTTGCGTATCAATTAAATGAGAAGCCCAACCACTAAAAGCTTGACCACTATTATTGTCTATACATTTTTTAGCAACTGGGTCTAAGCTTTTATATTTGTCCTTATTCATAATTAAACCGAATGTAGCATTAGTTATGTTTACTTCAGTATGATACTTGGTTACTTCAAATAATTTAAACGAACCAACCGCAGTATAAGGAAAAGGTGTTCCATCCAGAACCCCTTTATTTAAAGCTTCGTAAGTACCAGGAGCAGGAACTTTTACTCCTGTTGCTCCTAAAGTTTTAAGAATGTCACCAGCGATTTTACTAGGAACTCTCATTTTTTTTCCCTTAAAATCAGATGGATCCATTACTTTTACATTCTTCATGTGAATTTGATAACCAGGATTTGAATGTAATCCAATCAAGTGGATACCTGACATTTCTTTATCTAAATAGCCTTCATCATAAAGCGTGTTTAAAGCTGAAGAACCTGCCTTAGACGTTCTTGTAAGGAATGGTAACTCGATAACCGAACTTAAAGGAAACTGACCCCCTATATAACCAAGAACAGTCCACGATATATCCGCAACTCCTTTTGTTACAATGTCATATTGTTTAGGCGGACTACCTAAAACACCACCAGCATACATTTTAACGTTAACTTTTCCTGAAGCACACTTATTGACTTTTTCAGCCCATCCTCCAAGGATTTTGCTAGCGATAAATGCTTTTGGTGGTTCAAAAGTTGCCAATTTAAGTTCGACAGCTGATGCCGTGCTCATCAAACCTAAAGAGAAAACTCCTAATAAAAAACCAATTAACTTTTTCTTAAACATATTTCCCCCTTAATAAATTAATTTAATTTTTAAGCTTAGCGTGAAATTTAGATGATTTCATCCTTAATTATATTTGAAAGTATACCAATTTCTGAGATTTCTACCTCAACTTGATCACCTTCTTTCATAAAAATAGGTGGTTTTCTTTTAAACCCAACTCCTCCAGGGGTACCTGTAACTAAAACATCACCCGCTCTCCAAGGTATAGCTTTTGAAACATAGGTAATAAGATTTGGAATATCAAAAATTAGTTGGCTTAGCATTGCCTTTTGCATGACTTCTCCATTCAATCGAGTTTGGATTGAAAGTTTTTTATAATCAGAAATATTTTCTGCTAAAACCATATGAGGACCAAAACTTCCTGTTCGTTCGAAATTTTTTCCCATCCCAAATTGCCTAGTATGCTGTTGCCACTCTCTAACAGTACATTCATTATAACAAGAATAACCAACAATATGTTTAAGGGCGTCTTTAGATTTAATATGTTTACCACCATCACCCATTATAACTGCCATTTCACACTCATAATCTAAACTTGCTGATACCTGCGGTCTTTGAATGGGCTGTCTATGCGCTGTTTGACTTTCAGGCACTCTCAGAAAAATTACTGGATTTTGTTCAACAGTTCTGCCAGTTTCTTTCACATGCTCACTATAGTTAAGACCAACACAAACGATTTTACCTGGGTTTGGAATCACTGGTAAATATTCAATTTCTTTATGACTTATTTTACCTGGATTTTTTTTTGAAAATTCTTTGGCTTCTTGGATTGATTTATTTGTTATTAACTCTTTTAAGGTGTTAGCCCCATTTATTTTACCTGTTAAATCAGTAATATTATTTCCGTCAGAAACACCAAATTTCGGTTGGCCTTTTAGCAAAAAAGAAACAAATTTCATAAACTATTTTGTATGCCCATATCTATTAAACTCTGTTAGGCTACAATATTCTTATGCAAATTAAAATAAATAAAATTTTTGACTATGCTGCAATTGTATCTGGACTAATTTTATTTTCTTTAGCAATACTTACTTTTTGTGATGTTTTTGGTAGGCGTTTTTTAAATTCACCCGTTGCAGGTACAATAGAAATTGTTGAATTCGGAATAGCACTAGTTGCTTTTCTCGCAATGCCAAGAGCTTTTTTTCTAAACGCGCATGTTTCTGCTGATTTTATTAAGAACGTTGCTATTTCAAAATTACAAACCTTTATAACAATTTTTAGATTTTTTTTGATGTTGATAATAATGTCTTTTGTTGCATATGGAACAACCAAAGAAGCATTTGCTTTTTTTGAAAATAAAAGAGTTACAATTGATTTAGAGTTAAGCTTTTATCCTTTTTATTTTGCGACAGCTGTAGCTATGTGGTTAAGTGTTTTAGCTATAGTTCTTTGGTTTATAAATTCTATATCAGAAAGAAAAAATAAATGACCTTTGACCCAATAGTAAATGGAGCTCTAGCCTTTTTAGCGGTTTTAATATTGATGGCTTTAAATATTCCTATTGGAATTTCAATGTTACTAGTTGGCTTTACTGGTTTTGGTTTCATAGTTGGGTTTGAACAAGCTTTTTTTATTTTAGGAACCGCCCCTTATGAGGCTGTATCAAAATACAGTTTATCAGTTTTACCTTTCTTTGTTTTAATGGGAAATCTTGCTAATAGAGCTAACCTTTCTAGAAATTTATACGACGCTGCATACGCCATAGTTGGTCACTACAAAGGAGGCCTTGCGATGTCAACTGTTGGAGCATGTGCAGGTTTTGGAATGATTTGCGGTTCTTCAATCGCAACAGCAGCTACCATGTCTCAAATGGCTGCTCCCGAAATGAGAAGACATGGTTACAGCGACGCTCTGATAAGTGGATCAATTGCGTCTGGTGGAACTTTAGGAATTATTATACCACCAAGCGTAATATTAGTTATATATGCTTATCTTACTGAACAGTCTGTGCAAAAACTTTTCTTTGCAGCCTTAATACCAGGTTTAATTGCAGTTATTCTTTATATGATTGCTATTCGTTTTTATCTCTTAATTTATCCAAAACAAGGTGGTTACGGAAAAAAAATGCCCTTTAATGTTAGAGTTGCAGCTTTATGGAAAGTTTTTCCAATATTTTTAATTTTCGCGATCATAATGGGTGGACTTTATTTGGGTTTTTTTACCGCAACCGAAAGTGCTGCGGTAGGAGTAATACTAGTTTTAATTTTTATTTTTTTAAGACGTCAATTAACACTAGAAATGTTAAAAAATTCAGTTTGGGATACTATAAAAACAGTTGGTGCTCTTTATCTCATTGTTGTAGGTGCGGCTGTTTTCAATGTTTTAATAACTGTTACTCAGCTGCCATTTACAGTAGTTGATTTTATTAACGATTTACAATTAACCCCTGTGGGAATAATTCTTGTTATTTGTGTGATCTATTTAGTTCTCGGAACCGTTATGGATTCTCTTGCAATGTTGTTTTTAACAATACCAGTTTTTTATCCAGTTATTGCTGACGCAGGCATAGATCCAATTTGGTTTGGTATTTTTGCCGTAATTGTTGTTGAATTTGGATTAATTTCTCCTCCAGTCGGGATGAATCTTTTTGTTATAAAAGGTGTAATGCAAAGAACACCACTACAAACAATATGGTTTGGTACGCTTCCATTTTTACTGACAGATATGATTAGACTTGCACTTATTATTGCATTTCCTGCAATATGCTTATTTTTACCAAGTCTTATGATGTCCTAGTGCTCGTGCTTTTCTATTCCATGTTCTTCTAACAGATCATGCATTCTTTCATGTTCTTTATAAGTCAAACTATAAAAAACTGCAGCAGTTACAAAAGATCCAAGAACAACACCTTGTATAAATCTAAAAATTGTTTTTCTGTTTCTAGCTTTTATTTCATCATTCATTTTAAGTCCTCTTTTTTTTGATTCATAAAACTTATAAGTCGCATATAAAATTAAAATAAAACTAATAATCCATGAAATTGGATGGTTAACGATAGCTAACATTGATCCACCTAACAAAGCAGCAATAAAACCACTAATCCAACAAATTGGGCACATAATTTACTTTACAAATGTTCCGCTATTATAATCTTCAATAGCTTGCTGTATTTCTTGCTTGGTATTCATAACAAACGGTCCACCTCTTGCAATTTGTTCACCAATTGGTTTACCCGAAATTAATAAAAATTTAGCTTTCGATATTGCTGAAATTTTTAAATCCTCTCCTTTGGTCAATAGAATTAAAGTAGAATCTTTTGTTTTTTTGTGTTTCCTATCACCAATTGTAATTTCTCCGTTAAATAAATAAATAAAGGAGTTATGTGTTTTTGGTAATTTATAATTAAATAATTTATTTTCTTTTAATTCTACATCGAAATAAATTGGTTCAACATTGTGTTTTTTTACAGAACCCTCCGTACTTTCAAATTTACCTGCAATAACTTTAATCTGTTTATCTTGATCTTTATGAACGCTAATTTTTTTCGAGTCTATGTACATATACTCTGGTTTACTCATTTTATACTTTGCTGGCATGTTAATCCAAAGCTGAAAGCCATGTAATTTTCCTTCCTTCATACCTGGCATTTCAGAATGAATTATTCCGCTTCCCGTTTTCATCCATTGAACATCTCCTGCAGTCATTTTTCCTTCCCCGCCAGTACTATCCTTATGTTCAAACTCTCCAGATAACATGTAAGTTACAGTCTCAATACCTCTGTGGGGGTGAGCTGGAAAACCCGCAACATAGTCATCTTTATTTTCTGACCCAAATTCATCTAACATTAAAAATGGATCGAAGTAATTTGGCTCAATTCCAATACTTCTTTTTAACTTTACTCCGGCACCATCAGATGCAGGTGTCGGGCTAATTATTCGACTTACTTCAACATTGCTCATAAAAAACTACCAAACTCCAATCATTATATCGTCCTCTTTTGTATAATCTCTATCTTTCAAAACAAATTCATCTGAGGCTGCAACTCTATTTTTTCTATCAACCAATCTTTTTAACAACAATTCTTGCATCTCGTCTTTTACTTTAGAATAATTTTTTACTTGGCCAAGGTCTTTAAATTCTTCCGGGTCATTGACTAAATCAAATAATTGTGGAGGAAATTTTTTAAAATAAATATATTTCCATTTACTTGATCTCACCATATAACCTCTAGCGTCAGAAGCCCCAAGCTTAAGCATCTTTCTAGCTTCATTGAATGAATAATCAATTTCACTAAATACCGCATCTTTCCATTGGTCTATTTTTCTACCATTAATTATAGGTATTAATGAACTACCTTCTAAACGGTGTTTACTTTCTTTGCATTCAACTGCATCTAAAAAAGTTGGTAAAAGATCAATCGCTTCGATAAAACGTTTTTCCCTACGACCTCGAGTTTTATTTGCTGATTCCCTTGGATCATAAATAATCATTGGAACCCTAACTATTTGTTCATGAAATAGTTCTTTATCTCCCAACCAGTGATCTCCAAGATAATCACCATGATCAGAAGTAAACACAATCATTGTGTCCTTCATATTTCCTTTCTTATCAAGGAATTTAAAAAGCCTTCCAAGATTATCATCGATTTGTTTTATTAGTCCCATGTAACCAGACATTACGGTATTACGAACTTCATTTTTAGAAAAAGTCTTTGACACCCTGGTTTCCATAAATGCTTTGTAAACTGGGTTCATATTTTCTTTTTGACCCTCACTTCTTTGGACAGTATTAAATTGATTTTGGGAAAACATATTATGATAAGGAGCTGGGGCTATATAAGGCCAGTGTGGTTTTATATAGGACAAATGTAGAAACCAAGGCTTATCAGAACTTTCCTCTATAAATTCCATTGCCCTATTTGTCATAAAAGCCGTTTCAGAATGCTTTTCAGAAATTCTTGCGGGCTTATTTGAATTTCTCAATTTCCATCCACTTAATATTTCGCCATTTTTTCCTTCGGCAGAGTTGGCCCAGCTGTCCCATGGATTATCACCTTTATATCCAAGTTTATTTAACCACTCATTATAAGATAATTTTTTTTTATATTTTTTTACATGATTGTTCGGATGAAGACCGTCATCTCTTTCATATGGCTCAAAACCTGGTTCACTAACTATTAAACCAATTTCTGTGTTTTTATTAATACCTAAGCGCGCCATTCCTTCAGTATCTGGCTTCATGTGTGTCTTGCCAACTATTCCTGTTCTTATTCCTGATTTTCTTAAATAATCTCCAATAGTTAATTCACCAATTGGTAAAGGAACTTGATTCCAGGTAGATCCATGACTGAAAACAGTTCTGCCGGTATAGTATGAGGCTCTAGACGGCCCACATACAGGAGACTGGACATATGCGGACTCAAATAAAATTCCATTATTTGCAAGATTATCTATATTGGGAGTTTTCAAATGCGGATGCCCATAGCATGACAGATAGTCCCATCTTAATTGGTCGGCCATAATAAATAGAATGTTACGAACTTTGCTCATAATTTTTTATTCTTTCATTCTATAGATGGCTCAAATGAAAGAATAGATGATTTTTTATTATTGCTTGCTTAAAAAAAAGTGTTTATTTATAATGTTTTTAAATGCGGGAGTAGCTCAGTGGTAGAGCGAAACGTTGCCAACGTTTAGGCCGAGGGTTCAATTCCCTTCTCCCGCTCCAAATTAAGGATTAAAATTATGACTAATTTAGCTGATAAAAAATGTATTCCTTGCGAAGGCGGAATTCCAGGTTTTGAAATAACTGAAATTCATAAATATCTCAAAATGGTAGATGGCTGGGAAGTTAAGGCTGACGAGGATAAAATTTACTATTTAATTAAAAATTTTAAATTTAAAAATTTCATAGAAAGCCAAAATTTTGTAAACAAAGTAGGTGCAATAGCTGAAAAAGAAGGACATCATCCTGATATTTGGTTTGGTTGGGGTTATGCAAAGATAAAAATTTTTACTCATGCTATAAAAGGACTACATGAGAGTGATTTTGTTTTAGCAGCTAAAGTTGACAAAATTGCTTAGTGATTAAAGTGCCTTGTTCCAGTAAAAATCATTGAAATCTTTGCTTTATCCGCAATTTTTATATTCTCAAAATCTCTAATTGACCCACCAGGTTGAATAATCAATTTTACACCAGCATTAATTAGTTTTTTTACTCCATCAGGGAACGGAAAAAAAGCATCCGATGCAGCAATAGAATTTTTAATTTTTTTTGGCTGAAATTGCTTCACTTTTTGTACGGCAATTTTACAACTATCTACTCTGCTTGGCTGTCCAGCACCAACGCCAATGGTAGAGAAATTATTTGTAATTACAATTGCGTTTGACTTAACAAATTTACAAATATTAAAAGCAAATTTAGCATATTTAAGCTGTTTTTTACTTGGTTTAAGTTTAGTTACGAATTTTAATTTTGGCATATCAAAAATCTTTTTATTTCTCTCTTGAACTATGAAAGAATTATTAAAATTTCTCACAGAGCAATTTTTTTTAATTTTAAACTTTGAAATATCTATTAAAATTAAATTTTTTTTTGTACTCAAAATTTTCAATGCTTCTTTATCAAATTTTTTTGCCAAAATTACTTCAAAAAATACTTTAGACATCTCTTTAGCTATTTTCTTATCGACTTTAAAATTACACCCTACGATTCCACCAAAAGCACTTATAGGGTCAGACATGTATGCTTCCTGAAAAGACTTTAATTTAGATTGATTTATAGATGCTCCCGATGGGTTAGCATGTTTGATTATTACAGTGCCTGGTTTTTTAAAAGTAGAAAGTATTTCTAATCCAGTAAAAATATCATTATAATTATTGTAACTTAATGCTTTACCTTTAATTTTTTTTAGACCTAGTTCTTCCTCGAATAAATCACTAACATAAATACTACTTTCTTGATGTGGATTTTCACCATATCTTAATTGAGCAATCTTTCTTCCAAATATAGTTTTTGTTTCAGGAAAATTTATATCCAGTTTTTGATTAAACCAGTTTGAAATCATTGAGTCGTAATAAGCGGTTAAACCAAAAGCTTTGTTGGCCATTAATTCTCTAAACTTTAAACTTGTAGATCCATTGTTTTTATTTAGCTCGTTTATAAGTTTTACGTAATCTTTTTTATCTGTAATAACCGAGACATCATTGAAATTCTTTGCAGATGCCCTTACCATTGTAGGGCCTCCAATATCAATATTTTCTATTATCTTTTTAAAATTTTTACTAGTTTTAATAGTATTTTGAAATGGATAGAAATTTACAATTACTAAGTCTATTTTATCAAAATTTTTTTTTCTCATTTCTCTTATATGTTTTTTATTAGACCTTTTACTTAAAATTCCAGCATGAATTTTTGGATGCAAAGTTTTAACTCTTCCGTCTAGCATTTCACTAAATTTAGTATATTTTGATATTTCTATACAACTGAAACCAAGTTTTCTTATTTCTTTGTAAGTTCCACCGGAGCTTAAAATTTTAATTTTATATTTTTTTAGTGTTCTAAGAATATTTTCTAATCCGGATTTATCAGATAATGAAATGAGAGCTTTTTTTATTTTATAATTCATTATTTTAACTAGCTTTTTTTAATTCCCAATCAATATTTGTATCTTGATTTTTTGCATCACCATAAATAACGATACATTGGTTATTTAAAACTTTATTTCGACCTAAAAATATGCTTTTTTCTACCTCCACATTTCCAAAGCTCGTGGAAAAGACTAAAGATTTTTTTTTATTAATTTGCAAAAGTATATTTTTGCCACTTACAGTCTTTATGGCGTTTATACCAGGGTATATGTGAAATCTTATGCAAAATTTGACGTTTTTAGCGTCATATTTTCTAATAAGAGTGTCTGAACCTGAGATGTTATTGTTTTTTTTAAAAAACTTAATTGTTCTTTTGTGAAGATATCCAAATTTTTTTAAGTAGGCATTATGTGTTGCGCTAATAATAATATTTGTCCTATCTTCATCCCTCTTTAAATCAAATATTTTGAATGAGTTAATTATTGTTGGCCCATAAATATTATTTACAAGGGAATTTTTTTTAAACTTCACTACCGATGTGTTTTCTAAACATAGAGTTGATTGTGCAGAGGTAAATTTGCTGATAAATTTAGTTTTTTTAGATATTTTTCTTCCATAACCACAGTTTGTAATTATTTTGTCCTTCTCATTAAAATATTCAAAAGACAAAGGGCCTGATTGATAATCCTTTGAAAGTTGACGAATTGGCGGATCCCCAGAGTCAAAATACAAAGTTGCTTTTTTATTTTTTACTATCTGTATTTTACCTACAGAGGGTAAATTTTTATCGAAACTGTAGTTTAATTTATTTAAATACTCTATAAAATTTTCTAAATTTTTTTCAGTTGATCCATTGAATAGAGGCAATGTTTTGCTGGAATTATTAAATGAATTTAAACAAGTTAAATTTTTATCAATTATTTTTTCTAGGTAGTCAGGAACATACTCTTGACCATTTTTTATCCATTCTTTTATAAGAATAAAATATTGTAAAAATATTATTAAGCTTTCAGAATTTCTACTTTTTGGAAAGCCATCTTTATCAAAATATACATCTATTATTTTTTTTAATTCTTTAAGACCAAGATTGTAGTTGTTAAAATATTCCTTAAACACCAAGCCTGATAGTATAATGGCACTTATTGAAGGAATTTTTTTTGTATCATTAGAAAAATTATTAATATTTTTTTTTATAAAATTGATTTGTTTTATTAAACATCTAAAAAAATTATCTTTTAAATCTATGTCATTACTGCTTAAAATCATTTCTCCATTTGAAATCCAAGCGATAGTTCTTTTTCCAATTATATTTTCTTTCCATGTATTTTTATTATAATTTCCAAATTTTAGAATCCAATGTTTGATAATTTCTTGAATAATTTTAAAATCTGTTTTTCTGTCAATTAAATTTAACCATAAAAAATTATGTATATCTTTTTCACCTGAGTATTCGGACCAAAAACTATTAATTTCATCTTTGGATATTTTAAACAAAAAACTTTTGTGATTTAAAAGTGGAGATAGCAAATAAGGATTTGGATAGAAGAAAAATCTTGAGGGATTTTTTGATATTAATAATTTATTGTAAAAATTTGTATAAAAAATTAGTTCTTTTGCAGACTTAGATAATATTTTCTTTAAAGATGAAAAATAGATATAAGCATTTCTAAAATATAGCATTTATTAACTTTCACGAAGTAAGTTTATATTTTTCTTTAAATCACCGCTATTTTCATTAAATATCGTTGAGCCTGATACTAAAACATTTGCACCTGCATCTTTAGCAATTTTAGAATTTTTAAAATTTATTCCTCCATCAATCTCTAAATCTAATTTAATTTTTTTCTCAGAGATAATTTTTTTGATATCTTTTAATTTATCAATTACCTCTGGCATAAATTTTTGTCCACCAAACCCAGGTTCCACACTCATAATGAGTATTAGGTCAATCTTAGTAATATAATCTTTTATTAAATTAATGCTTGATTTTGGTTTTAACGAAATACCTACTTTTTTCTTATGTTTTTTTATTAAATTTATTGTTACATCAATATTTTCTGTAGCTTCCGGGTGAAAGGTAATGATATCAGCTCCAGCATCCGAAAAAGCTTCAATATATTTGTCAACCGGCGATATCATTAAATGGACATCAAAAACTTTCTTTGTTAATGGTCTTAATTTTTTAATTACCTCGGGACCGATAGTTATATTTGGAACAAAGTGCCCATCCATTACATCAACATGAATATAGTCTGCTCCAGCTTTGTCCAATGATATGATTTCTTGCCCTAATTTACTAAAATCTGCTGATAAAATTGAGGGTGAAATTTTAATAGAACTTGTCATCTATATTTGTTTATAGTTTTAAATTATTTTATGTCAAAAAATATCTAATTTTTTTCAAATTTAAGCAATTTTCCCTTTAACTTCTGTCCATTCGGAGCTGAAAATCCCCCTAAAGATCCATCTGATCTCACTACGCGATGACAAGGGATGAATAAAACGTGTTGATTTTCACCACAAACTCGACCCACATATCTAGGAGAAATTTTCAATTTTTTAGCAATTTCTCCATAACTTTTTGTCATTCCCTTTTTTATCTTTTTCGTTTCATCCCAAATTTTTTTTTGCATAAAATTTCCATCAATTTTGACTTGAACGTCTATTTTTTCTATTTTTTTTTCAAAATATAATTCTATAATTTTTCTGAGTTTTTTAAGATTTTTTGTAAAATTTCCTTTAACCCTAACCCTTTTAAATTGAATTTTAGTTATTTTATTGTCTTTTTCTGAGGCTGAAATCCAGCCAAACTTAGTGTTAAAAGAAATGGTATTTTCCATATATTCTATGCTATGAAAAAACTGAAAAAAAACAAATGAATATC
Organism: uncultured Pelagibacteraceae bacterium; assembly: GCA_902581795.1. Taxonomy (GTDB): domain Bacteria; phylum Pseudomonadota; class Alphaproteobacteria; order Pelagibacterales; family Pelagibacteraceae; genus Anoxypelagibacter. The sequence goes on along the minus strand of CACHPL010000001.1, from coordinate 468,310 downwards.
TTTGCACTATCAACAGGAAAAGGTCCTTCGGGCATTGCAATACTCAGATTGTCAGGAAAAGATAGTCTTCGTATTTCAAAGTTAATTACAAAAAAAAATGACCTCAAATCCAAAGAGGTTAATCTTTGTAAATTTTATGATCCTTCGAACGGAAAGATTATTGACGAGGGATTGCTGCTATGGTCCCCTGGACCAAATAGTTACACAGGCCAAGATTTAGCAGAATTCCATACACATGGAAGTAATGCTGTTGTTAGTTGTTTTTTAAGCGTACTTGGAAAGCAAGAAAATTGTAGATTAGCAGAACCAGGAGAATTTACAAAGTTAGCGTTTCAAAACAACAAAATGGACTTAATAGAGGCTGAAAGTATAGGAGATCTTATAAATGCTGAAACTGAACTTCAGAGGCAGCAGGCTATAAAATTAATTCAAGGAAACGCATCAAATCACTATAATTCTTTAAGAGAGAAACTGGTGAAATCCTTATCGTATATTGAGGCAAAAATAGACTTTGCTGAAGACGATCTTCCAGACAATGTCTTAAAAGAAGTCCAGGTCTCTATAAAGCAGGTATATAAAGATATTCAACAAATTTTAGAAGATCAGAAAATTGGGGAAAAAATTAGAGATGGATTCAAAATATCGATTGTCGGAGATGTAAACGCTGGAAAATCTTCTTTATTAAATCTTCTTTCCAAAAGAGAAGCTGCTATAGTATCTGAACAAGAAGGTACTACACGGGATGTTATAGAAACCTATCTTAATATTGATGGATACCCAGTAATTCTTGCAGATACAGCTGGCATAAGAAATGTCAAAAATAAGGTCGAAGAAGAGGGAATAAAAAGAGCTATTAAGAAAGCCAAAGATGCCGATTTAACTTTGGTAATGGTAGATGCATCAAAAAAAACGATTAATAAAGACCTTAAAAAATTGATCAATAAGGACTGTATTCTAGTTTTCAATAAGTCAGATCTAAGTAAAAAAAATCCAAAAAATGAATTTAATCAAAATGACCAAATTTTGATATCAGTAAAAAAAAATAAAAATATCGATAAACTTATAAAGAAAATAAAAGACCAGCTAAGTAAAAAATTTATGAAAGGAAACAATATTTTGGTTACTAGAGAAAGGCATCGATATAAACTTAATGCAGCATTAAAAGAAATAGAAAAATTTTTAAAGAAAGATCAAAAAAAAGAGATCGAAACAGCTGCAGAAGACCTTAGACTAGCTACTAGGCATCTCGGGAGTATAGTAGGTAAGGTTGATGTAGAAGAAATATTGGGTTCTATATTTCAGGACTTTTGTATTGGTAAATAACCCATCTTTGAGCTTGTAAAATCATATTTCATCGATACATTCGATTTATGAACAATAAAATGACCTTTGATGTAGCCGTTATAGGCGGTGGACACGCAGGATGTGAAGCAGCGGCAGCATCGGCTAGAATAGGCGTAAATACAGGTCTTTTTACACATAAAATAGAGACAATAGGTGAAATGTCGTGTAATCCGGCCATAGGAGGACTAGGCAAAGGTCATTTGGTTAGAGAAATTGATGCCTTGGATGGAGTCATGGGTGATATAGCGGACAAATCAGGAATCCAGTTCAGATTATTGAATAGAAGCAGAGGTCCGGCGGTCAGAGGACCGCGAACTCAGTCAGACAGAAAATTATATAAGCAATATATGCAGGAACTTTTGCTCAATTATGAGAATTTAGAGGTTATAGCTGATCCTGTTGTGAAATTTATATTTGATAAGGATAAAATTAAAGGCTTCATTTGCCAAAGTGGAAAGGAGGTAGTGTGTAGTCAATTAATTCTTACCACAGGGACTTTTTTAAACGGCTTAATACACATAGGAGAAAAGCAGATACCAGCTGGCAGGTATGATGAAAAACCATCTACAGGACTAAGTGAACAATTAGAAAAATTTAACATCAAAATTGGAAGACTTAAAACAGGGACACCTCCACGGTTAGATGGAAGAACTATTAATTTTGAAAATCTAGAAATGCAACCAGCAGATAAAGACCCTTATTTTTTTTCATTTTTAACTACTAAGGCTATCAATAAACAAATAAGTTGTGGGATGACTTATACTAACGATAACGTACATAAAATTATAAGCGATAATATTTCAAGAAGCGCGATGTACTCTGGCAACATCAAAGGAGTGGGGCCAAGATACTGCCCATCCATCGAAGACAAAATTGTTAAATTCAAGGAAAAACAAAAGCACCAAATTTTTTTAGAGCCCGAAGGTCTAGATGATCACACGGTTTACCCTAATGGCATTTCAACTTCACTACCTGAGGATATTCAGCTTAAAATATTAGCTAAAATCAAGGGTTTAGAAGAGGTTAAAATGATAAGAGCAGGGTATGCCATAGAGTATGATTACGTTGATCCAAGGGAGCTAAAAGCGAGTCTAGAAGCCAAAAAAATAGAGTCCCTTTTTCTGGCTGGTCAAATCAATGGAACAACAGGCTACGAGGAAGCAGCGGCCCAAGGATTGATAGCCGGAATTAATGCCGCTTTAAAAGTCAAAAAAGAAGATGAGTTTATTTTAGATAGGGCGAGTTCATATATTGGGGTCATGATTGATGATCTTATCACAAAGGGTGTTTCTGAACCTTACAGAATGTTTACGTCTAGAGCTGAATACCGATTGTCACTAAGAGCAGATAATGCAGATAAAAGGCTTACTCCTATTGGCATCAAAATAAATTTAGTAAAAAAGGATAGAAAAAAATTATTTAATGAAAAACAAAACAAAATAAATGGTTTAGAAATTTCTTTATCAAAAAAATTTATAACACCAAACATTGCCGCAAAACATTCAATTAAGATTGCGATGGATGGAGTCAAAAGATCTGGATTAGATATCTTGGGAATAAAAAATGTTAAGTTAAGCCATGTAAGAGGTATTTGGGCTGACATACCCCATTATGGACGTTTTATAGACGAACAGGTTGAAATTAACGCTCATTACTCCGGCTATTTGCCAAAACAAGAGAGCGATATTAAAACATTCAAAAAAGATGAAGGTCTAGTGATACCCAAAGAGATTGATTATGACTCTTTTAGTGGACTTTCCAATGAAGTTAAGTCTAAATTAAAATTAATTAGGCCAAAGACCTTAGGCCAGGCTCTCAGAATCGATGGAGTGACCCCTGCTGCAGCAATAATCTTATTGGGCGCAATTAAAAAAGCAAAACATAGGGTTTCAGCCTAGAATCCCCATGAATTCAAGTGAAATCAAGGTAAAATCAAAGTTGATTTTATCTAAAAGTCTCGGTTTCAATCATAAAAAATTAGAACTTGTCGAATTATTTGTACAAGAGGTTTTAAATTTCAATCAAAAGTACAATTTAATCTCATCAACTTCTGAAAAGGATATTTGGAACAGACATGTTCTAGATTCTGGGCAACTTGTAAAATATATAGATCATAAAAAATTTAATAGTTTATCAGATTTAGGTACGGGCGGTGGGTTTCCTGGAATTGTTCTATCTATTTTTTTCAGTGATATTCTCACGTTTCACGTGAAACTTTATGAAAAATCTAAAGTAAAATCTGAGTTCATTAAAGCTAATATAGATAAGTTAAAGATTAAAAATGTTCATATATGTGATAATGATTATCAATCTCATATAATAGATACTGACTACATAGTATGTAGGGCTTTTAAAAAGTTACCAGAAATACTTAGAATTTCACGTGAAACTGCGAAAAAACCCCACAAACTGATTGTTATGCTAGGAAAGAGTGCACAGGATGAGTTAAATAAAGCTTCAAAGGATATGATTTATAAGTATAAGCTAGTACCTAGCATCACCGAAAAAGATTCAAAAATACTTTTAGTTGATGCTACAAAATAAATTGTGGCTGGATCTATAATATCAGTAATTAATCAGAAGGGTGGCGTCGGAAAGACTACGACTGTTATAAACCTTGCAACAGCCTTAGCAAAAAAAGGAAAAAAAATTTTAGTAATAGATTTGGATCCCCAAGGCAATGCCACGACAGGTTTAGGCAAGTCAAACAATAATGAGGAGAAAAGCATCTACAATGTTCTTATCGGTAAAACATCAGCTCAAAGTGCAATTCAAAAAAGTAGCGTGCCTGGCTTGGACCTTATTGGATCAAATGTGAATCTATCGGGGCTAGAGGTCGAAACGGCAAATGATGCTAATAGAGCTTTCTTACTAAAAGAGATTATAAGTAAAGAAAATCAGACTTATTTTAAGATGTACGAGAATATTTTTATCGACTGCCCACCTTCTTTAAGCTTGCTTACGGTCATATCATTAGTCTCTGCAGATGAGCTGCTAATACCTCTTCAAACAGAGTTTTTTGCATTGGAGGGAATCACACAGTTAGTTAAGACAATCGATAGAATAAAGGTAAATCTAAACCCCGCGCTTGGAATTAGAGGGGTGCTACTAACTATGTTCGATAAAAGAAACAAGCTATCATCACAAGTAGATGTTGAAGCTAGGAAGCATTTTAAAAATAAAGTTTATAAGACTGTTGTTCCGAGAAACGTTAGATTATCCGAAGCCCCATCCCATGGTATGCCATGTTTAATTTATGATAAAAATTGTACAGGTAGTAAATCTTATATTAATTTAGCAGAGGAATTTATTAATCAAGCAAACGACTCGATAGGTAGCGCAGCATGAATCCTGCTAAAAAAGGCTTAGGTAGGGGTTTGTCAGCATTATTTGGAGACATTGAAAAAAAACCTTCAACTAACCTAACTAACGATAGAAAGATCCCTATTGCCAATATTCAGCGCAACAAATTTCAACCAAGAACAATTTTTGATGAAGAAAAGCTGAAAGAATTGTCTTTGTCTATTAAAGAAAACGGAATTATACAACCAGTTGCAGTTCGTAAAAATAAATACGAACCCGATAAATTTGAAATAGTTGCAGGAGAAAGAAGGTGGTTAGCTGCGCAAAAAGCTGGTCTTAATGAAATTCCAGTCATCGTTTTAGATGTTAATGATCAAAAAAGTTTAGAAATAGCAATAGTAGAAAATGTTCAAAGACAAGATTTAAATATTATCGAAGAAGCCAAGGGATACCAGAGATTATCAAAAGAATTTGGTTATGATCACGAAAAAATAGCCAGATTTATGTCTAAGAGCAGAAGTCATGTGAGTAATACTTTGCGACTTTTAACTTTGCCACAAGATATTATTGGTTTGATTGAAGAGGAAAAGCTCACTGCAGGACAGGCAAGACCGTTAATAGGCATGCCAAACGCATCTGAAATTGCAGAAAATATTGTTAAAAAAAAATTTTCAGTCAGAGATGTAGAGTCTCTTGCTAAAATTAAAAAAGGCAAACCAAAATCAAAAAAAATTGAGGATCCTAATATCTCATTTGTTAGAAATGAAATAGAGAGTAAACTAGGATTAAATGTTGAAATAATTAATAAGAAAAACAATTCTGGTAAAATTGTTATTAAATATAAGTCTTTAGAACAATTTGAATTAATCTCAAAGCTACTTACGAAGTAGAGCTGGCCTTTAGGTACAACTTTATTAGAAGGTCTTTTATAATTATTTCGTTGTAGCTATTCAGCCTTGTTTTTATTAGGATTTCTGCATCACTTAGCATTTTTTTTCCATCCTCTATTTTTCTTAAGTTCCATTTCTTAACTTGTTTGTAAAAAATTGGTTTATCTTTCCAAAAAATTTTAGGTTTTATATTTTCCATAGCAACATTAATATCTTTATATTTTTCATATTCAATTCTCAAATCTAATAATTTTTTAAGACGGGAATGAAGATTGTTTAAATAAAAATATATGTCCTCATTTTGCAAGGTTATATTACCTAGGTTTCTATTTAATATTTCTTTTTCCCCTGAAAAACAACTGTCTCTTAGGCTATTAAAATCTATATTATATTTGTTATTTAAAAGGGCGATTAATTTTTTATTATCAATTTTTTGATTTAGAAATAAATTTTTTATTTTATCAACCTCTTGGCTTACCGTTTTTCTATCAAAACCTGAGTTACCAACAAGTAAATTAATTAAATCTTGGTTAAGGCCATCGTAATCTCTAAGTTTAAATCTAACATAATCGGACAAAGTTCTGTCTGTATCTTGATAACATGGAATAGTACCTGTCATTTTATTTTTTTCAAAATATGATCGTAACGACGATTTCTTATCTAAATTTTGACAAAACAAAAAAATTTTTAGATCTTCTTTATGATTTTCTAATACTGGAATTAAAATATTTTTAATTTTTTCTGATGCCTCGTTTATAATAATAATTTTCTTTTCCTCGAAAAGAGAAGTATTATTTACTTGTTCATTTAAAATTTTATCGTCTTTAATTATTTCGTCTTGATTTAAAATAATTTTTTCAAATGCATTGTATTTTTCCTTTATTAATTTTTTTAAATCATCCTTGAGTCCAATATTTTCACCATAAATAAGGGTGGCAAAATATGGGTCTAGTAATTTAATATTCTTCTCAACTATAAAACTTTTTAATATCATTTTATTCTATCAAGCTTAGTTCTTTAGTTATCTCATCAGCTATACTTACAATAAGGTTATTGATAATTTTCTTCTCACTATTTAAAGTATCCAAATAGAGGGTAGATGCTTTGTAAGAACCAGATTCATTAAATATTCTTTTAACTAAAATATCTCTATTTTTATTATTCATTACAGTTACATCAAAATTTAAATATACAGTATATTCTTTGATTTTCCCTGCGCTATCTCTATCAGAAACTTTTCTAGATTTTTTAGAAAATATATCAAATATTAATTGTATTTCTTTCTTTTCATTTTTTGGAATAGTAAGATTATTTGCTAAATTACGACTTAATCTTGCATTTCCATCAACATTAATTTTTTCAATACTAAACTTTTCAAATTTATTACCTACAAGCGTTTCATAACCACAGCCAAATAGTGAACTTAAAAAAACTAATAAAAAGCTAACTTTGAATAAATTTTGAACTATTTTCATGATGTTATAATAAAATTAATAACTTTATTTTTGACAAAAATATTCTTTATAATTTTTTTATCTTTTAAATTTTTTTTTATATTATCAATTTTTTTAGCCTGAATAAGTGCATCCTTTTCCGGGAGATCTTTTTTTGCAGTAATTAAACCACGTTTTTTCCCGTTTATTTGAACTACTAATGTAACCTCTTGCTCTTTTAATAGGGATTTATCACTTTTAGGCCATTGAATATTTTCATAAAAATTCTTTCCTTCTAAAATTGACAAACATTCACATGACAGATGAGGCATAAATGGCATAAAGACTTTAACAAATTTAATTTGACATTCTAAAAGAGTTTTTCTATTTAATTTTTTATTCAAATTATCTTCAAAAAGATTAGTTAATTCGTGAATTTTTGCTACAGTTACGTTGAGTTGAAATTTTTCAATTAATTCAGATATTTTGTAAATATAATCATTAAATTTAGTTAAAAATCTTTTTTCATCTTGAGGGTCAGATTTTTCATCTTTCTTTTGAAGAATTTTATTATTTAGTGTCCATAGTCTTTGTATAAATTTATGAGCTGCAGAAACACCCTCAGTCGACCATTGCACATCTCTCTCAGGAGGGCTATCAGAAAGAATAAACCATCTTACTGCGTCTGCCCCATAAATTTTAATCATACTTTCTGGATCTACTATATTTTTTTTAGATTTGGACATGGCTTCTGAGGGTCCTACCACTACTTTTGAACTATCAATCTTTGAGACTAGGCCTTCATCAGATTTCTTAATTTGATCTGGGCTTAACCATTTGCCTTCATTGTTTTTATACGTTTCGTGACAAACCATTCCCTGAGTAAAAAGACCTTTAAAAGGCTCTTTTATTTTAATATCTTTTTTGCAAAATTTTATCGCTCTCATAAAAAATCTTGAATAAAGCAAATGTAAAATTGCATGTTCAACCCCGCCAATATATTGGTCAACTGGCATCCAATAACTAAATGCTTTTTCATCAAATGGTTTGTCACTAAGTTTAGGCGAACAAAATCTTATAAAATACCATGAAGAGTCAACAAAAGTGTCTAATGTATCCGTCTCTCGAATAGCTTCCTCTCCTGTTTCTTTAAATTTTGTTTTCTTCCACGTGGGATGAAAATCAAGTGGATTCCCTTTACAGTTCATATCAATATCTTTAGGCAATCTTACGGGTAGCTCACTTTTGTCTACAGGAACAACATCACCATTTTTTAGATAAATCATGGGAATAGGACAGCCCCAATACCTTTGTCTTGAAATACCCCAATCTTTTAATCTAAAAGTAATTTTTTTTTCTCCAATTTTTTTATTTTCAATTTCCTTAACGATTTTTTCTTTTGCCTTTACAATGGTTAAATTATTTAAAAAGTCAGAGTTTATGATTGTTCCATCACCTGTATATGCTCCTTCTGAATTCTTTTCACTCGAATTCATAGGTTTCACCACAGGAATTATTTCCAAATCATATTTCTTAGCAAAATCAAAATCTCTCTGGTCATGAGCTGGACATCCAAAAATTGCTCCGGTTCCATAATCCATTAAAACAAAGTTTGCCACATAGATTGGTATTTGTTTCCCCTTTTTAAAGGGATGTTCAGCCATTTGACCAGTTTTAAACCCAATTTTTTCAGCATTTGCTATAGCTTCTTCGGTAGTACCAACTTGGGAACATTGTTTTTTGAATTCAGAAAATTCTTTTGAATTTTTAAAACCCTCGCATACCGGATGATCCACTGAAATTGCTAAAAAAGTCGCTCCAAATATAGTATCTGGACGAGTCGTAAAAATTTTTATTTTATTTTTTGTATCTTTTATTTTAAAATTAATTTCACAACCCAACGACTTTCCAATCCAGTTTTTTTGCATTAATTTTACTTTTTCAGGCCAATTCGTCAAAGTTTCAAGATCTTTTAATAATTCATCAGAAAATTTTGAAATATTAAAAAACCATTGGTATAATTTTTTTCGTTCAACCAAAGCATTTGAACGCCACCCTTTTCCGTCAATTACTTGTTCATTAGCCAAAACTGTTTTTTCAATTGGATCCCAATTAACATAGGTTTCCTTTCTCACAACTAAGCCTTTATTATAAAAATCGATAAAAAGTTCTTGTTGGTGCTTATAATACTCTTCATCGCAGGTAGAAATTTCCAAGTCCCAATCAATCGATAGCCCTAATAATTGTAGTTGATTTTTCATTGTAGAAATATTTTTTTGTGTCCACTCTCTTGGATTTAAGTTGTTTTCGCGAGCAGCATTTTCAGCAGGCAAACCAAAAGAATCCCAACCCATTGGATGCAATACGTTATGACCATTCATCATTTTGTATCTAGCTATCACATCTCCTATTGCATAATTTCGAACATGACCCATATGAATTCTTCCTGATGGATAGGGGAACATTTCTAGACAATAAAATTTCTTTTTATTATCTGTGTGTTTAAAATGATTTTGCTTTTTTGACCAAAAAAGCTGCCATTTTTTATCAATTTCTTTAACTTGAATTTCGTTCATGAAATTAAATGCAAAGGTTTAATTTTTACCTTTTTTTTTCTTTTTTGCCTCAGACTCTAATACAACAGCTTTTTTTATGATTTCTGACCTTATCGTATTTTCAAGTTTTGAAGCTATTTTAGTGACAATGCAATTCGATTGACCAGTTTTACAAGTTTTTTTATGAATTATTATTTTTAGACTATCAGATCTAACCTGATTTGATAAAAACCTTATAGTAAATTTTAATGAGTCATTTGTGGTATTAGAGTCCGTATACCAATCTGTAATAATCATCCCTCCCGAATAATCTACTGTTACAAGAGGCATAAAATCTATTACATCAAATGTTGCTCTCCACAAAGGATTTGAGGTACTAAACTCATAGTTTGTTGACCTGTTTTTTGTTAAATTTTTAAGTGACGCTCCTTTTCCCTCCTTTATGTTTTGTAACGCACGTTCTTTTGCATTCGGGCTGACTTTTCTTGCGTCGCCTGGTTTAGGTATGCCGCCACAAGATGTCAGATGAAACAGCAACAAAAATGTAAAAACTATTTTAGATAAATTTTTCAAAAAAACCCTTTTTCTTATTATAACACGTGTTTATTGGTAATATTTTTATTAACTCAAAAAATATAAATAAGCAGTAAATTTAAGTAGAAAAAATGACTAATTAATGTGTTATTTTTGCAACACTAGAATGAAAAAATCATTAAAAACGCTAAAAAAAGTGACTATTTGAGTAATTTTACATATTTTCACACTGTTTATTATTAATAAACGTAAACAATTAAGGAGATAAACATGAAAAACATTACAAAAATAGGTTTATCCGCGCTAGCTGGCTCATTGGCTATGACATCTGCAAATGCAGGTGACTTGTCATTAACTGGTAGCATGGAAGTAACTTATACTGTAGGTAGTGGCTATCAAAACGATGGTAACCAATTCGGACAAGAAAACGAAATGACCATCGCTGCTTCTACTGAACTTGATAATGGAGTAGGTGTTGCATACAAAAGATCACTAACAGCTGCACAAGCAGGTAGTGACTCTGAATTAGTATTTAGCAACATGCCTATGGTTGGCGGAACTTTAGCGATGACATCAACAGGTTCTCCACTTTCAGCTATCGACGATGTGACTCCAACAGCTTTCGAAGAAGCGAATGCTCAAGTTGGTTCAATCGATGATGTTAATGGTGTAGACGGAACTTTTGGTCTTCGTTACACATTAGCTGACGTAGCTGGCTCTGGATTTAAGTTTGACGCTATGTACGTTCCAGTACACGGTACTGGTGACGCAACAGCTGACCAAGGTACTTCAGGCACATCAGGAGTTGAAGGTAACGGTGACGGAGTTGAAGTTGCTGTAACTGGAACAGTTCCTATGGTTGAAGGACTATCATTAGGTGTTGGTTATGCGAAACTTGAAGAAGAAGTGCAGACCTCTCAAACAGTTGGTCAAAGCGCTGTAGACCAAGACGAAGCTACTGGTTACGTTAAATACGCAATCGGTCCAGTCGCAGTTGGTTATCAAGTTGGTGCAGTTAGCGTTGGTTCAAGTAATACATTGTACAAAAATGAGTACATTGGTATTTCTTACCAAGTAACTGACGACCTTTCTGTTTCTTACAACACATTAGAAGCTGCTAGAACAGCTACTGATGGTTTGCAAACTGTACAGGAATTCGACAGTATAAGCTTAGGCTACTCTATGGGTGGAATGACTATATCAATCGCAGATGCTGATTGCTCTAAGTGTTCTTACACACATGGTGGCAGAAACATAGACGAAACAACAATTTCATTGTCTGTTGCGTTCTAAGTTATAAAAAATTTAATTTTTATAAAAAGCCGGCAAGTAATTGCCGGCTTTTTTTTTATCTTTAGATAAAGCAAAACCTACTATATTTAGCATTTTAAGCCTCTTAAAGTTTTTCTCATTAATTCCTCCTAAAGCAATAATTTTAGTAGAAACACTACGCGTTAAAAGATTAAATTTTATTGGTCCAAGCCATCCTTTTTTGTTCTTATAACTCGTTTTAAAAAGTCTTGATAAAAGAACATTGTTGCAACCTTGTTCTATTTTTTTGTTAATTTCATTTACGTTATGAGCGCTTCCTATAATATTGATTTTAGGATTTATATTCTTCAAATAATTAAAATGTTTTTTGTTAAATGCAGAGATGTAAAATTTTCTAGATTTTAATTTAAATAAAATCTTAACATTGTTAGCAACGAATAAATCTATATTTTTGCTTAAACAATTTTTATGAAATTTTTTAAGTAAATTTAAGCTTGAATTCTCAGGCTTTCTTAAAATCAAAATAGCACCTGTATTTTTGACATAATCTAAGTTAACATCCTTTGGACTTTCGATTAAAAAGTAAATATGTTTTTTTTTAACTTTCATGAGTGATCAAATTATAAATAAATTAAATTTAATACAAGATAATATAAACAAATCTTCATCCAGTAATAAATATAAACCAGAAATTATCTGCGTTTCAAAAACTTTTAGTTTAGATAAATTTAAACCTTTGATTGATCATGGACATATACATTTTGGCGAAAACAAAGTTCAAGAAGCTCTTACAAAATGGTCTGACATCAAAAATGATAATAAAAATCTAAAACTTCATATGGTTGGCAAGCTTCAATCTAACAAAGTTAAGAAAGCAATAACTATTTTTGATTATATTCATTCTTTAGATAATAAGAAACTTGCCGACGTTTTAAAAAAAAATGAACAGGAATTAAATAAAAAATTATTCTATTTTATTCAAGTTAATATTGGCCAAGAAAACCAAAAGTCTGGTATTTTACCTAATGATGCTAAAAGTTTTTCAAAATATTGTATTGAAGAGTGTAATTTAAATGTAATTGGATTAATGGTGTTACCACCCAATGATGATAGAACAGAAGAATATTTCAGCATGATTTCAAATTTAAATTCTGATTTAGGATTTAAAGATTTAAGCATGGGTATGTCATCTGATTACCTTGCAGCAGTTAAATTTAATTCTACTTTTTTAAGAATTGGATCCGGTATTCTTGGAGAAAGAAAATAAATTATATATAAATAAAAGTTTTATTCGTAATAAAAGGTAAAATTTTGATTAAATCTTCCTTTTTAATCGCAATACACCCTTTAGTTGGTTTAAAATTCTTGCTTGCAATATGAAGAAATATTGCACTTCCCATATTTTTTTTCACTGGTCTAGTGTTATAATTTAGCGCTAATATCAAATCGTAATTGTTATTTTTGAGGTACAATTTCTCCGCACTACCTTTGAATGGAAATTTTATTATCTTGTTATAATTAACTGATTTGGAGTCGTCACACCAACCCATGTTTTTTTTAATTATTTTTTTTTTAATTCCTGAATTAATGCTGTTAATTCTATCTTTTCTATACATTAGGGTTAAAAATTTAAATCTTCCTCTTGGTGTTTTTAAATCGCCTTCTCGTTTTTTTTTAGTAAGACCCATTTTACCTATCGAGCATTTTATCTTATAATCTCGAAAATATAGAAATTTATTTTTTAGATTTATATGCATAAAAATATTTATAATATAAAAGCAGCCTTTTTTTGTAATGAAAATTTAATTAAGTCATTAGAAGAAGTAAAACCTTTTCTTGGTTTTGATTTGAATAAACCCAGCAATTTAAACCAAGAAATTGATAAAAATTTTGATATATTGGTAGTGGAATCGAAAAGAGAAAAAGAGCTTCAATTTTATAACATAGAAATTCCAAAAGTATTAGTGAAGACAAAAACAGAAAAAACAAAAATGAAATACGACTTGGTAATAACATTGCCTGTTAGCTTGTCGGAATTAAGACAGATGATAATTAATCTTTCCCAGAAAAAAAAATTCGAAAAAAACTCACTAATTAAAATTAAAAATTATACTTTAAATAAAAATGAAAGAATACTTATAAAAGATAATAAAAAAATACAAGTAACTGAAAAAGAAATTTTTTTTATAGAAACTCTTTTTTTTTCAAAAAAACCGTTAAATAAAAATTTCATCTTAGAAAAAGTTTGGGGATATTCCACAGGAACAGATACACATACTGTTGAAACTCACATTTATAGACTTAGGCAAAAAATAAAAAATCATTTTGATGACGTGAATTTTATTAAACATTCTGAAAGGGGTTATTCAATTTGAATAAAAGAAATATTTTTGCAAAAGATCTTTTTTCAAAAAAATATAGGAAACGAATTGTTAAACCAAAAAAAGGAAAAGGAAGCTATAGCAGAAAAAAAATTAAAAAAGTCTAGCCCCGATTTTTTGTATAATTTTTGATGACATCTCGGTACCTTTTTCTAAACTTTTTTTGATAGAAAACTGGTTAATATAGCCATGTAAAAATCCTGCTGCAAAAAGATCTCCAGCTCCAGTTAAATCTACAATTTTTAAATTTTTTTGGACTCCAAATTCAACTACCTCGTCATTTTTGATTGCTATACTTCCTTTTTCCCCTCTAGTTATTACAATTAGCTTTCCAAGATTTTTTCCAAAAGAAATTACTTCATCGAAAGTTTTTGCATTAATTAAAGATAAAATTTCTTGCTCATTTGCAAAAGTGATATCTAGCGAATTTTTAACTAAATTTAAAAAGTTTGATTTATGTCTGTCTACACAAAATTTATCGGAAAGAGACATGGCTGTTTTCTTTGAACTTTTAATTGCTTTTTCAAAAGCTTTCTTAGGATGTCCTTCATCCCATAGATAACCCTCAAAAAAAGTAATTTCACTTTCTTTGACTGCTTTAATGTCAATATCATTTTCATTAATTTTTCCTGCAATACCTAGAAAAGTACACATTGTCCTTTCCGAGTCAGGTGTTATTAAAATCAAACAAGTACCAGTTGAAGTATCTTCATTTTTTTTTGAGTAAAAAAACTTAACCTTTTCTTTTTTTAACCCTTTCTCATATTCATTTCCAAATTTATCGTTATTAATTTTTCCAATAAAACCAACATTATTATCTAATTGTGATAGTCCAACTATAGAGTTAGCAACAGACCCGCCTGAAACGGTTTCTTCGATTTTTAGATTTGATGTGAGGTTTTTAAATTCATTTTGATCTACAAGTTTCATGGTGCTTTTTACTAAATTATTTTTTTTTAAAAAACTATCGTCTACTTTGCAAATAACATCTATAATTGCATTTCCGATTCCTAAAATTTTCATATTAAGCCTTTTTTGTTTTTATGGGTTTTTTTCTTTTAGGATAACAATTAGTGCAGATTTTACAAGTAACACCATAACATTCTCTAGCTTTACAATATTCTCTTCCGTAGTAAATAATTTGAAGATGAAGTTTGTTCCAGGATTTTTTAGGAAATAATCTTTTTAGATCCTTTTCAGTCTGAACAACATTTTTACCATTGGTTAAACCCCATCTTTGAGCTAAACGGTGAATATGAGTATCGACTGGAAAAGCAGGTAAACCAAATTTTTGCGAAATAATTACACTTGCAGTTTTATGTCCCACTCCATGTAAATCTTCTAAATCTTTAAAATTACCTGGAACTTTGCCATTATGTTTTTTAATTAATTGTTTTGATAATATATAAATACTTTTTGCCTTATTTCTAAAAAGCCCAATTTTTTTAATAAGTTTCTCAATTTTTTTTCTTCCTAATTTTACAAAATGTTCAGGCTTATAATATTTTTTGTAAATATCTTTCGTTACATTATTTACATTAAGGTCTGTTGTTTGGGCAGACAATACAACTGAAACTAAAAGAGTAAATATATTTTTATGTTTTAAAGGAATAGGTGTTTTTGGATAAATTTTATCTAAATTTTTTAAAACTACCTTTGCTCTATTTTTTTGATTCATTGTTTTAAATTTATTTAAAATTTAAAACATCTCTCATTGAATACAAGCCTGGTTTTTTATTTGTTAACCATTTTGCTGCTGTCAAAGCCCCCTCGGAATATAATGCTCTATCAAAGGACTCATGATTTAAAGTCACAATTTCTTTTCCACTCGAAAATTTAACTTGATGTTCTCCAATAATTTTACCTTTTCTAAGAGAATTAAAGTTAATTTTTTTGCTGAAGGGAAAAGACTTTTTATTAAAATATTTTTTTCCCATTATTTTGCTTAATTTTTTATTTTTTCCTAATGCAATACCTTTTCCAAGCATTAAAGCTGTTCCAGATGGATGATCCTTTTTATGTTTGTGATGAACTTCATAAACCTTACTTAAAAAGTTATTGCCAAGAGATTTTGATGCTATCTCTGTTAAATATACCAACAAATTTACACCCAAACTCATATTCCCAGCTTTGAGTATTGGTATTTGTCTCGAGTATTTTTTTATTAATTTTTCCTCTATTTTTGAAAAACCTGTTGTTCCAATAACTACTCTTTTTTTTAATTTCGATGCAATTTTTAGTACCTCTAAAGTAGCTTTAGGAACTGTAAAATCAATTATTACGTTTGTATTTTTGAAGGCATTTATTGAATTTAATTGAGTTTTAAGCCCAAATATTTTTTTATTTATCATTCTATTTTCTGTAACAGAAATAAGTTTAAATTTTTTTGTTTTTTTTATCGATTTAATAAGTTGTTTTCCCATTCTACCAAGACAACCAGTTATAGTAACATTAATTTTTTTCATTTAGTTTTTCCAAAATTTTTTGGCTTTATCAAAAAAACTTTTAATAAGTGGATTAGATTTAGTATCTTCTAAGTTTTTAAATTCAGCAAGCAATTCTTTTTGTCTTTTGTTTAAAGATGTTGGTACCTCGGTTATAATTCTTATATATAAATCACCAAATATATTTCTTCTTAAAATAGGCATACCTTTGCCTCTGAGCCTCAGTTGTTTTCCCGTTTGAGTTCCAGAAGGAATTTTGATTTTTGTTTTTCCACCATCGATAGATGGCACCTCAACAGTCGTACCTAAAGCTGCATCTGCAATTGAAATTGGTAATTCATAGTATAGGTTTTCATCTGACCTTTTAAAAATGTTGTGAGGCTCAACTGATACAAATAAATAAAGATCCCCGTATCCACCACCTTTGCTACCAGCTTCCCCTTTTCCAGCTAACCTAATTCTAGTGCCATCATCAACTCCTTTGGGAATTTTTACAGAAACAGATTCATTGGATTGTGTCTTACCAATTCCACTACAACTGTTACATGGGTTTGTTATTTTTTCTCCTTCACCACTGCATTCAGGACAAGTTTGTTGTATAGTAAAAAATCCTTGACTGGATCTTACCTTGCCCTGCCCGCTACAATAGCTACAAGTTGATGGTTTTGAACCTAGTTTTGCTCCACTACCTAAGCACGTTTTGCATTTTTTATAAGTTGTATAATTTATTTTTTTTTCAATTCCATTAAATGCATCATTTAAATCTATCTCGATATCATATCTCAAGTCGTTACCTCTATAATTTGACCTTCTTCTAGATCGACCTGCATTAAAACCAAAATCACCTAAGTCCCCAAATACATCCTCAAAAATATCTGAGAAAGAAGAAGAAAAATCAAAATTACTAAAACCACCTTGGCTTCCTGCTCCCTGGAACGCCGAGTGTCCAAATTGATCGTAACTAGCTTTTCTTTTATCATCAGAGAGAACATGATAAGCCTCACTTGCTTCTTTAAATTTTTCTTCTGAAACCTTGTCACCCTTATTTTTATCAGGGTGAAATTTAAGTGCCAATTTCCTATAAGCTTTTTTGATCTCGTCTTTTTTGGATGATTTATTTACTCCTAAGACTTCGTAATAATCTCGTTTTGACATAAGAAGCTTTACTCCTACTGATTAGTCTCAGGCTCTTTTTTCTTTATCTTCTTTTGGGTCTACGACTTCTGCATCTACAACGTTATCTTTTCCTTTTTCACCTTTACCATCTTTGTCACCAGATGTCTTTGCATCAGGTTTTTGCTGACTCTTGTAAACTGCTTCTCCTAACTTCATTGAAGCTTGGATTAAAGCTTGAGTTTTTTTCTTAACCTCTTCTGCGTCAGTTCCTTTAAGGGAATTTCTTAAGTCTGATATTGCAGTTTCAATAGCTTTTTTATCAGTTTCACTTATTTTAGATCCATGTTCTTTAAGGTTTTTTTCTGTAGAATGAATCATTGTGTCTGCCTGATTTCTAGCATCAACAGAATCCCTTTTTTTCTTATCAGCTTCTTTGTTTGCTTCTGCATCTTTTACCATATTCTTAATTTCTTCGTCAGACAAACCACCAGATGCTTGAATTTGAATTTTTTGCTCTTTTCCTGTTCCTTTATCTTTAGCAGATACATTAACAATTCCGTTCGCATCAATATCAAAAGCTACCTCAATTTGTGGAACACCCCTTGGTGCTGGAGCAATTCCTACAAGCTCAAAGTTGCCCAAAATTTTATTATCTGATGCCATTTCCCTTTCACCTTGAAGAACTCTTATAGATACGGCTGGTTGATTGTCCTCTGCAGTTGAAAAGACCTGGCTTTTTTTTGTAGGTATTGTTGTATTTTTGTCAATTAATTTTGTAGAAACTCCTCCAAGTGTTTCTATTCCAAGTGATAAAGGAGTAACATCTAAAAGCAAAACATCCTTCACATCACCTTGTAGGACACCCGCTTGAATCGCTGCTCCCATTGCAACAACTTCATCAGGGTTAACGCTTTTATTTGGCTCTTTGCCAAAGAAATTTTTAACTGTCTCAACTATTTTTGGCATTCTAGTCATCCCGCCAACAAGAACTATTTCATTTATTTCTGCTGCTGAAAAACCAGAATCTTTTAATGCTGTTTTGCATGGTTCTAGAGTTCTCTCTATTAATCCCTCTACCAAAGCTTCAAGTTTAGCTCTAGTAAATTTAAGATTTATATGTTTGGGTCCGGTTTTGTCTGCAGTAATAAAAGGAAGATTGATTTCTGTTTGTGTCGCCGCAGATAATTCTATTTTAGCTTTTTCTGCTGCCTCCTTTAATCTTTGTAATGCTAATTTATCGGATTTTAAATCTATCCCACTATCTTTTTTAAACTCTGATACTAAGTAATCTACAATTGTATCATCAAAATCCTCACCACCTAAAAATGTGTCTCCATTTGTAGATTTTACCTCAAAAACACCATCTCCAATTTCTAATACTGATACATCAAATGTACCTCCACCTAAATCGTAAACAGCAATCTTTTTTCCACCTTTTTTATCCAAACCATAAGCTAGTGAGGCCGCAGTTGGTTCATTAATAATTCTTAAAACTTCTAGACCAGCTATTTTACCCGCATCTTTTGTTGCTTGCCTTTGTGCATCATTAAAGTATGCAGGGACCGTTATTACAGCTTTAGTGACTGGTTGGCCTAAATGTTTTTCAGCTGTTTCTTTCATTTTTTGTAGAATGAAAGCTGATATTTGTGATGGGGAATATTTTTTTCCTTTAGCCTCTATCCAAGCATCATTTTTTTCTGATTTAACTATTTTGAAAGGTGCTTTTTCGATATCTTGTTTTACTGACTTGTCATCAAAAGTTCTTCCTATTAATCTTTTAGCTGCAAAAATTGTATCATTTGGATTTGTTACAGCTTGTCTTTTTGCTGGCTGACCGACTAATTTTTCATCCTTATCAAGAAAAGCTACAACAGAAGGGGTAGTTCTTTGACCTTCAGAATTTTCTATAACTTTTGCCTGTTTACCATCCATGATGGCTACACAAGAATTTGTAGTTCCTAGGTCTATTCCAATTACTCTACTCATTATACTCCATATATGGGTGTTATTTAGTTTTCTACAAGGTTGTAAATGCCATTTTTATAAATTTTTTTTGCTTATTTTTCATCTTTCTTGACACTTTTTTTTGAAACGGCGACCAAAGAGGGTCTAAGAAGCCTATTCCCAAACATATATCCAGGCTGTATCTCTTGAACAATAGTTCCGGATTCTTTCTCTTCATCCTTAATTTCGGTCATAGCTTGGTGGAAGTTGGGATCAAATTTTTTATTAAGGCTGTCTATTTTCTCGATTTTATTTTTTTTAAATATAGATAATAAATCTTTTTCGATGATTTCAATATTTTTTAAAAATTTGTATAAATCTTTGCTATTTTTTAGATCAGGATCATTTTTTATTGATGCATGGGCTCTTTGTAAATTGTCTAATATTGCTAAATTTTCTCTTGCAAAATTAAATCCACCAAAATCTATTGCTTCTTTGATCTCTTTTTCAAACCTATTTCTTTGATTTTCTAATTCAGCAAGAGATCTTAATAACTTATCTTCTGTATTTTTTAACTTTTCTTCAACAGTTAATTGTTTTTCTGATATTTCCTCTTCCTCCGAAGTTTTTTTGGAGGTTTCTTTCTTATCTTTAATTTTATCTTGATCGTTTAAATTATCCATAAATGCTATATAGTTATAAAATACTCAATTTCTAGTTATTTATGGATAAAATTAATAAAATATTGATTGGAACTCACAATAAGGGAAAATTTAAAGAGATTAGTGATTTACTCCCTAAAACAATAGAGAAATTTTCGCCAGAAAGCTTTAATCTTGATTCTCCCGTAGAAAATGGCAAAACATTTAAAGAAAACTCAGAAATAAAAGCCAATTTTTTTTGCAACAAAACTAATTTAATAACCCTGTCCGACGATTCTGGTTTAGAGATAGAAAGCTTAAACGGGGATCCAGGAATTCATTCTGCAAGATGGGCAAAAAAATACGGAAGTTTTAATAAGGCTATGGATGAAATTATTAATATGGTCAAAGAAGTCAAAGGAAATATAAAGGCTCAATTTGTTTGTAGCCTCACCATACAATGGCCTGAAGGAAAAAAGATTTCCGAATTAGGAGTCATAAAGGGCAAAATTACATCTAAAAAAGGTGAAAACGGTTTTGGTTATGATCCAATATTTATACCGGAGGGATATACTAAAACTTTTGCTGAAATGAATTATAAGGAGAAACTTTTAATTGATCATCGATATATTGCTTATAATAAATTAGAAAAAAAAATTAAAACTTATTTTTAACAAAATTACTATTTTCAAGCTTATAGATTTCTAAACTTTGAATAACTTTGTTATCAGATATTTTAAATTTACCAATTTTTCCTTTTATTTCTTTTTTAAAATTAAAATTGTTTACAGATTTAATAATTGTATCGTTTTTCCATAAATAATATATAAGTCCAATACAATCGTAGGCAAGAATACCAACTTCATTTGGTTTGTAATTATGTATCTTAAAAAAATCCTTTTTGAATTTTTCTAAATTTTCTAGGTTAACTGAAGGAAAATAAAACTCCTTAATTGAGCTCTCGGTCAGAATACTTTTATCAAACCATTGATTTGCAGCAACTATCAAAACATCTTTTTCTGAAACATCTGTATAAGCTAGCGAGGTTAGAATGCTCTTTAAACCATTATCGAAGTCAATAATGACTACGGAGTCAAAATTAACTTTTCCTAAGGTAAACCTTTGTTTCAATATATTTAACTCATTTAGGTCTTTTGGATCCTCAGAATTTTCCAATTTTTTTATTCTTGCAATTAAATTTATTTTTCTTTTTTTGTAATTTGTTAGCTTTTCAATTTGATTTGTTAAAATTTTCGGATCATTACTATATTTAAAAACTTTTGAATTTTGAAAATTTATAAATCTGATATTTCTTTCTACATGTTTTGAATATTCATTGTCTGGATAAAGAATTATTGTTTTCTTCTTCTTTTTTTTCTTAATCAGTTTCTTAATTGCTAACAATTGTGACTCTAGATTAATACCCATCATAATTACATTGTCGTTAATATTTGCATCCATATTTGACAATGATAAAAAAACGATTTCGGAACATCGATTTAGTTCTTTTAAAAATTTTGAGTCAACTGGTCCTAATACAATTTTTACACCCTCTTCTTTAAATTTTTCACAGGCTTTATTAATTTCATTTTTATCATTGCTGTAACCCACGGGATATAATTTTATTGAATCTGCACCAATGTCATGTAAAGCTAAGTTGGCTGAGAACAATATAGTTTCACCTAATGTTTTTAATTCTTCAGAGAAAGGAGCCAAAATACCAATTTTAAGTACTTTGTTATTGTTATCTGCAAAAACAAAAGTGTTAAATGTAATAAATAAATAAGATAAAATTATTAAAAAAAATTTTTTCATTCTATGAGTAATTTTTTACCAGGTTTGTACATCGTTTCAACACCAATAGGTAATCTTGAAGATATTACATTAAGAGCGTTAAATGTATTAAAAAATTCAGATCAAATTCTTTGTGAAGATACTAGAAGATCAATTAAGCTTCTAAATCACTACGGTATAAAAAAGAAATTGATATCAAATCATAAGTTTAATGAAAAAAAAGTACTTTTATCTGCAATTAAATTAATTGAGAGTGGAAATCTAGTTTCTATTATTTCTGATGCTGGGACACCAGTTTTGTCAGATCCTGGGCTAATCCTTGTTAAAGAGTGTATCAAAAGACAGATAAGTATATTTCCCATTCCCGGAGTGTCTGCGATTACTACTGGTATGAGCGTTTCAGGATTTGATGAAAAATTTTTTTTTTACGGCTTTTTACCTAAAAAAAATAAGGAAATCGAAAAAGTATTAAGTCAGTTAAAAAATAATGATTTTAATATAGTTTTCTTCATGCCGGCAATAAAGATTAATTTTTATAATAAATTTTTTAAAAAATATTTTAATGGGAGAGACATATTTATTGGAAGAGAAATGACAAAATTACATGAAACATTTTATAGGGACACTGTTGATAATTTCGAAGGGATTAAAAAGAATATAAAAGGCGAGATGACAGTAATATTATCAAGAAAAAAACATGAAATTCAGAAAAAAAACCAATCAGAAGACTTGGCAATAAATGAAGAAATAGCTCTTTATCTTAAGAGATACTCTTTAAAAGATGTTGTAAAATTGGTATCAGAGAAACATGGTTTGTCGAAAAAAAAAATTTACGATCAATGTTTGAAAATTAAAAAAAAATGAAAAAACACTCAATTAAACTTTTAATCTTTCTGTTCCTTTATTCCTGCGTTGGAACCTCATCAGTTGGTATTTTTGGATCAGGGGTAAGTGTGGCTTATGATCCCAGGACTGTTGGTATGCAAATTGATGACTCAATAATGCAAAAAAATTTAACAGCAAGATTGGCTCTTACAGAAAAAAAATATTTGATTTATGTAAACACAAAAGTTCTTGATGGAAATATATTTTTATCAGGAAAAGTTGACGAACCTGAAGAAAAGTTAAAAATTATTAAAATGGCTTGGGAAACCAAAGGAGCAAGATCCGTTAAAACTGCAATTACAATTAAAGGTGAAACTAATTTTAAAAATTCGGCAAAAGATGCGCTTATAACAACTCAACTAAGGTCTGCTTTGATTTTTAGCAAAGATGTTAAGGCAACAAACTATAATATAGACACAATAAATGGTAAAACTTATATTTTCGGTATTGCAATGAATCAAGATGAAAAAAGAAAAGTCATAGAAGAAGCTAAAGAAGTCTACGGAGTCAAAGAAGTTATACCTAGCATAATTTTGGTAGATGAATTAAGTAGGAATAAAAACTAATTTTTTTTATTTTTATAATCTATTACTTCTGAAGAATATGCTGCCACAGACGCTAAATTTAATATGTCATTTGGAGATGATCTCAAAGGAGCTATTTCAATTGGCAATCCTAATCCGATTAAAAGTGGACCAATTGTTTTTGCACCTCCAATAGTTCTCATAAGTTTGGTTGATATAGCTGCACTATGAAGAGCGGGCATTATTAATATATTAGCATTACCTACTATTTTAGAGAAAGGATATGTCTCCTTGTATTTAGGATTTAAAGCCACGTCCGGTTGCATTTCGCCATCAAAATCGAAATCTACTTTTTTATTTTTTAAGATTTCAATCGCTTCTCTAACATGCTTTGTATTTCTTGATGTAGGCTTTCCAAAAGTGGAGTGAGATAAGAAAGCTACTTTAGGATCGAACCCAAATAATCTAGCTACCCTAACACTTGAGGTTGCAATTTTAATTAAGTTTTCTGAAGATGGAAAATCATTTACTTGTGTGTCAGCAATAAATACAGTTTTTTTTGGTGTTATAAGCATATTTAAACCAAATAAAATTTCCCCTGGTCTAGCTTCCACAACTTTTTTTAAACTCTCAATTGACGCAGCATAATGACGTATATTGCCTGTCACCATTGCATCTGCATCGCCACAGTCAACCATCGAGGATCCCCAAACAACTCTATCATTTCTTATTAATCTATCGACATCTCTCTCTAAAAGACCTTTTCTTTGTAATTTTGAATATAATTTTTTTGTATAGAGTTCTCTTTTGCTTTTATCTGTAGAATTTACAATTTTAATTTTATAATTTTCATCTAATCCGATTTCTTTTAGCTGTTCTTTAACTCTTTTTTCATTACCTATTACTATTGGTGTTCCTAAGCGACTATTCTTGTAAGCCACTGCAGCTTTTAACATATTTTGGTCTTCACCCTCAGCAAAAACTACAGTCTTAGGTCGTTTTTTAACTTGAGCATTAATTCCTTGCATGACGCTCATCGAAGGATCAAGTCTGTTAGTTAATTGATCTTTATAAATTTCTATATCTGAAATTTTTTTTCGTGCAACCCCGCTATCCATTGCGGCTTTAGCAACCGCAGCAGGTATTCTACTAATTAGTCTTGGATCAAAAGTTGATGGAATAATATATTCTTTTCCATAATGAGGTCGTTCACCACCATATGCATTTACTACTTCATCGGGAACTTCTTCCCTTGCTAGTGCTGCTATAGCTTTAGCCGCAGCTATTTTCATTTCTTCATTAATTTCTTTTGCTCTGACATCAAGAGCTCCACGAAATATATATGGAAATCCAATTAGATTATTTACTTGATTAGGATAATCCGATCTTCCAGTAGCAACTATTGCATCCGATCTTACCTCATCTACTAGCTCAGGTTTTATTTCAGGGTCAGGATTAGCACATGCAAATATGATTGGATTTTTTGCCATAGACTTGACCATATCTTTATCCAATATATTTTTTGCTGATAAACCTAAAAAAACATCGGCTCCTTTTATTGCTTCTTTAAGAGTCCGAAGCTTTGTTTCAACCGCATATGCTGATTTAAACTGATCTACATTATCCCTACCTTTATAAATTACACCCTTTCTGTCTAACATGATTATATTTTGAGTTTTGATTCCAATACTTTTGAAAAGGTTTGCACATGCCAAGGCAGATGCACCAGCACCATTAATAACAATTTTTACCTCACCGGGTTTTTTATTTGATATATCCAGAGCATTAATAAGTGCCGCAGATGTTATAATTGCTGTGCCATGTTGATCATCATGAAAAATTGGAATATCTAACGAAGCTCTTAACTTCCTCTCTATTATAAAACAATCAGGAGCAGCTATATCTTCTAAATTTATACCGCCAAAACTATTTCCAATATTTTGAATACATTTAATTATTTCATCAGAATTTTTATTATCTATTTCAATATCAATTGCATCTATGTCCGCAAACCTTTTGAAAAGAACTGCCTTACCTTCCATTACAGGCTTGGATGCAAGGGCGCCTAAATTACCCAAACCTAAAATTGCAGATCCGTTACTTATAACGGCTACCAAATTTCCTTTACTTGTATATTCATAAGCCGCATCTGGATTCTTTGAAATTTCCATGACTGGAACTGCTACTCCCGGGGAATACGCTAAAGAAAGGTCTCTTTTGGTCGTTAAAGATTTTGACGAAATTATCTCAATTTTGCCAGACTTTCCCTTATTATGAAAGTCTAATGCCTCTTTATCGGTATAATGGTCTATTTTTGATTTTTTTGTCATTAAAATTTAAGTATGTAATATAAATGATATTAAATCACTAATAATTTGTCTGAATTATGAATTTATTGTCATCAACGTCAGTTTTTGGTTTTTATACTTTGATTAGTAGAGTTTTGGGCTATTTAAGAGACATTCTGATTGCAATTTTTTTAGGAACAAGCATTTATGCTGACGCTTTTTTTGTTGCTTTTAGATTACCAAACACCTTTAGAAGACTTTTTGCTGAAGGTACCTTTAATGCAGCGTTCATACCTAGTTATGCTGAAGCAAAGTTAAAAGGAGAAGGTTCGGGAAAAAACTTTGTAGACGATGTTTTTAGCGGACTTTTATTCATCTTAATTATTTTAATTATTATTGTAGAAATTTTTACACCCTTTTTAGTTTTTTTGATAGCCCCAGGTTTTTATGAGGATTCAGAAAAATTTAATATAGCTACAGAATTTACTAGAATCACATTTCCTTTTTTACTATTTGTTAGTTTGTCATCGTTATTGTCGGGAATTTTAAACACAAATAATAAATTTGCTGCTGCTGCAGCTGCGCCAATTATTCTTAATATAGTTTTAATTTTTATTTTATTAATGTCTTTTTTTTATGATCAAAATTTAGCTAAGAGTTTATCAATAGGAGTAACCTTAGCTGGAATACTGCAATTTATTATTTTAGTTTTTTTCACAAAAAAATTTTATTTTCCATCAATAAAATTTGTTTTTAGTTTTTCAAAAAGAATTAAATTTTTTTTAAAAAAACTGTTACCAAGTATATTTTCCTCAGGAATAACACAAATAAATATTCTTATTGGAACCATAATAGCTTCGTTTCAATCCGGAGCTGTTTCCTATTTATACTATGCGGATAGAGTTTACCAAATCAACTTAGCTATAGCGGGAATTGCTGTAGGTACAGTAGCTTTACCAACACTTTCTAGGAGTATAAAATTAAAAAATCAAAAATCAGTAGACCTCATACAGAACAGATCATTAGAGCTATCTTTATTACTTTCGTTTCCAGCTACTTTTGGATTATTGGTTGCCTCTGAACAGATTGTAACTTCTCTATTTGGGTACGGGTCCTTTGGTAACGACGATGTTATTAATACTTCGTCGGCTCTTAAATTCTTTGCAATTGGTGTTCCGGCCTTTGCTTTGATTAAAGTGTTATCAAACTTTTACTTTGCAAGAGATAATACTAAATTTCCTTTCTATGTTTCCTTAATTAGCATGGTATTAAATGTTGTTATAAGTGTATCTTTATTCAGAAAATTTGGCTTTATTATAATACCGATTGCTACGTCAATATCTGCGTGGATCGGAGCTATAGGTTATTTGATATTATTAACAAGAAATAGGTATTTGAACTTTGGTTATAAGCACTTAATGAATTTTTTTAAAATTTTAATTGCAACATTCCTTATGACTATTTTTCTTTATTATGGTTTAGATTATTTTGAGGATAAGTTTGAATATACTTATAAATTTAAATTAATTTATCTTTTAATTATGATAGGCTCAGCTGCAATAATATATCTATTTATTACAAAGCTCATGGGAATATTGAGTTTTGAAAGCTATAAATTAAAATGAAAAAAAACTTTAAGGAAGTAGTTTTTTCGGGAGTGCAACCTACCGGCAATCTTCATCTCGGTAATTATCTAGGTGCAATAAAAAATTTTGTAGAGCTTCAAAAAAAAATGGAGTGCATTTATTGCGTAGTTGATCTCCACGCAATAACAATTTTCCAAGAACCGAAAAATTTAAAAAAACATATTCTAGAAACCGTTGCGGGTTTTATAGCCTGTGGTTTGGATGTAAAAAAAAGTATAATTTTTAATCAATCCTCAGTCAGCGGTCATGCAGAATTAGCTTGGATTTTTAATTGTGTATCAAGAATCGGCTGGATGAATAGAATGACGCAATTTAAGGAAAAAGCAGGATCTGACAAAGAAAAAGCAAGTGTAGGTCTATATGTTTATCCAAATCTTATGGCTGCAGATATACTTTTATATAAAGCTACCCATGTTCCAGTTGGTGACGATCAAAAGCAACATTTAGAACTATCTAGAGACATTGCCCAAAAATTCAATAACGATTATAAAAGTGAAAATTTTTTTCCTATACCCGAACCTTTAATACATAAGGGCTTTTCCAGAGTTATGAGTCTAAGGGATGGTAGTAAAAAAATGAGCAAATCTGAAGAGTCAGATTACTCAAGAATAAATTTAACTGATAGCTCAGATGATATTGTAAAAAAAATTAAAAAAGCCAAAACAGACTCTTTATCTATACCAGATAGTATTAAAGATTTAGAAGGAAGACCTGAGGCTTTAAATTTATTGAATATTTACTCATCATTAAAAAATTCAAAAATTGAAAAAACTTTAGAACAAATGGCTGGTAAAGATTTTTCAAAGTTTAAAGAAAATCTTTCTGAAATCTTGATTGATATTATTTGCCCAATAGGAAAAAAAATTAAAGATTTAAAAAAAGATGAGAACTATTTGCAAAAAACTTTAGAGGATGGATCTAGCAAAGCAAGTAAGATTGCGACAAAAAACTTAAAAGAAATTAAAAAAATTGTTGGTTTTCCTCTATATTAGCAGTGCAAAATCAAAATATAATATGATAAGAGTTAAATTATGATACAGGTTGAAACAACACCAAATCCAAATTCTTTAAAGTTTATCTCTGAGAAGCAAATTTCTTCAATCGGAACTCAAGAATTTCAAAAAGTAAATATTGAGAAAATCCACAATATTTTTATTAAAAACCTGCTACATTTAGAGGGGGTTGAGTTAGTATTAGTTTCTGATAATTTTTTAAGTGTTAAAAAAAATGAAAATGGCAACTGGGATAGTTTGAAGCCATCGATTATATCATCATTAAACGATTATTTCCAAAACAACCAAAAACCAATCCTTACGGATATGATCGAGTCAGACGCAAAATTTAAAAAACAAAATGACGATGTGGTAAAACAGATTGAAGAAATACTCGAGTCTAAAGTTAAACCTGCTGTTGCAAAAGATGGTGGAAATATAAAATTTGTTTCATTCAAAGATGGTGTGGTAAAAGTTGAATTACAAGGAAGCTGTTCAGGTTGTCCAAGTTCTTTAATGACCTTGAAACAAGGGGTAAAAAACTTATTATGTCACTATATCAAGGAAGTTAAATCAGTAGAGGCAAAGTAATTTATTAAATGAAAAAAAATACATCCTACAGAGATCAACTCTTTGAGTTGTCAAAACTTTATAAAATAGATGAAATAAAAGATTATATAAGATCAAAAAAAAATTTAACAACAGCGCAAGTTGAATTAATTCTTCTTAAAAATAAAATAAGGTTACCCGAACAAGGTTATAATAAAAAAAGAATTACAGCGATTAAATTTAGAGAGCAGGTATTTACAAATTTGGTTATTACGATTTGTTTTATAACTTTTGTGATCAGTTTGATAAGTGTGAGACCGCATATCAAAAATGTGACTAATGAGATAAAATTTTCATATGTGGCTCAAAATTACAAAACAAATTTTTCAGATAATAATAATTTTCCAGACACGACAATTAATAAGAAAAAGTCAAAAGATTTAAACAATAATGAGATTATTAGTCTTGATACCCAAATTACACTCAATCTTTTTGATAATTTAAAATACGACCTTGATGGAATAAGAAAAGGTGCAGAAGTTAAACC
Source organism: uncultured Pelagibacteraceae bacterium (assembly GCA_902581795.1). Taxonomy (GTDB): domain Bacteria; phylum Pseudomonadota; class Alphaproteobacteria; order Pelagibacterales; family Pelagibacteraceae; genus Anoxypelagibacter. Next base: position 439,228 of record CACHPL010000001.1, on the reverse strand, counting down.
TATTTATCTTTCACGACTACCTAGAGATTTAGGTAAAATAAAAAGTACCAAAGAAAAAAAAGAAGTTTTTATTAAAATTGTTCTTCCACTTGTACTGGAGGAAAATAAAAAAATTATGGAAGATAGAATAAAGTTGTTTAAGATTTTAAGTAAGCAAGTCAACTCTATGGGTGAGAAACGATGGCTTAAAAAAAAATTTAAAGAATACGATGTAAAAAACGAGGATATAACTGAACTAAAACTTAGAATTGATACAATCCCAACTTCAATTGCAATTGCTCAAGCAGCAAAAGAGAGTGGTTGGGGTACATCAAGGTTTGCTCTAGAGGGAAATGCTATGTTTGGTCAGTGGACATGGGGGAAAGACGGTATAGAACCAAATCAAAAGACAAAAGGCCAGTCTCACAAAGTTCTTAAATTCCCAATATTGTTGTCTTCAGTTAAAGCCTATCAAAAAAATTTAAATACACATAAAAGCTATACCCAGTTTAGAGTGAATAGAGGAAAATTAAGAGATAAAGATAAAAATATTTCTGGTTTAGACTTGGTAATTTATTTGGAAAGTTATGCGGCAACTGGAAAAGATTATGTTGAAACATTAAAAAAAATTATTCAACAAAATTCTTTAACTGATTTCGATAATTCTACTCTTATAAACTTCAATAAATCATCTTCGTTTAATTTATAAGTCAGCTATTACAAACTGAATTCCAAGCCATCTCCATTCTCCATTATTTTCTTGGAGAGAGCAATTAATCCTACCTCTTTCAGTTGTAAATTTATCAGTAAGCACTATTTTGATTTCATTGTCTTTTAAAAATTCAATTTTGGATTTTTTCCATTTATCACCTTCATTTGAGTAACAATTGATATTTTTTAAATTAAGTTTTTCATCAAAAAATAAAATTTTGACATTTGGCGGATTTTTTTCTTTTGTTAAATATTTTTCCTCTGGAAAAATTTTTTTATAGGGAAATGGTATAGTTTTTAGAAGGCTATTAAATCTTTTTATTTCTCCGTACTTTTCATTTATTGGAAATCTAGGTAATTCGTAGTGATTTTTAGTTTTATCCATAACCCCTGAATGTTGTCCAAATGCAAACTCGAAACCTAAACTTTTAACTATTTCTATATATGATTTTTTATATTCACCAAAAGGATACGCAAAAAATTCACTTTTATATTTTAAATTTTGCTCAAAAATTTCTATAGATGTCTCTAAATCTCTTCTAATTTCTTTATCGCTCATATCTACAAGGTAGTCATGCGAATGACTGTGGTTACCTACGTAACCATTCTTAGAGTTGGCAATCTCCTTTATTTGTTTCCAATCCATATACCCATTAGCACCTACAGTTTCAGTATTTACAAATAGTATAAAAGGAATTTTATTTTTTTTTAAGATTGGCCATGCTTCTTTATAAAATGAAGTGAACCCATCGTCTATTGTAAGTAGAAGTTTTTTTTCAAAATTGTTTTCTTTAATAGCATTTGAAAATTCTTCATGCGAAATAAATTTAAAACCTGAGTCCGTAATAAGCTTGAGATGTTTTTTAAAATCTTCAATTTTAATATTAGTCGAAGGATATTTATTTTCTTCAAATCTATGATACATGATAGAGAGAATACCATTGTCATGAATATTTTTTGCATTAGAGTAGGAATCGTTTATAAATGTATTAAGAATTATAAATGATAGATATATGATTAAAGATTTTTTACTAATTAATTTCACTGGCAAGAACGATTTAATTGCTTTAAGGGCTAATAATAATTTTTTTATTAAAAAATTTCAAATTAATTTAAGAAAAAATGAAAAATTTGTGAATAATATATTTGATTTTATTAGTAAAAAGGGCGTCAATATTGATAAAAAATTCTCTATATTAGTCAATCTTGGCCCTGGCAGCTTTTCAGGAATAAGAATTTCAATTGCTGTAGCAAAAGGCATTAAAATCGCAAAAGGAGCCAAAATATATGGTTACAAGGACTCGGAATTAAGTGAATTTAACCTTAAAAATATTGAATTATTAATTAAAAAAAACTTAATACAAAACAATTTGATTAACCCAGTGTATATAAGCTAAATTGATCTTCATAAAATGAGTAAAATAGAAGACAAATGTAAAACTAAAGGAGTTAGGTTAACTGATCAAAGAAGATTGATTGCAAAAGTAATGTCCGACTCCAAACAAACATATGGATCAAAAGACCATCCAGATGTTGATGAATTACACAAAAGAGTAAATTTATTAGATAAAAATATTAGCATTGCAACAGTTTATAGAACAGTAAAGCTTTTCGAGGAAGCTGGGATAATAGAGCGGCACGATTTTAAGGAAGGTAAATCGAGATACGAGCCGCTAACCGAAGAGCACCACGATCACCTTATTGATATCAATAGTGGTGAAATTGTAGAATTTGTAGATAAAGAAATCGAAGAACTTCAAAAAAAGGTAGCACAAAGATTAGGTTATAAGTTAGTCGATCATAAACTTGAGCTATATGCCCAAAAATTAAAAAAAAATTAATATCTTGAATAAAAAAATTTTCATTAAAACTTTTGGATGTCAAATGAATGAATACGACAGCAATCGTATTGCAGGTTTGGCTAAAGCAGCAGGATATAATAGAACTCAAGAGACCGAAGAAATAGATTGTTATGTATTAAATACTTGTCATATAAGGGCAAAAGCTACAGAAAAAGTTTATCATGATATAGGGCGCTTGAAAAAAAACTATAAAAATAAAAAAAAACCAATAGTTTTAGTTACCGGTTGTGTTGCACAAGCTGAAAATAATATTATGCTTGAAAGAGAGCCTTATATAGATGCAGTTATAGGTCCGCAATCTTATCACAATCTTTCTAAAATTTTATTAAAACTAAATGAGAAAAGAAATAGATTAAATTTTACAGATTTTGATGTAGTTGAAAAATTCGATCAATTGAATACAATTAGAAATTCAGAGTCAAAAGTATCTTCATTTGTCACTATTCAAGAAGGCTGTGATAAATTTTGTAACTTTTGTGTTGTTCCATATACAAGAGGTCCTGAACATTCTAGATCGCCAACAGAGATATTGAAAGAAGCAAACGATTTAATACATAATGGCGTTAAAGAAATCACTCTTTTAGGTCAAAATGTAAACGCTTATTCATACAATATGGAGAGTAGAGAATATAAACTTTCAGATTTAATTATTGCGTTAGATAAAATTAAAGGACTTAAAAGAATTAGATATACGACATCACATCCCAAAGATATGACAAAAGATTTAATCGAATGTTATGGTAAGTCTAAAAAATTAGCGCCATTTATTCACCTGCCTGTTCAAAGTGGTTCAAGCAAAATTCTTAAACGAATGAATCGTAAACATACTAGAGAAGAATACTTGACGATTATTAAAAGTTTAATTGAAGTAAATCCAAATTTAAAATTTTCTAGTGACTTTATTATTGGATATCCGGGAGAAACAGAAAACGATTTTCAAGAAACTCTATCTTTAATAAAAGAAATAAAGTTTATTAACTCATTTTCATTTATTTTCAACTCTAGACCTGGAACACCTGCTTCTAGACTAAAATCAGTAGATATGGAAAAACAAAAAAAGAGATTAATAATCCTACAAAATCTTTTAGAAGATATACAAATTAAAGAAAACAAAAATCAAATTGGAAAAATTAAAGGGGTTTTAGTAGAAAACAAAATGAAGAACCAAAAAAAATATTTTGGAAGAACAGATTGTTTAACTCCAGTTGTTATACTAAATGCAAATGAAAAAGACGTAGGAAAAATTGTGAATGTTAGAATAGAAACAAGCAATAGAAATACTTTGTTTGGCGTCAAAGAGAACGAGGAAAGAGGAGTTGCAGCTTAAATGTTAGAAGCAACCAACCTTAATAAACAGGTTTTAATTAAAAAAATAGATAACGAAACTATTAATATTAAAATTTTTGATAATAAAATTTTAATGGCTGTTGTTGGCGAATTTAATAAAAATCTTAATGAAATTGAGAAACTAACTAATACAAAGCTTTTTTTTAGAGGAAATTCTATAACAGCAAAGGGGGATAAATTTCAAATTACAAATGTTGCAAACTCACTTAAATTCTTGGTAAACAAATATCTTGTTACTAATTCAATAGAAAATAGTGATATAACTTATTCATTAAAAAATAATTCAAGAGATATGGATGGAAAAAATAAAAACAATATAAGATCTTTAGATCAAATAATCAAAACTCCTAGAAGATCGGTTATTCCTAGATCAAAAAAACAATCAGAATATCTTAAAGCTTTATTAAATGAGAGTATAATCATGTCCTTAGGCCCCGCAGGGACTGGAAAAAGTTACTTAGCAGTGTCGGTAGCTGTTACTATGCTTATGGAAAAAAAAATTGAAAGAGTAATTCTTTCTAGACCTGCAGTTGAAGCTGGAGAAAGACTTGGTTTTTTACCAGGGGACATGAAAGAAAAAGTTGATCCATACTTAAGGCCTTTATATGACGCTCTTTATGACTTGTTTGGTTATGAAAAAATTCAAAAAAAAATTGAAAGTGGAGAAATTGAAATTGCACCACTTGCATTTATGAGAGGAAGAACTCTCAAAAATTCTTTTGCAATTCTTGATGAAGCTCAAAATGCCTCATTAACTCAAATAAAAATGTTTTTAACCAGAATTGGTGAAAATTCAAAATTAGTGGTAAATGGTGATCCATCTCAAATTGATTTAATTAATAAAAGTAATTCAGGTCTAATAAAATCAAAAAATATACTCAAAAGCATAAAAGAGATAAAATGCATTCAATTTGATCATACAGACGTTGTTAGACATCCTTTAGTGTCAAAAATTATCCAAGCTTATCAAAAAAATAGTAATGATAAAAATTGATGTTTTTATTCAAAACAAAAATTGGAAAAAACATATTTCAAATCCAAAGAAATATTTAACAAATAAAATTAAAACAATTGGTCCATTAATAAAATTAATTAAGAATAAAAATGTAAATTTATCAATAATGTTAGCAGGTAATAAAGAAATAAAAGATTTAAATTACAAGTTTAGAAAAAAAAATAAAATTACAGATGTATTATCTTTTCCAAACAATAATATTAATGAGATCAAAAATAAAAAAAAATTATATTTAGGTGATATTATTTTAAATTTTTATAAAATAAATAAAAAAAATTTTAATGATGATTTTGATAAGCTTTGGGTGCATGGCCTTCTCCATTTATTAGGATATGAGCATTATTATGATAAAGATTTCAAAAAAATGAGTAGTCTAGAAAGAAGGTTATTAAAGTATATAAGAAAAAAATGATTGAATTTTTTAACAGAAGACTTTTTATCATATTTATATTTCCATTACTTCTAGGAGGATTAACGGTATTAAGCTTTCAACCATTTAATTTTTTTTTTGTTAACTTTATATCGTTATCTAGTTTATTCTTTTTAATAAATTATGTTAAAAAAAAATCAAAAAGTATTTATAGAGCAAAACCATTTTACAAAAATTTATTTATTTTAGGAACTAGTTATGGATTTGGCTTCTTCTTCTTCGGCATTTATTGGATAGTTTATTCATTAACATTTGATGACTCATTTAAAGTTCTAATACCGTTTGCTTTAATACTAATTCCATTATTTTTATCTTTGTTTTTCTCTTTGCCAATTGTTTTTGTAGGAAAATTTTTAAACGAGAGTATATCATCTATCTTTTTAATAAGTTTAACTTTTTCTGTTTTTGATTTTTTTAGAAGCACTATACTAACCGGTTTTCCATGGAATCTTTGGGTACATAGTTTTTCTTGGTCACCAGAAGTATTACAAATTTTATCAATTACAGGTACATTTGCATTAAACTTGTTTGTCATTACTATATTTTTTTTCCCATCAATAATATTTTTTAAAAAAAAAGGTAAATACCTTTTTTTGAGTTTTTTTACAATTTTATTTTTTGCTAACTACTTTTATGGCTCTTATAAAATTAATTCTGTAAAATATGAAAAAGATAAAAATATAAATTTCAAAATTGTATCTGCACACATAGATTTATTAGAGTTTCAAAATAAGGAAAAAGTTATTGTAAAATTAATTAAATATAGCAACCCTGATAAAGATAAGGCCACAATTTTTGTTTGGCCCGAAGGGGTTCTTATGGGAGAAGATTTTGATAATTTAAGAAATTTTAAGCCACTTTTTAAAGAAAATTTTTCAGAAAATCATTTAGTTGTCTTTGGAATAAATACAAAAAAAAAGAAAACCGACACTCAAAATACTAAATATTTTAATTCAATGGTCATTGTTGATAATAATTTAAATATTATTTCACAATATGATAAAAAAAAACTAGTACCTTTTGGTGAATTTTTACCTTTTGAAAATTTTCTTGAAATATTAGGTTTAAAAAAAATTACTTATGGATATTCTTCTTTTTCACCTGGTAAAGGAGATTCGATTATAAAATTTAAATTTGACTCTCAAAATTTAAATATTTTACCATTGATTTGTTATGAAATAATTTTTCCCAATATTACAGGAAAAAGTAATAATAAATTTGATTTTATTTTAAATATATCTGAGGATGCTTGGTTTGGTGAAAGTATTGGCCCTTATCAACATTTTTCAAAAGCTATTTTTAGAGCAATTGAAAGCAAAACATTCACAATAAGATCTGCAAATAAAGGAATTAGCGCATTTATCAATCCTAGTGGGAAAGTATTAAAAAGTTTAGATACTAGTGAGGCTGGAAATATTGAAATGTCTTTGCCAATTATAAAAAAAGATGAAGAAGGCTATAGAAAAAGTTTGATATTCCTATTACTTTTAATTACATTTATTTTCACATTTTTTATATTAAAAAAATTTAAACTTTAATGAAATCAAATAAATATTTATTTACTAGCGAGTCTGTCTCAGAAGGTCATCCAGATAAAGTTTGTGATCGAATATCAGATATGGTTGTAGACACTTATATTGATAAAGAACCCAACTCTAGGGTTGCATGTGAAACATTAACAACTACAAATAAAGTAGTTCTTGCTGGTGAAACCAGAGGGCCAGATATTAAAAAAGATTTTTTAATACAAAAAGTTAGAGAGTGCATAAAAGATATAGGCTACGAACAAAAAGGTTTTCACTGGAAAAATTGTGATATTGATGTTCATTTACACTCTCAATCCTCAGATATAGCCATGGGCGTAGATTCAAAAGGAAATAAAGATGAAGGAGCAGGAGACCAAGGTATTATGTTTGGATATGCTTGCGATGAAACCGAAGTTTTAATGCCCGCGCCAATTTATTATTCTCATAAAATTTTAGAATTGATGGCTCTTGATAGAAAGAAAGGGATTGCAGATAAATTAGAACCCGACTCAAAAAGTCAAGTAACAATGCTTTACGAAAATGATAAACCTTCCAAAGTAACATCTGTTGTAATTTCTACTCAGCACTCACCAGAGGTTGGTCAAAAAAAAGTTAGAGAAATTGTGAGACCGTACCTTGAAAAATCAATTCCCAAAAACTTACTATCTGGATTAAAAGAAGAGGAGTTTTATGTAAACCCAACAGGACAATTTATAATTGGAGGACCTGACGGAGACACAGGACTTACAGGACGAAAAATTATAGTTGATACATACGGAGGTGCCGCTCCTCATGGAGGAGGAGCTTTTTCGGGTAAAGATCCTACAAAAGTTGATAGATCAGCGGCTTATGCGGCAAGGTATGTCGCAAAAAATGTAGTATCATCAAAAATTGCTAAGAAATGTTTAATACAGCTTGCTTATGCTATTGGAGTTTCAAAACCATTATCAATTTACGTAAACTTATTTGACGGAGATGTTGAAAAATCAAAACATGTTGAAAAATTAATTAAAGATAATTTTGACTTAAGTCCAAGAGGAATTAGAGAAATGCTTTCTTTAAATAGGCCAATTTATCAAAGTACATCTGCATATGGTCATTTTGGTAGGAAACCAAGCTCGGATGGTTCTTTTTCTTGGGAAAAAACTGATAAAACCACGATTTTCAAAAAGTAATTCTTGAAAAGGGCGTAATTATAAATTATTAATATTACTAAGTTACCTGGAAGAACAAAATGGGCTTTTGCCCATTTTTTTTTAGGAGCATTAAAATACTATGTTAAATAGAGGGTTAGACAAACAAGAACTTTTAAGAATTGTTGATTCCGTTGCCAACGAAAAGTCAATTGATAAAGAATTAATTTTAAATTCTATGGAAATGGCAATTCAAAAGGCTGCCTACAGTAAATTCGGATCAGAAAACGAGATTGAAGCAAAAATTGACAGAGAAAGCGGAAATATAAAAATTCATAAAGTTCTTCAAGTCGTAGAAAAAGTTGAAGATCCTGTTAGGGAAATTTCTATTAAAGACGCAAATTCAAAGCAAAAGAGTAAAGAGTCGATAAAAGTTGGCGATAAAATTTACGAAGATTTACCCCAAATAGATTTTGGCAGGATTGCTGCGCAAAGTGCAAAACAAGTTATATCTCAAAGAGTTAAAGAGGCAGAGAAAAATAGGCAGTATGACGACTTTATTGAAAAACAGAAACAGATTTTAAGTGGAATAGTCAAAAGAATAGAATACGGAAATGTCATAGTTGATTTGGGTAGGGCTGAAGGGATTATAAGAAAAGAGGAGCTTATTCAAAGAGAGATATTAAAAAATGGAGACAGAGTCAAAGCTTATTGCTTTGAAGTTAAGAAAGATGTTAAAGGACATCAAATATTTTTATCACGAGCGCACCCGCAGTTTTTAGCAAAATTATTCTTTCAAGAAGTTCCAGAAATTTACGAAGGTATAATCGAAATTAAGTCTGTAGCTAGAGATCCAGGTAGCCGAGCAAAAATTTGTGTACACTCAAAAGACTCATCACTCGATCCTGTTGGAGCCTGTGTTGGAATGAGAGGCAGCAGAGTTCAAACAGTTGTTAATGAACTACATGGTGAAAAAATTGATATAATTAAATGGACAGAAGATTTACCAACTTTAGTTGCGGAGTCTTTGTCACCAGCTGAAATCCAAAAAGTTTTAATCGATGAACAAAATAAAAGAATTGATGTTATTTTAACTGAGGAAAATTTAAGTAAGGCAATCGGTCGAAGAGGTCAAAATGTTAGATTGGCTTCAAAACTAATTAATTACGAAATAGATATACTGACAGACAAGGAAGATTCTGAAAGAAGACAAACAGAATTTAAAGAAAGAACTGAAAATCTAATAAACAATTTAGAAGTCGATGAAACATTGGGTCAGCTTTTAGTTTCAGAAAATTTTTCTAATATTGAAGAAATTGCTAATTCAAAAATAGAAGACATATCAAAAATTGAAGGAATAGAAGATTCAACTGCTAAAGAATTAATAGATAGATCAAAAGAATATTTGGAAAAAGAAAAAATAGAAATATCAAAAAAATTAAAAGAACTCGGAGTTGAAGATCAATTGATAAATCTTAAAGGTATAACTCAAGGAATGCTTGTTGTATTGGGAGAAAAAAATATAAAAAAACTCCAAGATTTTGCAGATTTATCCTCAGATGAACTAATAGGAGGAATGGATGAGATCAAAGGAAAAAGAATAAGAATAAATGGTTACTTAGAAGATTTTGCATTATCAAGAGAGGAGGCGGACAACTTAATTATTAATGCAAGAAAATTGGTTTATAATAATTAGTTTTAATATGCAAAAAGAGAAAAATAAAAAAAAAACGTTAACAATCTCAACATCGTTTGGGAAAAAATTAGACTCTAGTTCATATAAGCAAACTGGTAAAAAATCTTTCTCTATTGATAAGAAACCAGCTTTTAAAGGATCTTTTAAAAATTCAAGCAAATATAATAAACCTTTACAAAATTTGTCTCAGACTAAAAACAAACCTAAAAGAAACCTTGATAGAAAATTTATTGAACAGCAGACTACAAAAAGATTTATTCATGCTGACAAAGATAAATCACCAAATAAATCTAAGGACTTTCGCTCAAAAAGAGAGCTGAAAATGACTATTTCAAGAGCTATGAATGTTGAAGAATTTGAGATTAAACAAAGAAGCTTAGCCTCTGTAAAACGAGCAAGACTTAAAGAGAAAAAAAATTTAACTTCAAATGAGCAGAAAAAAGAATTTAAAAAAGTTGTAAGGGACGTCAAAATTCCTGACAGAATAACAATTCAGGAACTATCAAATAGAATGGCAGAACAATCTTCTAATATCATTAAGTTCTTATTAAATATGGGAGTTAAGGCAACTATAAATCACATTATCGATAAAGATACAGCGGAATATATAGTAAAGGAATTTGGGCATATACCAGTTATTGAAGAGGTGCCAACTGCAGAACCAAATAAAAAAGAAAGTTTAGATCTTTCAAATTATAAATCAAGACCTCCTATAGTTACAATAATGGGCCATGTGGACCACGGAAAAACTTCTTTGTTGGACTCCTTAAGAAGTACTAATGTCGTATCTAGTGAACATGGAGGGATTACCCAACATATTGGTGCTTACCAAGTTGTTACTAATGATAAAAGATTGATTACTTTCATTGATACCCCAGGCCATGCTGCTTTTACTCAAATGAGAGCTAGAGGAGCTAAAGTAACAGATATAGTTGTTTTAGTTGTTGCAGCGGACGATGGAGTGAAGCCACAAACTGTAGAAGCAATTCAACACGCTAAAGCTGCAAATGTTCCAATAATTGTTGCAATAAATAAATGTGATTTGCCAAATTCAAATATTGAAAAAATAAAAAATGATTTAATGAGATATGAATTGATAGCTGAAAGCTTAAGTGGAGACACTTTGTTTGTAGAGGTTTCTGCAAAGAAGAAAACAAATTTAGAAAAACTTAAAGAGAGCATTATCTTACAATCTGAGCTTTTGGATTTAAAGGCCGCTAACGAAGGAAATGCGAAAGGACTAGTCTTAGAAGCTAAAATAGACAAAGGCAAAGGTCCGGTAGCAACTATTTTAGTTACAAATGGAGAATTAAAAAAAGGAGATTATTTTGTTTGTGGAAATACTTTTGGTAAAATAAGAGCCATGATAGATTTTAATGGAAAAAATATTGATGTTGCCGAACCATCTTGCCCGGTAGAAATTTTAGGTATGAACGAAGCTGCGAGTGCTGGAGATGAATTTTCTGTAGTTGATAATGAGGAAGAGTCAAAAAAAATTAATGCTTTTAGAAAAACTGATATGAAGAATAATAAAATCTTAATATCAAAGGATAAAGCCAATCTTTTTGACAGTAAAGATAACAAAACAGAACTAAATATAATATTAAAATCTGATGTGCAGGGATCTAGTGAAGCTCTTAAGACGGCAATAAATAAAATCGAACATTCTGAGGTGAAACCAAAAATAATATTATCTGATATTGGCATGATTAATGAAACCGATGTCTCTTTAGCTACAGCGTCAAATGCAATTATTATTGGTTTTAATATCAAGCCTAATAAAGAAGCCAAGAAAACAGCTGCAGAACACAAAGTTAGAATAGAATTTTTTAATATAATTTACCAAGCTATAGAATTTATTGAAAAATCTCTATCTGGACTGTTGGAGCCTGAAAGAAAAGAAAATGTTGAAGGGGTAGCTGAAATTCTGAAAATTTTTAAACTCTCTAAATCAGGGAAGGTTGCAGGCTCTAAAGTTACAGAGGGAGAAATTAAAAATAACTCTAAAGCAAGAATAATTCGAGATGGAAGCGTTATTTATGATGGAAATATATTAAGTATTTTTAGAGAAAAAAATCAAGTTAAGGACGTTAAAAGCGGACTTGAATGCGGAATATCATTTAAAAACTTTGTTGACTTCAAGGAGAGGGACATAATTGAGTCTTATAGAGTGGATATGATAAAAAGAGGTATAAATGACTAGAAATTCATTTCATGGAACATACAATCAACGACAATTAAGAGTAGGCGAACTTGTTAAGCAAAATCTTGGACAAATTTTTTTAAAAAATGAGGCTAAAATTCCATCCCTTAACACTAAGTTGGTTACTATAACGGAAGTTAAAATGAGCTCAGATTTAAAATCTGCAAGAGCATACGTTATTCCTTTGGGTGGAAAAGAAATAGAAAAGACAGTAAATATCTTGACCGAGTTTTCCTATCTTGTTAGAAAGGCATTATCAAAGAAGTTAGATATTAAATTTCTTCCAAGATTATATTTTGTCGGTGACAAATCATTTGATTATGCTGAGAGAATTGAAAGATTAATAAAGGAAAATAGAAAGTAAATGAAATCAAAAAGAGATATAATAAAATCTTTAGCTATGCATAAGAATGACGTTGGATCTGCGGTTGTTCAAATAGGGCTTTTAAGTGAAAAAATAAGTAAATTATCTGAACACTTTAAGAAATTTAAAAAAGACAAACATTCTTCTAGAGGATTAACCCAGTCAGTTAATCGAAGAAAAAGATTGTTAAATTATTTAAGTAAAAATAATCCAGAACTTTATAAAGATATTTTAAAAAAACTTGATTTAAGAAAATAGATGTTTAAACAATTCAAAGAAGAAATAGATTTTGGTGGAAAAAAACTAACTTTAGAAACAGGAAAAGTTGCTCGACAAGCTGACGGAGCTATAATTGCTACTTGGGGAGAAACAGTTGTTATTGCAACAGTTGTAGGAGCTAAAAAAGTAAATCCTGAAACAGATTATTTTCCGCTTTCAGTAAACTATCAAGAAAAATATTATTCTGCAGGTAAAATTCCAGGAGGTTACTTTAAAAGAGAAGCTAGACCAACTGAATCAGAAACTTTGATATCTAGATTAATTGATAGACCTATTAGACCTTTATTTCCTGAGGATTTTAGAAATGAAGTTCAGGTTTTGCCTACTGTACTATCATACGACAACGAAAATGAAGCAGACATATTATCTATAATTGCATCTTCAGCAGCATTGTCAATTTCAGGGTTACCTTTTAAAGCCCCTGTCGCAGCATCCAGAGTTGGTTTTGTTGGTGGTAAATGCGTTTTAAATCCAACTAAAAAAGAATTAGAAAATTCAAAATTAGATTTGGTAGTAGCAGGCACAAAAGATGCTGTGTTAATGGTAGAGTCTGAAGCCTCAGGTTTGACAGAGAAAGAAATGTTGGAAGCTGTTAAATTTGGTCATGAAAACTTTATTTCAGTAATAAAAGGTATAGAAAAGTTGGTTAAGAAATGCTCCAAAGAGTCTTGGAAAATTGAAAAGAAAGATTTTACTAAAGTATCAAAAAAAATAGAAAAAGAACTTACAAAGGATCTTGAAAAAGCATTTTCGGAAAAAGACAAAAAAACTAGGTCTGAATTAATTAGTTTAGCGGGAGAAAAATGTAAGGCTTTATTCGAAAATGACGAAGATCTTTTAGAACATGAGGTTATGTTACAACTAAAAAATCTAGAAAAAAATATTGTTAGAACTAGAATTTTAAAAAGCAAAAAGAGAATTGATGGAAGAGGTTTGTCGGATGTAAGACCTATAAAATGCGAGGTTGGTATTTTGCCAAGAGTTCATGGGTCTGCTTTATTTACAAGAGGGGAAACCCAGGCTTTGGTTACAACAACTCTTGGAACTTCAGATGATGAGCAGAGAATTGAAAGTTTAGAGGGTTTAAGAAGAGAGAGATTCATGTTACATTATAATTTTCCACCTTTCTCTGTTGGTGAAACTGGTAGAATTGGAACAGGCAGGAGAGAAGTTGGACATGGAAAATTAGCTTGGAGAGCTTTAAACTCATCTCTCCCTAAAAAAGATAATTTTCCTTACACATTAAGAATAGTGTCTGAGATTACAGAGTCAAACGGATCATCTTCCATGGCGACAGTTTGTGGTTCTTCTTTAGCCCTAATGGATGCTGCCGTTCCTATAGCTGAACCTGTTGCTGGAATAGCAATGGGTTTAATAAAAGAAAAGGATAAATTTTCTATTTTATCAGATATTTTGGGTGATGAAGATCATTTAGGAGATATGGATTTTAAAGTTGCTGGAACTAAAGATGGAATTACCTCTCTTCAAATGGACATAAAAATTACAGGGATCACCTTTGAAATCATGGAGAAGGCTTTAGCTCAAGCAAAAGAGGGTAGAGTTCATATTTTAAATGAAATGAATAAGACACTTAAATCTTCTAGAAAAGAAGTTGGAAAACATACTCCAAAAATGGAAACTATAAAAGTTGATAAAAAAGATATAGCCACTGTTATAGGAAAAGGTGGCGCTACCATAAGGGAGATAGTTGAAAAATCGGGTGCAAAGGTTGATGTTAAAGACACAGGAGAAGTCACTGTTGCAGCAGCCAATGAAGAAACAAGAAAGATTGCAGTTCAAATGATTAATGAACTTGTAGCTAAACCAGAGATGGGAAAAACCTACAAAGGCAAGGTTGTCAAGATAATGGAATTTGGAGCTTTCGTTAACTTTTTGGGCAAACAGGATGGTTTGGTTCACATTTCACAGCTAGCTGCCAAAAGAGTGCAAAAAGTTACAGATGTTGTTAAAGAAGGTGACGAAGTTTCTGTCAAGGTAATTGGATTTGACAGAGGGAAAGTAAAGCTTTCTATAAAAGAAGCAGTTTAAAGTTTATATTCAAAATTTTGAGTTTCATCATTTACCGATAGTTCTTTTGCTCCATTCCTAATATGAAAATTTCTAGCCATATCTGTCAAAGGAGACAATGTAATAAGTCTATTCAAATGACTTGATTTCCTAATTGTCTTAAATACTTCTTTAACTATTAATTTTCCACCACCCTTCTTTTTTGACCACACCGTATAAGCAATGGCTATTTTACCAACATTTTGGTTTCTCCGTGACGAACTTTGTAAATACGCATCTCTCGTCATCAAGTCAAATTCATGAATAGTTTTAGGTATCTCATTTGTAAAACCAAAACACATTATAGCACATATTTCATTTTTATATTTTACTCCATAAATTTTTCGTCCATAACTAGTTCTAAACTTAACGTCAAGCTCGGGTCTTATAGGATCCTCGTTTATATCACAGGTATCTAGTTCAATTAACTTAGCCCCCTTGACCCAATCAAAAAAATTATCAAATTTATCTCTTACAACTCTTTTAAAATTTTTCATCTAATTTTCCTTAAGAATTTTTTAATTTTATAGATTAATTTATAGATGTTATGCGTGACAACTAGTCATGCAAATTTTGCAAATCAAACCATATTTTTAGGATCAGGCATGCCTATTTTATTATATCCGCCATCCACATAATGAATTTCACCTGTAACGCCACCTGAAAGATCACTTAACAAATATAAAGCGGATTTGCCTACATCATCTATATCAACGTTTCTTTTTAACATTGAATGGTCTGCACTCCATTTATATAAAAATTTTGCATCACCAATAGCTGAAGCGGCCAAAGTTTTAATTGGTCCAGCGCTTATAGCATTCACCCTTATTCCTTTTGAACCTAAATCTCTAGCTATATATTTTACACTAGATTCTAGCGCTGCCTTACATACTCCCATGACATTATAATTAGGCACTACTTTAGTAGATTCGTAAGTTAAAGTTAACATACTGGAACCACTTTTCATTATTTTTGAAGCTTCTTTTGCTATTTCAGTAAACGAAAAACAAGAGACCAACATACTTTTTGCAAAGTTTTCCCTAGAAGTATTTATGTACTCACCTGATAATTCTGCTCTATCAGAAAATGCAATTGCATGCACTACAAAATCAATTTGGCCCCATTTACTTTTAATATCTTGAAAAGTTTTTACAATGTCATTTTTATTTTCTACGTTACAATTTAAAAGAAATTTGGAATTTAAAGACTCCGCAAGAGGAGTAACTCTCTTTTTTAGAGCATCCCCTAAATAGGTAAAAGCTAATTCCGCTCCGTTTTCTGAAAGCTTTTTAGCTATACCCCAGGCTATAGACCTATCGTTAGCCACGCCCATTATAAGACCTTTTTTGCCTTTAACTAAACTCATTATTAAACCTTTTCAAAAATTAAAGTAGCATTGGTTCCACCAAAACCAAAACTATTAGACATTACGGCATTAAGCGTTACATCTTTTTCAATTTTTGTTACTATTGGAAAATTTTTTGCTTCGTCATCCATTTCATTTACATTTGCAGAAGCGGCAATAAAATTATTTTTCATCATTATCAATGAATAAATTGCTTCATGTACTGAAGCAGCACCAAGTGGATGGCCAGAAAGTGATTTTGTTGAGCTGATCTTTGGAATTTTATCTTTAAAAGCTCCTCGGATAGCTTTTAATTCGGTTATATCACCCACAGGCGTTGAGGTTCCATGAGCATTAATGTAATCGATTTTATTTCGAGTTGTTTTTAATGCTATATTCATACATCTAGTAGCTCCTTCTCCAGAAGGTGCAACCATATCAAAACCGTCAGAAGTAGCGCCGTATCCTGTTAACTCGGCATAAATTTTTGCTCCTCTTGACTTTGCGTACTCCATTTCTTCCAAAACCAAAACTCCCGCTCCCCCAGCAATTACAAATCCATCTCTTGTTTTATCGTATGGTCTAGAGGCTTTTTGTGGGTTGTCATTATATTTTGAGGAAAGCGCTGTCATAGCATCAAACATTGCCGTCATTGCGAAGTGTATTTCATCGCTGCCACCTGCAAAAATAATTTTTTGTTTTCCAAATTGTATAAGCTCCATAGCGTTACCTATGCAGTGTCCACTAGTAGCGCATGCAGAACTTATTGTATAATTTACTCCTTTTATTTTAAAAGGAACTGCTAAAGTTGCTGAAGCTGTACTTGCCATAGTTCTAGGAACAATGAATGGACCCATTTTTTTTGGATTTTTTTCCCGTGTTTTGTCGGCTGCTAAAATAACATTTTCAATTGAAGGTCCACCAGATCCCATAACCATTCCTGTAGAAACGTTGCTTACATCATTCTCTTTTAAACCTGAATCCAGGATAGCCTCTTTCATGGCAACGTAGTTGTAAGCAGATCCATTGCCCATAAATCTAAGAGCTTTTCTGTCAACATGATCTTCAAGCTTTATGTTTGGTCTTCCGTGGACATTGCTTTTTAAATTGTGTTCTTTATATTCTTCTGCAAAAGAAATACCAGATTTAGTATTTACAAGTGAGTCGTAAACTTCCTTTTGATTATTCCCTAAACAAGATACTACCCCAATTCCTGTAACAACGACTCTTTTCATTATTTATAAACTCCAACTTTTAAATTTTCAGCAGAATATATTTGTTTTCCATCTGCTTTAAGAATTCCATCAGCAAAACCAACCGTCCCGCCGTCAGTTTTTAAAACTTTTTTCATATCAACTTCGTATGTTGCCATTTTGACTTTTTTAAGAACTTCACCAGTGAATCTAACAGAATTTACGCCTAAAGCACGTCCTTTCCCTGGCTCCCCAATCCATCCCAAATAAAATCCGACTAGTTGCCACATTGCATCTAATCCAAGGCATCCTGGCATTACAGGATCGCTTTTAAAGTGACAATCAAAAAACCACATATTATCCTTGATATCTAGTTCGGCTTTTACAGTACCTTTTTTAAATTTTCCTTCCCCTGATTTAATTAATGTAATTCTATCAAACATTAACATTGGTGGCGACGGCAAACGGGCATTTCCTTCACCGAAAAGATTTCCATTTGCACACTCAATTAACTCATTATAGTTGTAATTGTTTTTTTGTTTCATTTTAAAAGCTAACAATTGCTTGAGTTTTTAGCAATATCATATATAAAATTGAAATTAATTATACAGTAAGTTAATGGAAAAAATGAACAATAAAAACAAGATTTTTATAGATAAACTCAGATCTTCAGGTCTTAGACCAACAAAACAAAGAGTAGAAATTAGCAAATTTCTCTTTAACAGAAAAAAAACATTTCATTTTACTGTTGAGGAACTAAAAAACTCAATGAATTTAAAAAGATCAAAAAAAATTTCTACAGCAACTTTTTATAATACCGTTCACGCACTAAAAAGCGCAGGTCATCTTAAAGAATTTTCACTAGAAAATAATACCTCATATTATGACACTAATATCACATCACACCATCATTTCTTCGATAATGGAAAAGTGATTGATATTAAGAGCGACAAAATTACCTTTCATAAACTTCCAGATGCCCCAAAAGGCAAGAAAATAAAAAACGTTGAAGTTGTAATAAGATTAGAAAATAATAATCAATAAAAAAAAATTTCTTGCTATATTGACACTTAGTTTAGAACTATTATAAAGTAGTTTTATTATGAGCGTTGAACTCAAAAAAAACGGAAATGGCAAATGCCCTGTGATGCACGGGGGTGTCACCAAAGCTGGAGACTCAAACACTTCGCGGCTTTGGCCAAATAGTATTAATCTTGATATTTTACATCAACACGACACAAAAACTAATCCCCTACCAAAATTTAATTATAAAAAGGAAGTAAAAAAATTAAATTTTAAAGCACTAAAAAAAGATTTACTAAAATTAATGACCGAAAGCCAAGAATGGTGGCCAGCAGATTTAGGAACTTATAGTGGTCTTATGGTAAGACTAACTTGGCATCAAGTTGGAACTTATAGAGAATTTGATGGAAGACCTGACGTGGGATCTCATAGATTTTCCCCTCAGGACTCTTGGCCAGACAACACAAACCTAGATAAAGCAAGACGCCTTCTTTGGCCTATAAAAAAAAAATATGGAAATAGATTAAGCTGGTCTGATCTTATGGTTCTAGCCGGAACCATGGCTTACGAGCATTCTGGATTTAAAACTTTTGGCTTTTCTTTTGGAAGAGAAGATATATGGGAACCTGAAAAAGATGTTTATTGGGGTAAAGAGACAGAACCGTTAGCAGTCAATAGATACGGTGATCCACAAGATCGTTCTTCTTTAGAAGCTCCACTTGCGGCATCTCATTTTCAACTTGTTTATGTTAATCCCCAAGGAGTTGAAGGAAAACCTGATCCGGTAAGAACTGCAATGGATGTGCGTGAAACATTTGGCCGAATGGGAATGAATGACGTAGAAACTGCCGCTCTCACAGTAGGAGGCCACTCAATTGGAAGGGCCCATGGTAATGGTAATCCAGACAATTTAGGTCCAGAACCAGCTGGAGCCGATATTCACGAACAAGGTTTTGGATGGAACCAAAAAAATGGAACAGGAGCTAACCAAATAACTTCAGGTCTAGAGGGAGCTTGGACAACTAACCCAGATAAATGGGATCATCAATATTTAGATCTCTTACTTAACTACAAGTGGGAAAGTAAAAAAAGTCCTGCAGGCGCTTGGCAATGGGAGCCCATAAACCTAGAAGAGGAAAAAAAGCCAAGAGATTTAGGCGACCCTAACAAAAAAGCTAGATTAATGTTTACCGACGCTGATATGGCGATGGCAATGGATCCAGAATATAGAAAAATTTCAGAAAAATTTTATAAAGATCCAAAATTTTTTGAAGACTCGTTTGCGCGTGCTTGGTTTAAGTTAACACATAGAACAATGGGAAATAAAGAAAATTATATTGGTCCTTGGGCACCAAAAGAAGATCTGCTCTGGCAGGGTAACGTTCCAAATCCAAAAAAGAAATATAATGTAAATAAGGTAAAAAAAATGATTTCAGCTACCAGCTTATCTACTAGTGATCTAATTACCATTGCTTGGGATAGTGCTAGAACATATAGAAGGACTGACAAAAGAGGAGGAGCTAACGGTGCAAGAATTCGATTATCGCCTATGAAGGACTGGGAAGCAAACGAGCCAAAAAAACTATCAAAGATTTTAAAAGTGCTTGTGAATATAGCTAATAAAACAGGAGCGACTATAGCTGATACAATTATTCTTGCGGGGAATGTTGGGCTTGAAAAAGCGATAAAGAAAGCTGGTTCTAAAGCCAAAGTTCCATTTAGTCCTGGTAGAGGTGACTCATCCCAAGAGCAAACAGAATTAAAAAGTTTTAAGTGGTTAGAACCTCGGCATGATGGTTTCAGAAATTATGTAAAAGCCGATTATTCTGTGATGCCCGAAGAACTTTTATTAGAACGCGCTTCTCTGATGGGATTGACTGCACAAGAAATGACTTGTCTAGTGGGTGGTATGAGAGTATTAGGAACCAATCATGAGTCAGCAAAAGACAAAGGGGTGCTCACAAGTAAAGTTGGTGCTTTAACAAATGATTTTTTTATTAACTTGTTGGATATGAAATATATTTGGAAACCGACTGGTAAAAACTCTTATGATATGGTGGATCGTAAAACAAATAAAATTAAATTCACTGCCTCTAGGGCTGACCTAGTTTTTGGTTCAAACTCAATCTTAAGATCTTACGCAGAGGTTTATGCCCAAGATGATAACAAGGAAAAATTCATAGAAGATTTTGTTAAAATTTGGACAAAAATTATGAATGCAGACAGGCAAGATAATAGAAAATTAAACTGAAATGACAGAACTGACATCTGGAATATTTAACGCATCAAAAAAAGTATACCAATCGAATAAAGGATCGATATTAAGAACAATTATTTACACAATTGGTCACTTTATAATTGCGATTACTGTATTAATGTTAGTTGCTAACGTTTCTTTCTATATAGCGTTAACAGATGCAATAGTTGAACCTTTGGCAAATTCTGTATGGTATTTTCTTTTAGATAAGTTTTGGGCTTCTAAAGTTTCAAAAAGAAGATAATATTATAATCTTCCCTTTAAATTTTTCTTTTCTATCCAGCCAGAATACTCTCCTGTTTTAATTTTACACCAATCATTTTTGCACTTTTTAATTAAACACAATCTTCCGATTTCAAGTAAAGCTAATGGTTTTGAATAAAAGGACGGGCTTTTAAATATTACAGAATTTTTGTAATTATTTATAGCAGCCTTTTTTTTTGATAGCTGAGATATATGTATCCAACCTGAATTATTTTCATGGTCTATAATTTTTCTAAAATTATCTGATTTATCTTTTACCAATACTGGTAAAAACTTTTTTTTATAAACTAACTTAATAGGGTGCTCAAATGAAGGGCCTTGCCTAAGATTTACTTCATTATTTCTGAGAGTCAAATAATACTCTTCTTGTGAGTAGGAATTGCTAATTAAAATAATTATAAAACAAAAAAAAATTACGATTTTACTCATGAAGATGATTATTTTTACAATTTGGATCTTTTAAAAGTTTTACCCATCTAAAATTTGTATTAAGAGCATTAAATATCATTATATTTCCTTTGAATTTACTTTTAATATTTAAAATAGATTTAATTACTTCATTAGCCTGTAAGGAACCTGCTATTCCAGCTAGAGTTGTCATTATTCCATCTGTTTCACAATTGATTTCTTGACCAGGGATCTCCGGAACAAAACATCTAAAACAAGGAGATTTTTTTTTAAAATTGAAAGTATAAAGCTGCCCATCAAACTTATTAATTGCAGATGAGATTAATATTTTTTTATTTTTAAGACAATAATCATTTATTATAAATCTAGATTTAAAGTTATCAGTTCCATCACAAATTATTTGGTAATTTTTTGCAATCTTTTTAATATTTTTATTATTTATTTTTTCAGTAAAAATATTTATATTTATTTTTTTATTAATTTTTTTAGCTGCTTTCTTAGAGACTGAAGTTTTAAATTTTCCAATATCCTGTCGAGTATAAAGTACCTGTCTGCTTAAGTTTGATATTTCTACTTTATCATGATCAACTATGCCTAGATTTCCGACACCTGAGTATGCTAAATACAAAATTAATGGACAACCAAGACCACCAGCTCCAATAACTAAAACTTTTGAATTAATTATTTTTTTCTGACCTGAAATACCTATTTTTTTGAGTATCAGCTGCCTGTAATATTTTTGGTAATCTTTACTTTCAATTGAAGCTTTTCTCATTTGATAAAAAAGTTTCGACAATTCTCCGCGCTATGATTGAGGCAATAAACTTTTTTGAGTTTTTTTTTATTTTTTCAATTTTTCCACTTTTATCTATTATTGTAACTTCATTAAAATCACTATTAAAACCAAATTCTTTTTTTGAAATATCGTTCGCGATCATTAAATCACAAAATTTATCTTCCATCTTTTTTATAGAATTTTTTAATAGATCCTCAGTCTCTGCAGAGAAGCCAACTAATAGCTTTGGTCTATTCTTATTGGTTTTCCCTAAAAAATTTAATATATCAACATTTCTTTTAATTTTAATTTCATTGTTATAATTTTGTTTTTTAATCTTATTTTGTTTTTTTATAATTGGTTTAAAATCTGATATGGCTGCAGTACAAACAGCAATATCGGTAGGTAAATTTTTTTTAACCGTTCTCAACATGTCATCTCCGGAGATAACTTTTTTAATTTTAATCCCTTCATTGTAGTTAATATTTGTTGGGCCAGATATAAGTGTAGTTCTAATTCCTAGCCTTGATAGTTCAAGGGCAATTTCATAACCTTGTTTGCCACTTGACTCATTTGTTATATATCTTACAGGATCCATATATTCCCTTGTTGGGCCAGAAGTAACGACTGCATTAATTTTTTTTCTTTTTAAAAAATCTTTATTTTTAAAAAATTTTTCTAAAAAAGAGAATATTTGTCTTGGACTCGACATTTTTCCTTTTCCATATTCTCCGCATGCCATTTCGCCATCAGTTGGTCCTATGAATCTATAGCCATATTCAACAAGTGATTTTAAATTTTTTTGGGTAGCTTTATGTATCCACATTCTAACGTTCATTGCCGGAGCTAAGAAAGTCTCTTTATTCGAGGCTAAAATTATTGTAGATGCAAGGTCATCAGCACCACCTCTACTTAATTTAGACATAAAGTTTGCAGTAGCAGGAACAACAAGAATTATATCTGCCCAACGAGATAGGGAAATATGATCTATTTTTCCAACGTTTTTATCCCCAAACATTTCTTCAAATACTTTATTTTTTAATAAAGAGGAAATTGAAAGTGCCGTTACAAATTTTTTTCCACTTTTGGTGAGTACAACTTTAATTTTAGAATTTTTTTTCAGCAATAATCTAATTAAATCTAAAGATTTATAGGCTGAAATTCCACCGCCTATTATTAATAAAATTTTTTTATTTTCTAAACTCATATTTAATTAAAATACTATAAACAATCCTATTACAACACCTAAAAATATTATAATGATATTGTTTCTCATATTTTTCATTTTAAGCTCTTCTATTTCAAGATTTTTTCCTCCACTAGTGTACAAATTAAGTTTCCCCTCAGCCAACATTTGGAGAGCTAAATTGGCTTTGTCCATTACATCTGGTAAATCTGGGATTTTTTCAAAAACCTCTTTTGAAATTTCAATAGTTTTTTTTATTTTTGACTCAGGACCTTTTTCACTTTTAATCCATTCTTCTAAAACTGGTTTAGAGATCTCCCAAATATTTGCGTCAGGATTTAACTTCCGTGCAACCCCTTCAACCGAAACCATTGTTTTTTGAAGAAGAAGTAATTGTGTTTGAGTTTGCATATTAAATTTTTCAGTAATATCAAATAATTGAGCAAGCAAATTTCCCCCCGATATATCTTTGACCGCTTGTCCAAATATAGGTTCCCCAATAGATCTCAAAGCCTGCGCAAGTTCGTCCTTGGATGTATTTTGAGGAACAAGTCCAGCTAAAAAATGAACTTGTGCAACTTTATTATAATCTCTCTGAATAAAACCATATAATATTTCAGCTAAATATTTTTTATTATTTTTATCTAATCGACCCATTATACCAAAATCAATCGGTATTAAGTTACCTTCGTTATCTACAAATAAATTACCCTGATGCATATCGGCATGAAAAAAACCATCTCTCACAGCTTGCTTTAAAAAAAGTTGAATTAGATTTCTTGATAATTTTTTAAGATCAACATTTGATTCTTTTAATTTTTCTAAATCCCTAATTGGAATTGCATCAATTTTATCTAATGTAAGCGTTTGTTTTGATGTATAAGGCCAGTAAATCTTAGGAACAGAAATGAATCGATCGTTTTTTGTATTTTCATATAGTTCACTTGCTGCAGCAGCTTCAAACCTAAGATCCATTTCAACATTTGTAATCTCTTTTAACAAATATATGACTTCTACTAATCTAAGTCTTTTGGTTTTTGCAAAAAAAGTTTCAATTAAATATGCTAAAAACATAAGTGCATCTAGTTCTTCATTAACTATTTTATGTATATTTGGCCTCAAAATTTTTATGGCTAGCTCTTTCTCTGATCCATCGATCTTAATTTTCACAAAGTGAACTTGAGCAATAGAAGCTGCTGCTATAGGTTTTCCTAATAAAATAATATTATCAAAAGATTTTTGTCCTACTTCCTTTTTTAGTATTTCTTTAGCCTCACTAGTACTAAATGCAGGCAGTTTATCTTGTAATTTTTCTAATTTCTTTGCAACTTCATCCCCAATTATGTCAGGACGAGTTGCTAAGAATTGCCCAAGTTTTATGAATGTTGTGCCCATACTTTGCAATGCTGTACAAAGTTTTTCTCCCGATGTTATATTGGTATCTATCGACTTATCTTTTTTACCTATTGAAAATATAAAAAAAACAAATTTTAAAATTTTGGGCATTTTTTTCATTTCATCTATTACATCAACAGCACCTGAAATTGACAATTTTCTTAAAATCACCAATAAATTATAAATTTTTCTAAACATTTTAAATTTTCCAACCAGAATGAATTGATACTATTCCACCAGATAAATTTCTATACTCAACATTGTCAAAACCATTTTTTTTAAATAAATTTAATAGCTCCTCTTGACTATAAAACTCATCTATAGTTTTAGTTAGATATTCATATGGTTCAGATTTTCCAATAACATATTTACCAATAATTGGTATAGTTTTTGAGTAAATTTTATAAAATTTTTTTAAAACTTCGTTATCTACTTTGGAAAATTCTAAACAAATAATTCTTCCACCAGTTTTCAATACTCTTCTCGCTTCCCTAAGAGATTTTTCTATGTTTGAAAAGTTTCTTATACCGAAGCTTACAGAGCAAATATCAAACTGATCACTTTTGACGGGAAGCTTTTCAGCTTGACCTAAAATCCAATTAATATTTTTGTAATTTTTGAGTTTCTTTTTTCCCTCTTCTAGCATCAATTTATTGGGTTCGATGCATACAACTTTACCATTATTTTTGGTTCTTTTTAAAAATGCTTTAGCTATATCGCCTGTGCCTGACGCTAGATCTATCAAATAATCGTTTTTTTTTGGATTCATCCAGTCTATAAGTCTTTCTTTCCATACACGATGAATACCAAAGGACATTATATCATTCATAACATCGTACTTATTAAAAACCTCATTAAAAACTTTTCTTGCTTTTTCAAATTTTGATTGATTAATATTTGTCATATTTTTAATAAGTTATATGCCAGAATTACCAGAAGTTGAAGTTGTTAGAATATCGCTAGACACTATTATTTGCGGTCTAAAGATAAAAAACGTTGATATTTTAAATAAGAAGCTGAGATATATTATAAGCGCCAATGTAAAAAAAGATCTTAAAAAGCAAAAAATTATATCTGTAAAAAGAAGGGCTAAATTCTTACTTGTTAATATTGATAATAATAAAACTTTATTAATTCACCTAGGCATGACCGGTAAAATATTCATTTTAGATAGAACAAAAAAGGTAACTTTTAAGACAAGTTTTTATTATTATTCAAATTTTTTAAGAAAACATAATCATTTAAGAATAAAATTTTTCAACAATTTAGAATTAATTTATAATGATGTACGCAAATTTGGATTTATAAAATTAATTAAAACAAACGATCTAAATAACCATTCAAATCTTTTAAATTTAGGACCCGAACCTTTAAGTAAAAGCTTCAATTTTAAATACCTAAAATTTAAATGTTTAAAATCTCAAAAAAATATTAAAAATTTCTTAATGGATCAAAAATATGTCGCAGGACTTGGAAACATTTATGTAAATGAAATACTTTTTAAAAGTTCAATTAATCCGAGAAAAATAACATTTAAACTTAAGGATTTTGAAATTTGTGCAATTGTCAAAAACACTAAAAAAATCCTAAAAAAATCAATTAAGGAGGGAGGTTCTTCAATTAGAGATTTTAAAGGTACTTCGGGCCAAGACGGATATTTTCAGCAGAGTTTAATGGTTTATGATCGTGAAAATCAATCATGTAAAAAAAAAACATGTAAAGGAAAGATAAAAAAAATAAATATAGGAAACAGATCATCTTTTTTCTGTAAAAATTGTCAAAAATAATTAGATATTGACCCAAATATTTCAAAGTTATATATGTTTGCTCTAATGCCAAACACTAAATCAGCTATCAATAGAGTAAGAAGGGTAAAAAAACAGACCTTGGTAAATAAAGCCAGAAAGAGAAAATACAAGTTAGCGGTGAAAAAGATACAAGATTTAATCCAAAAGAAAGATCTTAAAGAAATTAATAAATATTTTCCTAAATTTCAATCTGAGTTAATGAAAATAGGAAAAACAGGCCTTATCAAGAAGAAAAATCTCTCAAGAAAAATTTCTAAAATTTCTAAAAAAATAAAAAATATCAAGAAATAGTTGTAACAATTCAAAGTTGTTTCAGAATTTATTTTTTTAAGCTTAAATTTTAAAACATGAACTAAATCTAGACAATTAAAATTTTTAGTTGAAATAATTTTTTTTTCTCTCTCTACGATTATAGTACAACCTGAGTCGAATTAATTTTAAAAATCAAAAAAAAAAAATTGAAATAAAAATTTTTTAAAGATAAAAATTAATTTCTTTTTTATTTTAATTATATTATTTATGGAAGAAACCTCTTTAAAAAATTCATCAAGCTCTTTTATAGAAGAAAACCTTCTTAATTGGAATTCTGTACAAAGAGATTTTGAGAAGGCATTTGGAACAGAGGTTTACTCAAGCTGGCTTAAAGATCTGTCTCTAGTAAAAGAATATAATCATTATGTTATACTTGGAGTACAAACTAGATTTTTTAGAGATTGGATAACATCTAGGTACGCAGATAGAATTTTAAATGAATTAAAAAGGCATAAATTAAGTATAAATCGATTAGAGTTCAAGATAGTTGGCGGCGAAAAAGTTTTAAAAGGAAAAAGCATCACATCAATAGCAGCTCCATTTGGAAAAAAAATAACTCAAATTACAGACTCAGTATTAAACTATAACAGATTAAACGATAGTTTAAATTTTGATAATTTTGTAATAGGAAAGAGCAACAAAATAGCTTTCCTATCTGCAAAAAAAATATGTGATAAATTATCTATTTATAATCCGTTGTTTGTTTATGGCGGCGTAGGCTTGGGTAAAACTCATCTTATAAATGCTATCGGTCTTGAATTAAGTAAAAACAATAGTGTTATGTTTATTTCAGCTGAAAGATTTATGTACCAATTTATTAAATCGATAAAAAAAAATGAAATGGTGAGCTTTAAAGATTTTTTTAGAAAAGCTAAAGTTTTTATAATTGATGATATTCAGTTTATAAGAGGTAAAGAAGGTTTACAGGAAGAATTTTTTCATACTTTTAATAGTCTTTTTGAAAAAAGTGCTCAGATTGTTATCTCATGCGATAGACCACCAAATAAACTTGATAAAGTTCAAGATAGAATTAGATCTAGGCTATCAGGAGGGCTTGTAGTTGACATAGGTGCTCCCGATTTTGATTTAAAATTAAATATATTAAATAAAAAAATTGAAGAGTTTCAAAATTCTTTTAAAGAGAATTTGAATTTAAGCAAAGAAGTTATAGAATTTATTGCTAAAGATACCAAATCAAATATTAGAGAATTAATTGGGATATTTAATAGAATCGTTGCTTTCAGTAAGATGAGCAACAAATCACTTAGCATTAACGATTGTAAAATTATTCTTAAGGATGTTTATAGCAGCAACAAAATTATAACAATAGATAGAATACAAAACATTACTTCTAATTTTTACAGTATAAATTTAGAGGAGATGTTGTCGCAAAGAAGATCGCGTCCATTAGCAAGACCCAGGCAAATCGCAATGTATTTAGCAAAAAAACTTACCACACGCTCATTGCCCGAAATAGGTAGAAAATTTGCAAATAGAGATCATACAACCGTTATTCATGCTGTAAAAACAATTGATAAACTCTCTCAGAGTAACGAAGAAATGAAAAAAAATATTGATGAATTAAAATCAATAATCTTAAACGACTAAAATGCAGTTTCAAATAAAGAGAGATATATTACTTAAATCACTTTCGGTGGCACATAGCGTTATAGAGAGAAAAAATACACTTCCAATACTCTCAAACGTGCTTTTAGAAATAAAAGAAAAAAAACTAAACATCATTGCTACAGATTTAGATTTAGTATTTAAAGACACTATTTCAGACTTAGTTGTCGAAAAAGAAGGAAACACAACAATTTCAGCGACTATTTTGTATGATCTTTTAAGAAAACTACCATCAAATTTAGATGTTGTTTTTAGTTTACAGAGTGAAAACAAGATGAGTATTACTGCAGAGAATTCTAAATTTAATCTTTTATGTCTGCCTGTCGATAATTTTCCAAACTTTAATGATGATTTCAAAAAAGATGGCATAATTTTAAACAAAGCGAATTTTTTATCTTTACTAAATAAAACAAAAATTTCTATGTCAAGTGATGATACAAGACATTATCTTAACGGAATTTATGTACATTCAACTGTTTCAAATAAAAGATCATATTTAACAGGTGTAGCTACAGATAGCCACAGACTGTCATCAAGCAGCATACCCGTTGAAAACCTTGATAATTTTAAATCTTTCATTTTGCCAAAGAAAGCGGTCTTTCAATTATGTAGTTTGTTCCAAGAAAGCAATGAAAAGGATATACATTTAAATTCTTCGGAAACTAAGATTCAATTTAAGATAGGAAGTTCGGAAATAATATCAAAAATAATTGATGGAAAATTTCCTGATTATAATAAAGTGGTACCTAAAAATAATACAAAAATTTTATCAGTAGATAAAAAAGATTTCGCAAGCTCTATCGAACGGGTAACAACTGTTTCAATTGATAGAAAAGAAGGTGTAAAAATTACCTTAGGCAAGGATCATGTTCACCTATTTGTTAATAGCTCATCATCGGGCGAAGGTAAGGAATCTATCAAAGCAAATTATAGCTCTGATGATTTGACTATAAGCTTCAACTCAAGGTATTTATTAGATATTGCATCAGAAATTGAAGACGAAAAACTAGTCATGAATTTAAACGACGCTGTTTCACCGGTACTTATTCAAGATAACAAAGATAAGCAAAGTTATTTTGTAATTATGCCAATGAAAATTTGAAATATCATAATAATAAGAAAAAAAATTATTTTATACGGTATTTCCCTTGATCATCAACGATAATTTCGTGTCAATAATAAAGGCCGTTTTATATAACTTATAAAAAATGATACAATCTAAAATTCCATTTTAAAAATGATAGAAAATAATAATAAAAAACCAAACCATAACTATAAAGCTGATTCGATTAAAGTTTTAAAGGGTCTGGATGCTGTTAGAAAAAGACCAGGTATGTATATTGGTGATACTGATGACGGATCAGGTCTTCATCATATGGTATTTGAGGTAGTCGATAATTCTATCGATGAAGCATTAGTAGGGTATTGTAAAAATATAAGTGTAATAATGCATAAAGATAATTCTATTACAGTCGAGGACGATGGAAGAGGAATTCCAATCGATATACATAAAGGAGAAAAAAAATCAGCTGCTGAAGTCATCATGACCCAACTACATGCTGGTGGTAAATTTGACCAAAATTCATATAAAGTATCCGGAGGTTTACATGGTGTGGGAGTGTCAGTCGTCAATGCTTTATCGCAACATCTGAAATTAAACATATTTAGAGATCAAAAAGAATATTTTATATCATTTACAGATGGTAAAACCGATAAACCCTTGAAGTTTGTGGCAAAAACAAAAAAATCCGGAACTAAAATAAATTTTTTACCATCAAAAAATATTTTTTCATCTACAAAATTTAGTGCATCTATACTAGAAAAAAAAATGAAAGAATTAGCATTCTTAAACAAGGGTTTACAAATCAACCTTATTGATGAAACAAAAGCAAAACGTAAGGTCTATGAGAACAAATATGATGGCGGAATTAGTGAATTTGTTAATTATCTTGATAATAAGAAATCAATCTTAATCAATAAAAATGAAAAACAAACTTTTAAAAAACCAATATATTTAAGTGGTGAAAAAAACAATGTAGTTGTTGAATGTTCTTTGCAATGGAATGCCGGATTTTCAGAAGAAGTTTTAGCTTTTACAAATAATATTAATCAAAAAGATGGTGGTACACACTTGCTTGGTTTTAGGAGCGCTTTAACTAGAATTATAAATAAGCATATTTCTGAGAAAAATCTTAATAAAAAGAATAAGCTGAATATCAGTGGGGATGATATAAA
Organism: uncultured Pelagibacteraceae bacterium; assembly: GCA_902581795.1. Taxonomy (GTDB): domain Bacteria; phylum Pseudomonadota; class Alphaproteobacteria; order Pelagibacterales; family Pelagibacteraceae; genus Anoxypelagibacter. Next base: position 408,789 of record CACHPL010000001.1, on the reverse strand, counting down.
AGAGGGATTGACAGCAGTTTTATCGATCAAAATGCCAGATCCGAAATTTTCTTCACAAACTAAAGACAAATTAGTTTCTTCTGAAATTAGAATGATTGTTGAGACAATTGTTAGTGACAAGCTTACAATGTGGTTTGATCAAAATCCCTCAGTAATCAGGGTGGTTTTAGACAAGATTTTACAGGCCGCCATGGCTAGAGATGTAGCTAGAAAGGCTCGAGATAGTGTTAGAAGAAAAGGTTCTTTAGAATTATCAGGTCTTCCAGGCAAACTAGCCGATTGTCAAATATCATCAATGGAAGGCACTGAATTATTTATAGTAGAGGGAGACTCAGCGGGAGGATCTGCAAAACAAGGAAGAAAAAGAGAGTTTCAAGCAGTTCTTCCTTTAAGAGGTAAAATTCTAAATACATTTATTGATGAAAGTAAAAAAAGAAATAATGGAGGAAATGGGGTTATTGAAAATAAAACGTTATCTAAAATGATGTCATCTAATGAAATCGTAACTTTAATAAATGCTTTAGGAACGGGATCAAAAGATTTTAATATCGAAGACCTAAGGTATGAAAAAATCATTATCATGACTGACGCGGATGTAGACGGATCACATATAAGAACTTTGCTGCTCACTTTTTTTAACAATAGTCCTTTCAATCAATTAATAGAAAAAGGGCATTTATACTTAGCCAGACCTCCATTGTTTAAAGTAACGAAGGGTTCAAAAAGTATTTATATAAAAGATGAGAAAGATCTAGAAAAATATATTCTAAAAAATGCAAATAATGGAGTAAAAAAATTAAAGAAATTAGAAATAGAGAAATTTTTGAGTGAGGAAAAACAAAAATTAAGTTTACAAAGATTCAAAGGTTTAGGAGAAATGAATCCCGAAGAGCTTTGGCAAACAACTTTAAATCCTGAAAACAGAACATTACTCAGAGTTGAATATTCAAAGGGAACAAAAGAAAAATCCAAGGAAGACAGAAATATTATAAAAATATTAATGGGAGATGAGGTAGCACCTAGAAAAGACTTTATTACTGAAAAAGCTCTCGAAGTAGAAAACCTAGATATTTAATCTATATGAAATTTAAGGATCTTCTCAAATTCGAGGAGGATTTAAAACTTGAAAAAAAAACAGTAGTTATTTTAAGATGGATAGCTTTATTTGGTCAACTTGCTACAATTTATGTGGTTCATTTTGGTTTAAAACTAAATCTTCCTATAGTTTATTGTTCTATTACGATTTTTTGTGGCGGCCTAACAAATATCTTTATACAATTTAATTTAAAAAAAAATCAGCTTAGTAATTTGGAGTCAACTATTCTTTTATTTTATGATGTTATTCAGTTATCTGTTTTACTATATTTAACAGGAGGAATAACCAACCCTTTTGTGATTTTTCTAATTGTGCCCGCAATTATTTCCTCAACTTTATTAAATTTAACAAGTACATTTTTTTTATCCTTCATTACTGCAATTGTATTATTAATAATTACTTTTAATCACAAAAGTTTACCAAGCCCAGGAGATCTACATTTTCATGTTCCAGATTACTATATATATTCAATACCAGTAGCCTTAATTATTGTGCTTATTTTCTTAAATTATTTTGGTTTTCGTTTTGGTTTTGAAGCTAGAAAAAGAGGAAATGCACTCAATAAACTTGAAAGTGTTTTAGCAAAGGAACAAGAGTTAGACTCCATAGGGCATCAAGCCGCTGCCGCCGCCCATTCTTTGGGAACTCCACTCTCGACAATAACTGTTATTGCAAAAGAATTAGAAAAAGATGTTGAATTTAAATCAAAATACAAAGATGATATTTCAACATTAACAACGCAGGTGCGAAGATGTGGGGAAATACTTAAAAAAATATCCCGTCGAGAAATAGTAGATGATGAATATGTTTCAAAAATTTCTTTACAAGATTTACTTTTTGAAATCACGAAGTCTTTCGATGAAATAAGTGAAAAAGAAATAATTTTCAAAACACAAAAAGGAATTGATAAAATTCCTATTCTAAGATCGCCCGAATTAACCTATGGTATTCGTAACTTTGTTGGTAATGCGGTTAAATTTTCAAAAAAAAAGGTTCTTGTGGAACTTTTCAAAGATCAAAATGATGTAACAATTAAAATTTCAGATGATGGGCCTGGTTTTCCGAATGATATTTTAAAAGTCATTGGAGAGCCTTATATTTCATCGAAATTGAATAAAAATTTAGGCAAAGGAGGTTTGGGGCTAGGAACTTTTATTGGCAAAACTTTGCTAGAAAGAAAAAAAGCCTCAATTGAATTTTTTAATGAACAAAAAGGAGGAGCTGTAGTTAATATTAGCTGGCAAATTCATAATATTAGGAATTAAAATTGTCTAATTAGGCTCTTGTTGAGTCATACAATGAATAGTTCCTAACCCCCAAACTAATGTTGAGCAATTTATTGGAATTACTTTTCTATTTTTAAAATGTTTTTTAAATATTTTAATAACAATTTCATCATTTAAGTCATCAAAACAAGGTACCAAAACTACTTTATTAGCTATGTAAAAATTTAAATAGCTTGCGGGGACCCTAATACCATCAATAAATTTAGGTTTAGGCATGGGTAAATAAATAATTTTCAATTTTTGTTTGCTAACTCTTTTAAATTCTTTAACTATTCTTATATTTTCGTTTAAATTTTTAAAATTTTTATCTTTTTTGTTATTTTCTTTTGCAATAAATATTTTATTTTTACTTACAAATCTTGCAATATCATCTATGTGACCATGAGTATCATCTCCATATATTCCTTTATTTAGCCAAATAACTTTTTTCGTACCAAAAAATTTATTAAATATTTGATTGTAGTCATGAATTTTGAATCCTTTATTTCTTTGTTGTATTTTACTTAACAGACATTGCTTTGTTGTTAAAATAAGACCACTACCATTTACGTCAATAGAACCTCCTTCTAGAATAATTTTTTTTCCCATATAGTTTGGCTTTATAATTTTAATTTTCTTAAGTTTTTTTACCTTTAAATAAGCTTTATTATCATTTTTAAAATTTTTATATTTTGCCCAACCATTAAATTCCCAATTAGATATAATGTTCCTATTTCTTTCATCTTTTAAAAATATTGGTAAAAAATCTCGTGTCCATGCCCTATCTGTTTTACAAATTATTATTTTTATATTCTTCATTTTAGCACTAAGGATTTTTAGAAAAAAAATTGCTTTTTTTTTGTATGATTTGTCTTTAACCAAAATATTTACTGATTGTGTTTTTGAAAGTATTGTAATTATTTTGCTAAAAACCCATGGTATTTCATTAAATTTACCAGGCCAATCTTCTTTATTATGTGGCCAAGCAATCCAGGTCGAGTTCTGTGGCTCCCACTCAGCGGGCATCCTATAAATACCGTCTCTTCGTATTTCAGGCATCTTTGGGGTTATTTAATATACCTTTGTAATAGTCTATCCTTCTGTCCCTGAAAAAAGGCCAGTGTCTTCTTACATTTTCAACTTTTTTAAAATCAATATCACAAATTAAAGTTTTTTCTGCCTTATCGGCTTTTGCAATTATATTTCCACTCGGATCAAATACTGTTGTGTTTCCCCAAAACTCTAATTTTTTAGAACCCTGTTTTTCTACACCAACCCTATTTACTGCAGCAACATACACACCGTTCGCTATTGCGTGTGATCTTTGAATAGATATCCAAGAGTTAAGTTGTGATTTTCCAAACTTTTTCTTTTCTTTTGGATGCCATCCAATAGCAGTTGGATAAAAAATTATCTCAGCACCTTGTAAAGAAGTTAGTCTTGCCGCTTCAGGAAACCATTGGTCCCAACATATTAATGTTCCTAGATTTCCGTAACTAGTTTTAAAAGATTTAAATCCAAGATCTCCAGGTGTAAAATAAAATTTTTCAAAGTACTGAGGGTCATCTGGTATATGCATTTTTCTATACTTGCCGATAATTTTACCATTTTCATCAATCACCACACACGAATTATGGTATATCCCTGAAGCTTTTTTTTCAAAAATAGGCAGGATAATTATAATTTTGAGTTGTCTTGATAATGAAGAAAAAATATTTGTTGTTTTTCCTGGTATTTTTTCTGCTAAATTAAAATTAGAATGCTTCTCTTCTTGGCAAAAGTAATTAGATAAAAATAACTCTGGTAAACAAATTATTTTAGCTTTTTTTTTACTTGCTTCTTTTATTTTTTTTACCGCAGTATCCAAATTTTTTTGATGCTCAGACGACATTTTCATCTGTATTAAAGCTATTTTTGTTTTTGCCATTTTATTAAAATAATTTTTGGAAATTTCTTCTCTCTCTATTTTTCCAATTTTGACGATGATATGCATCACTCGCAATTAATGGAAGTACACTAGTAGCCTCAGCAAATACCATCTGCTCTTTTGAAGTATCAACTTTACCCCATGAACTTGCTTCCTTAAGTGTTGAGCTGCTACAAGCGCCATCTCTTGTGTCCGCGACCGTTATTTGTATAGCGTATTTATGCATATCAACTTTTTTCCCTAAAAGCTCTGCACAAACTACCGTATCTTGAACAAAATTCTTTGGAACTCCGCCTCCAACCATTAATAGACCTGAGTCTTTGGACTTTAGTTTGATTTCCGTAAGTTCTCTAAATTCCCTAATTGAGTCTATAGTTATGTGTTTAATGGGGTTCTGTTCTTGATGCATTACCAAACCAAATCCAGCCGAACTATCAGTGAATGCAGGACAAAATATTGGAACATTGTGGTCATAAGCAATTTCAATTAATGAATTTTTCTTTTTTGCATTTTTTTTCAAATATCTTCCAATTTCTTTAATAAATTCTCGCGATGTATAAGATTTTGGGGGGAGCTTATTAGCTATTTCACATATAGTTTTATCGCAAATTTGTAATTGTTCCTCATCAATGTATGTATCATATATTCTGTCTATATAGTTTTCTCTTAAAATCTTATCATTTTGAAATTGATCTCCTTGATAATGTTTGAATCCCAATGCTTCAAAGAAATCCATATCGATAATTGAGGCCCCAGTAGCCACAATTGCATCAACCATATTGTATTTTACTAAATCAGTATAAAGTTTCATACAGCCTGCTGCTGAAGTGGACCCAGCTAATGTTAAAAATATAGAGCAATTTTTATCTTTTATCATATCATTGTAAATTTCAGCAGCTTTAGCTGTATCTCTAGATGTAAAAGACATTTTTTTCATAGACTCAATAATCTTTCGAGAGTCAAAAGAAGTTATATCTATATGTTCAATTTCAGATTTTAATAAAGATTTTTTGTTGTGGCCTAGCGAGGGGCCATTTTTTTTATTCATTAAGCAACTAAGTAACCATACTTATCTTCACGATCGTACATTGAAAGTATAGGTTTGTCATCCACTTGATAGATCGCATCTGAATAAAAACCATTAAATTTTGTCCTAAACGTAGTCCCGTAAGCACCTAGCTGTCCGAGCTCAATGTAGTCTCCTTCTTTAATATTATTTGGCAGCATGAAAGGTCCTTTCATGTAATCGAGGCTATCACAGGTTGGTCCATAAAAATTAAAAGGAGTTAGTTTTTTTGAAAGCAGTCTTCCATTTGTTATCATTCTTGAAGGCAAAACAAAGTTTGGTACTCCCGCATCAAATAAAGATCCATAAGTTCCATCATTAATGTAAAGTTTTTGTTTTTTCTTTAATATAACTTTGACGATTGTAGAACCAGCCTCAGCTACAATAGCGCGACCTGGTTCACAAAATATTTCTGGCATTTTTTCTAATTTTAAATTTTTTAATCCTTTTTTGATTTCACTCATATAATTCTCTATGGGTTCAGGTGTTAAATCTGGGTACACAGATGGAAATCCTCCACCTAAATTAATTACGTCAGGCACAATTTTAGTTTTTTTAATGATATTTCCTACCTCATTAATTCCTTTTAAAAAAGAAATTTTGTCCATACATTGTGATCCAACATGAAAACTCAGGCCTACTTTTTTGCTATGTTCTTTGCACAATCTTAGTAATCCTAATGCTTCACTAGGTAAAGCACCAAACTTTCTAGACAAATCAATTTCTGCGTGTTCATTTGAAATTGCTATTCTCACATACAAATTTAAATTTTTTGCATTATTTGTTGCTTCAAGAATTTTAAGCAGCTCCTCTTTTGTATCTAGCGCAAAATCTTTAACGTTGTGTTGAAAATATGCTTCCCGAATACTTTTCCTGCTTTTTATTGTATGCATGAAGTATATTTTAACTTTACTATCAATTTTTCTTATCAATTTAATTTCGTTAATTGAAGCAACATCAAAGTTTTCAATGCCATTGTTAATTATAATTTTTATAACTTTTTCGTTGGGATTTGTTTTTACAGCGTAAAGAATTTTTCCAGGAAAGTTGTTTTTAAAAAACTCTACCGATTTTTTTATTGATTTAGGTCTAATACAGTAGACCGGATGATCTGGTTTTAAACTGTTAACCAATTTGTTAACACTTTCAAATTTTCTCATTTTTTTGTGTGTGTCTCCCGTTTTGTTACACAATCAGCTTTATAAAATTTAATAAAACAAGCTTATTTATTCGCGTTTAATGGTTTTTACAATTTATGTAAAGCAAATAATTCAATATTGTCGCATTGAATTTTTTGTCTTAGTGACTATATGCAAAGATGTGATTAAAGATGATAAAACACCCCCTGGTTTAAAAATTTCGGACTTCGAAGACAAATCTCTATTGATAGTGGATGACGACGACCCGTTTAGAATGCGATTAGCAAGGGCAATGGAAAAAAAAGGATTTCAAGTAAAAGATGCTAAAAGTGTTGATAACGCTATAAAATTGGTTAATTCTTCCCCGCCTAATTTCGCGTTAATAGACCTTAGACTGGAAGATGGTAGTGGTCTTAATGTGGTTAAGGAAATAAGCAAGATAAAAAATGACAGCAGGATCGTTATGCTCACTGGATACGGGAATTTACCCACTGCTGTTGCAGCAGTTAAGGCCGGGGCTATAGATTATATGGCCAAGCCAGTAGATGCAGATGATGTCGAGTCCGCGCTCTTAGCAGACCCAAATTCGAAGGCCAAACCTCCAGAAAATCCAATGTCTGCAGACAGGGTCAAATGGGAGCATATTCATAGGGTTTTTGAGCTTTGCAATAGAAATGTCTCAGAGACTGCAAGAAGGCTAAAAATGCACAGAAGAACTCTTCAACGAATCTTATCTAAAAGATCCCCTCGTTAACTTCTAAATCTTAAAATTTTTGGAATTAAAAGAGTTAATATTAAAACTTTGAATAGTTCAGCTAATAAAAAGGGTTGGGCTCCAAATTCAAATACTGGTTTATCCCAACCTATTAATGACCCCAGCCACATTAATCCTAAAATATAAATAAAACTTACTGAAAGTATTAATTTAAAAAAATTATTAAAGAAATTATTATTAAATTTTAGATAACCTGCTAAAAACACTGCTACTAAAAAACCGAGCAAATATCCCATAGTATTACTTGTAAAATAAATCCAGCCTATTCCTTTTTCAGGCGTTCCTGCAAAAACAGGCAATCCGCCAATACCTTCTAATAAGTATAATGAAACAGTAAACAAGCCTAATTTCCAGCCATATATAATTCCAATTAGTAAAACCACAAAGGTCTGCATGGTCATTGGCACCGGCCAAAAAGGTATTTTTATTTTTGCTGATATTGCTAAAACTATAGTTCCCATAATCGCTAAAAATAAATTTTTCACTACAGAAATTTCTTTTAAATTTTTAATTAATTCCATAACGCTATTCTTACTTTTATTTACAAAAAAATCTACCTATTTGTTACTTGTAAAAATATATCTTCTAAATCACCCTCATCTGTTGATATATCAATAATTTCAGCATGATTTTTTACAACATTTATTATTTGGTCAAATTTAAATTTATTTTTATCATAAGTGGCGGTAATTTGAGTGTCATCTTTTGAAAATTTAACACCATTTAGCTTAATTTTTTCAAAATTGCCTACATCTTCAACTTTAAACTTTATTTTTTTTGTCTCAATTCTTTCAAGTAATTTTACGGTTGTGTCTAAGGCTACTAAATTGCCTTTATTTATAATTGCAATTCTATTACACATGTCTTGAGCTTCATATAGGTTATGTGTAGTTAATATAATTGTTACTCCAATCTGATTGAGTTCCTCAACATTATTCCATAAGTTTTTTCTTAATTCGACATCTACTCCGGCAGTGGGTTCGTCTAAAACTAAAATTGGAGGTTGATGTACCATGGCCTTTGCAATAAGCAGCCTTCTTTTCATTCCTCCAGACAAGCTTCTTGCGTACGAGTTTGCTTGTTTATCTAAAGAAACCATTTTTAAAATTAAATTTGTAATTCTTTCGCTATTTTTGACACCATATAAGCCCGCCTGTAGTTCTAGTAACTTTTTCGGACTAAAAAAGGCATCCAAGTTTACTTCCTGCGGAACTATTCCTATTGATGCTCTAACTTGCCTTGCATTTTTATCTAAATCAAACCCCCATACATGAACCTTACCTGAGGTTTTCATTACAATTCCACCAAGAATATTTATGAATGTTGTCTTGCCTGCGCCATTGGGCCCTAAAAGTCCAAAAATTTCCCCCTGTTTTACTTCTAAATTTAATTTATTTAACGCTAATACAGATTTGTTAGAAGTATTATTTTTTGAGTAAATTTTAGTAAGATTTTCTGCAGATAATGCAATTTTATCCATAATTTAATATTATTATATCATGAAAAAAATTAAGATATCATTATTTGATGAGTAAAGTAAAAAAAACTGAACATTATTATCTTGTAGATGGGTCTGGGTATATTTTCAGAGCCTATTATGCGCTTCCCCCATTATCTAGAAAGAGCGATGGATTGCCCACTGGAGCAGTAAGTGGCTTTAGTAATATGCTTTTTAAATTATTAGAAGATTCGAGATCAGACGACTCAGAAAATAAACCAACTCATTTTGCTGTAATTTTTGACTCTGCAAGAAAAAATTTTAGAAATGAAATATTTAAAGATTATAAAGCAAACAGATCAGATCCCCCTGATGATTTAGCCCCCCAATTTGAATATATAAGAAAATCTGTCGAAGCATTCAATGTGCCATCAGTTGAACAAATTAATTTTGAAGCTGACGATTTAATAGCAACATATGCCAAAGAAATAATTAAATCAGGTGCAAAAGTTACAATAATTTCCTCAGATAAAGATTTAATGCAGCTTGTATCTAAGAATATACGTTTATTTGACCCCATGAAAAGTAAAGTTATTGGAGAATCAGAAGTTATTAAAAAATTTGGTGTCAAGCCAAACCAAGTTATAGACGTTCAATCTTTAGCTGGAGACTCATCAGATAATGTACCTGGTGTACCTGGCATAGGTATTAAGACAGCAGCGGAGTTAATCAATAAATATAAAAGTTTAGATAATCTTTTAAAAAAAGTTAATGAAATTCCCCAGAAGAAAAGAAAACAGACTCTTATTGATAATAAAGAGTCGGCGCTCATAAGCAAAAAACTTGTAACATTAAAAGATAATGTTCCAGTTAAACATAAACTACAAGAGTTTTTAATAAAAGATATTAATAGAAACAAACTTTATAGTTTTTTAAGAGAGATGGAATTTAATAGACTTTTAAGCCAGGCAATAAGCTTATACGGAGAGGCGAACAATGAAAAAATAATTAATAGGAAAAAAAAACATGAAAAAATTAATTTAAAACAATATGAAACAATTTTAAATGAAGAGGCTTTAGAAAAGTGGATTTCAATTCTTAAAGAGAAAAATTTAATATCTGTTGATACCGAGACCACATCGCTTAATCCACTGGAGGCGAATTTGGTTGGCATATCGTTTTGTTATAGTCCTGGAAAGGCATGCTATATACCTTTCAAAAATGCAGATGAGGATTGCCTTAATCTTGATAGGGTTCTTAAAAAAATTAAACCAATTCTTGAGGACGAGAGCATCAAAAAAGTTGGTCAAAATATAAAATTTGATTATTTAATTTTAAAAAAAAATAATATCAAAATGAAATCAATGGAAGACACGATGCTTGTTTCTTATACATTGGATGCAGGATTAAATCGCCATAACCTTGATCTTTTGTCAGAAATTCACTTAAGTCATAAAACTATAACTTTTAAGGATTTGGTAGGTACTGGAAAAAAACAAATTAATTTTTCTCAAGTAGAATTAAAAAAAGCCACAGAATATGCGGGTGAAGATGCTGATGTGACTTTTCGATTATATGATCTATTAAAAAGAAGACTTGATAGCGAAAAACTTACTAAAATTTATGAGATTTTCGAAAAACCAATGATAGGAATTTTATCTAGTCTTGAGTCAAATGGTATTAAAGTTGACGAAAAATATCTAAAACAATTATCTATAAAATTTTCAAATAAAATTCAAAAAATCGAAAAAGAAATCTATTCTATTGCAAATAAGGAGTTTAATATAGGATCTCCTAAACAATTAGGAGAGATAATTTACAACAATCTCAAGATAGCAAACTTAAAAAAAACAAAGAAAGGTGGTTTGGCAACAAGCGCATCTATATTAGAAGATTTAGCCATAAAAGGTCACAAATTTCCAAAACTAGTATTAGACTGGAGGCAGTTATCCAAACTAAAGAATACTTACTCAGATGCGTTACAAGATCATATCAATTTAAAAACTAAAAGGGTTCACACCTCCTTTTTACTTGCCGCAACAAATACAGGCAGGTTAGCCTCAAGCGATCCTAATTTACAAAATATCCCGATTAAAACAGAAGACGGCAGAGAAATACGAAAGGCTTTTATTGCTGAAAAAAATAACGTTCTAATTTCTGCCGATTACAATCAAATAGAGATGAGAATTCTTGCAGATCTTGCTGATGTAAAGGAACTAAAAAAAGCTTTCATTAATAAGGAGGATATTCATAGCATTACAGCAAGTCAGGTTTTTGATGTTCCAATCAAAAAAATAGATCAAGCTTTGAGAAGAAAGGCAAAAGCTATTAATTTTGGAATTATTTATGGCATCACACAATATGGTTTAGCAAAACAAATCTCAGTATCTAATCAGGAAGCTTTAGATTTTATAAATTCATATTTTAAAAAATTTCCAGAAATAAGAGATTACATGGAAAATACTGTAAAATTTTGCAGGAAAAGTGGATACGTCAATAATATTTTTGGCAGAAGAATTCACTTTAAAGGAATAAATGATAAAAATTTTAATGTAAGGAGTTTTCAAGAAAGAGCTGCAATAAATGCTCCAATACAAAGCTCTGCAGCAGATATAACGAGATTGGCCATGATTAAATTAGACTCCCTTATAAAAGCGGATAAAATAATTAATGCAAAGATGCTTTTACAAATACACGATGAATTAATATTTGAGTGTTCAGATGAAAAACAATCATCGTTTAAGAAAATAGTTAAAAAAACCATGGAATCAGTTTCGAGTTCAGAGCATCACATGTTTACAATACCATTGGATGTAGATATTAATTCAGGTAATAATTGGGATCAGGCACACTAATGCCAAAATTTTGACAATTTATTTTAAACTATTAGGATACCAAATATAATATATGTCAAAAACTATTGCTCTCGTTGATGATGATAGAAACATTCTAACTGGGATTAGTATGGCTCTCGAACGGGAAGGTTTTAAGGTTCAAACCTATATTGATGGCGAGAGTGCTTTGGTAGGTCTATCAAGAAATCCTCCGGATCTCGCAATAGTAGATATTAAAATGCCAAAAATGGATGGAGAGGAATTACTCAAAAGAATTAGGAAAAAAATGTCTATCCCGATAATTTTTTTAACCTCTAAAGATGAAGAGGTAGATGAATTATTAGGACTAAAACTCGGTGCTGATGATTTTATAAAAAAATCAGGGGGTTTTTCAATAAAAGTACTAATTGAGAGAATCAGGGTCCAGTTAAGAAAAAAAAACAATCCATTAGATGACAACAAAACTCTAATTGTTCATGGTAAACTTAAGCTTGATCCAAACCAATTAGAATGTGAATGGAATGGCAAACCTCTTCCAGAAAAATTAACAACTACAGAATTTTTAATAGTTAAAGAGCTTGCTAAAAGACCAGGGGTTATTAAAGAAAGAGCGCATCTAATGGATATAGCTTATAAAGAAAATACGGATATCGAAGATAGAACAATTGATAGTCATATTAAGCGGATAAGAAAAAAGTTTAAAAAAGTTGATGATAGATTTTCTTCAATTGAAACTCGTTATGGAAGCGGGTACAGATGGAATGTTAATTAATGAAATTAGTCAAAAGTTCTTCATCAATTTTAAGAAAGTTTCTAGTTTTTAATTTTTCTGTTTTTTTTGTTTTAGGTCTTTTTACTTTTTTTTACCTTAAATCAGTTCAGCCAAATCTTGTAAAAAAACGAACGGAAAAACACATTGTAATAATTAATAACACATCAAACCATATAGAAAGACTTAAAATAGATTTTAATCGAGAAAGCTTAAAAAATTTTTTATTTTCTACAAGATTTTTATTCCAAAATTTAGAAAGAGTTCAATTTTATAATCTAGATGGAAATCTTGTAGGTGATACTAACGTTTTAGATTTAGATCAGAATGTATTCTCAAAACCTGATGAGGTTCTTCAGGAAGACATTAACAAAAAACTAAATGAAAATGAAAAAAATCTAAAAAATGCAGAAAATTTTGATAAAAATAAAAATAGGGGCATTCAAAGTTTATTAAACGAAAAGAACGAAGGTCCCGTCGTAGTAGAAATAAAGGAAAATAATAATTTTTTTATAAAAACATTAGACGATGTAAAAGTTGAAGAAAAAATTATTGGATACATAATGGTCACAGAAAAAGCTAATGAAATTTTGACTGCAGTTATAGAGAGAAGAAATTTTATTTTAAGAACAGTTTTTGGTATTGGAATAGCAATTTTTATATTTTCTATTTTTCTTAACAAATACATACTAAAACCTATTGCTGGTCTAGTTAGATATACACAGTCAATCAAAGATAAAGAAGAGTCTTTTGGCAGAATAGAGAAATTTTTGAATAGGAGCGATGAGCTTGGTCTTTTATCTAGATCACTTAACAATATGACCCAGGATTTGCAAAAGCGGACGCGAAGAGCTGAAAACTCATCTGCAGATTTAGCCCATGAGATAAGAAATCCACTTGCCTCTTTAAAGGGTGCATCAGAACTTTTGGATAATACAGTTGATAAAACTGAAAGAAAAAAATTAATTAGAATTTTAAGTCATGACGTTGAAAGGATTGATAGATTAATTACAGATTATTCAAAAATGTTAAAAGATGAGGCATCTTTATCTAGAGAAAAAATGCAAATTGTAAACTTAGAAAATTTAATTAATAACGTAGTTGAAGAATTTAGCAATAATGTAACTGCAATAGAAAAAAAATTAAAATTTAGGGTTACTAGAACAAAACCAAATGGTAAACAAATTAAAATTATGGGAATAGAAAATAGGCTTGAACAAGTGGTGGCAAACTTATTAGATAATGCAGTTTCGTTTAGCCCAAGCGAAAGCGAAATTTTTATAAACATTCAAAGCGAAAAAGAAAAGATATTAGTTAAAATTATAGATAACGGACCAGGCTTTGAGGAAGATAATACAGAAAAAATTTTCAAAAGGTTCTACAGCAATAGACCTGAAAAATTTGGCCAACACTCAGGTTTGGGTCTCAATATTGTAAAAAATATTGTAGAAATGCACGGTGGAGAAGTTAGAGCGTATAATAGGAAAGATTTCAAAAATGGAGCAGAAATTGAGTTAGAGTTACCGAAGCAGGCTTCTGCTACTGCTTGATTGAAACAAGTTTAATTGTTAAAACATTTTTTATGAATCAAGACTTTAAAATTAAAGATATAAACCAAGCTAATTTTGGGAGGAAAGAGATATCTTTAGCAGAAACCGAAATGCCAGGTTTAATGGCATTGAGGAAAGAATTTAAGGGTAAAAAGCCACTTAAAGGAGCAAAGATTTTAGGATGCTTACATATGACTATTCAAACAGCAGTATTAATTGAAACTTTAGTCGAATTGGGCGCGGAAGTAAGATGGTCATCATGCAATATCTTTTCTACACAAGACCATGCGGCGGCGGCAATAGCTCAGTCAGGAATACCAGTTTTTGCATGGAAGGGAGAAACCGAGGAGGAATATTGGTGGTGTGTTAGACAGACCATTGAAGGAAAAAAAGATTGGAAACCAAATATGATTTTAGATGATGGTGGAGATCTTACAGCCCTAATGCACAAAGATTACAAAGAATTATTAAAAAATGTCAAGGGCGTTTCAGAGGAAACAACAACTGGAGTATTGGCTTTGAAAAAAATGGAAGCTAATAAAAAATTATTAATTCCTGCAATTAATGTAAATGACTCGGTCACAAAATCTAAATTTGATAATCTTTATGGGTGTAGAGAAAGTTTGGTTGATGGAATTAAAAGAGCAACAGATGTTATGATGTCAGGTAAAGTTGCCATAGTTGCAGGATTTGGTGATGTAGGTAAAGGAAGCGCAGCATCTCTTAGACAAGCTGGTGCCAGGGTGATGGTAACAGAAACAGATCCAATTTGCGCATTACAGGCATCAATGGAAGGATACGAGGTTGTACTAATGGATGAAGCAATTAAGGATGCAGACATCGTCGTAACAGCCACAGGAAACAAAGATATAGTTACGGCTGACCATATGAGAGATATGAAAGATAGAGCTATTTTGTGCAACATCGGTCATTTTGATAATGAAATTCAGGTAGAAGCATTGAAAAACTACAAATGGAGTGAGATTAAACCACAGGTTCACGAAATAGAATTACCAAGTAAAAAAAGAATTATTTTACTGGCTGAAGGCAGGCTGGTTAATTTAGGTTGTGCAACAGGTCACCCAAGTTTTGTTATGAGTGCCTCGTTTACTAATCAAGTAATTGCACAAATAGAATTATGGAACAACTCTGATAAGTACGAAAAAAAAGTTTATGTTTTACCAAAACATTTGGATGAAAAAGTTGCAATGTTGCATTTAGATAAAGTGGGTGCAAAATTAACCAAAATGTCAAAAGACCAAGCAGATTATATTAGCGTTAAACAATCCGGACCATTTAAACCCGATACTTATCGCTACTAATTTAGTAGCCAATGTTAAAATATAATTTATCTCAGATTGATGACCTTTCAAAAAAAGTTTTATTAAGTATATCGGAAACCGATTGTATATATTTATTCGGAGAATTAGGATCAGGTAAAACAACTTTTGCTAGAAGCTTGATACATCAGCTTCAAGAAATAAATAATGTTCCAAAAACTGAAGTTTTGAGTCCAACTTTTAATCTTCTTCATGAATATGAGATAAAATCAAATAAAATTATGCATTATGACCTTTATAGACTTGAAAAAAATAAAGATATTGAGCAACTAGGCATCTTTCAGGACTCTTCAAACGCAATAAAAATCATTGAATGGCCAGAAAAAATTAACAGAGAGGTAAAAAATAGATTAGAAATAACTTTCTATCATGAGGACGTCTCTGACAAAAGAAAAATTAAACTTCAGGGCTTTGGAAAATGGAGCGATTTTAAAATAGATGAAATTTAAGCTTGAAAAGATTAGAAGCGATGCGTCTTTCAGAGAGTTTTTTAGACTCCATAAGGGCGAAAAAACTTCGGTAATTGTTAAAGCTAGGAAAGAAAAATTTAAAAATCTTATACTTTACAGTGCGGTGAATAAATTTTTTAGAAAAAACAGAGTTTATGCACCAAAATTAATTAGTAAACATTTTGAAGAAGGTTTAATGGAAATTGAAGATTTAGGCAAAGAAACTCTTCTCAATCATATGAAGAAGTCACGCAATAAACTAAATTTTTATAAAAAATGTATTGATATAATTATAACAATACAAAAAATAAGACCTATAAAAAAAATAAAATATTCATCTAATAAATATTTTATGCTCGAGTCACATAGCCTAAAAAACCTACATAAAGAATCTGATTTATTTTTTGACTGGTACCTCAAAGGAGTTTTAAAAAAAAAATTCTCTAATAAGTATAAAAAAATAATTAGAAAGGAATTGAATAAATTATACAAAAAAATCTTTTTTAAAAACAATTTTATTGTTCATAGAGACTTTCATATTTCAAATATAATGTTAAAAAATAAAAGATTGGGCGTAATTGATACACAAGATGTTATTTTAGGTAATCCAATGTATGATGTTGCTTCTTTAATTGATGATATTCGATTAAAAGTACCAAATCACATAAAAAATAAAACATTTAAATATTATTTAAAAAATTGTTTAATTAAAAATAAAAAAGAATCCGATTTAAAAAATGATTTTGATATTCTATCCATTCAAAGAAATCTTAAAATTCTTGGAATTTTTTATAGGCTTTGGAAAAGAGATGGAAAACCAAAATATTTGAAATATTTACCTTATACGTGGAAGATGATTGAATTAAGGATTAAAAATAAAGTTTTTAAAGATTTAAAAAAAGTGCTTTTTAAAGCCGTAAATAAAAAAAATAGAAAAAAAATTTTTAAATGAAAATTAAAAAAGCAATAATCTTAGCAGCTGGTTATGGAAAAAGAATGCTTCCAATTACAAATCGAATTCCAAAACCACTTGTAAAAATAAACGGGATAACTTTACTTGAAAAAAGCATAAACTTCTTAAGTTCTTTAGGTATAAATCATATTATTATTAATACCCACCATCTTAATAAACAAATTGTAAAATTTATAAATACAAAAAATTTTTCACCCAAAATCAGCGTAATTATTGAAAAAAAAAAAATTTTGAATACAGGGGGCGGAATTTTAAATGCATCTAAAAATTTTAGAAAAAATAATTTTTTTGTTTTAAATCCTGATACTATTTGGAGAAAAGAGTATAAAAAAGAATTTAAAAAATTAGAAAAAACTTATTTTAAAAATAGAAAACCTGTGATGCTTTTAGTTTCAAAAGGAAAAAGTTTTGATAAAAATTTTAAAGGAGATTTTAATTTAAATTATAAAAATGAAATATTAAGACAGAAAAATAATAAGTTTATATTTACTGGTGCACAGATAATAAATAAATCGATTTTTCATGAGAGAAAGGTTAAGCCTTTTCCAATAAATAAAGTTTGGGATGAATTAATAAAGAAAAAAGAGCTTATTGGTATTATAAGTAGACAAAAATTTTTTCATATAAACAATTATAAAATATATAAAAAACTAAGTAAAAAGTTTATTGGTTAGATATTATTTCTGCCTTTCTAGATTCATCCAAATAATTTGCGCTTAAAATTTTACCCGAACTATCAAAATGAATGACCAAGGGGTTCCCCGTTGGTATTTCTAGAAAATTAATACTTTTATCAGATATATTGAAAATTTTTTTACCCAAAGCTCTAATTGTATTTCCATGAGCAGAAATAATAATATTTTTATCTTCCCTGAGATGTTTTTCAATATTTTTTTCATAATAAGGCACAACACGCTCATAAGTATCTTTTAACGATTCTGAATTAGGTATATTTTTCATCCCCTTATATAAAGGGTCATTGTATGAACTGTATTTAGAATTGTTATCCAAACTTGGCGGAGGAATATCCCAAGATCGTCTATATTTTCTAAACTGTTCCTCGCCTAACTTTTTTTTTGTTTCAGACTTATTTAAACCTGTAAGCGCTCCATAATGTCTTTCGTTTAGTTCCCAAGCTTTTGTGTATTTGATATTTTTTTTGAGAACTTCCAAGACTATTTCCAAAGTATTTATTGCGCGTTTCAAATACGATGTAAAACAGCTATCAAAATTTATGTTTAATTCTTTTAATAGTTTTCCAGATTTTTTTGCCTCTAACTCACCTTTTTTTGAAAGTTCGATATCCACCCAACCTGTAAAACGATTTTCTGCGTTCCAAATACTTTGTCCGTGCCTGATTGCTATGAGTTTTCCCATTGAATATAATACAATTAATATATTAAATTATTAATATGAAGGGTATAAAATTCTTTTACATCACATGTCCGAAGAAAAAAGAAGCTAACAAAATAGCTAGATTGCTCGTAAAAAAGAAACTAGTTGCTTGTACAAATATTATCAACAATGTTGATTCGGTTTTTACTTGGAAAGATAAGGTTTTAAAAACTAAAGAAATTTTAATTGTTGGAAAAACAATGAACAAAAATGTTCAAAAAATTATTAAAGAAGTAAAAAAATTACACAGCCATGACGTTCCTTGTGTTATATTTTTTGATATTAAAAATGGAAATGCAGATTTCTTAAAATGGATAATAAAATCCGTATAACTCGCTATATATATTATTTTTCCCTTGCAAGCTTAATTTTTGTATATCTATTTCCAGGAAGCATCTTTGGTTTTTTTTTATATAGTGATTTAAAACAGCAACCAAATATTATCCCAAATCCTTTTGGAACATCTATTAATCATTTTTTTGCTTTTTTTTACTTATCTACTGTTGGTCTTTTTGCTTATTTAAAAGATTTAAAATTTAAATCCATGATATTTTTTTTTATTCTATTATCAATACTACTTGAATTGTCACATTTGTTTCTACCGGCTAGATCATTTCAGACTTTAGATTTAGCAGCTAATTTACTTGGAACATTTTTTGCAATTGTTATAATATTTATTTATAAAAAAATTAAATATGGAAAAATTTGACGAAAGAAAAAAATCTTTTGAAAAAAAGTTTGCTCACGATGAAGAGTTGAAATTCAAAGTTGCAGCAAAAAGAAATAAATACCTTGGCCAATGGGTATCACAGAAACTTGGCCATGATGCTGATAAGGAAAAAGAGTATATTCAATCTGTTATAAAAGCTGATTTTCAAGAAGCAGGCGACGAGGATGTTTTTAGAAAAATAAAGGCAGACCTAAAAGATCATAATGTTACAGATGAAGATATAAGAAACAAAATGAGAGAGTTTAATGAAAAAGCTAAGTCTGATTTTATTTAGTTTTGTATTTTTTTTTTTAAAATCATCTGTCACTGCTGAAGAATTTATTCACGGAAAATTTAGAATTATAGATGGTGATACAATTGTAATTAAAAATAAAAAAATTAGACTTTTTGGTATTGATGCACCTGAAATGAAACAGATTTGTACAAATGAATTTAAAAAAAATTATAATTGTGGGGCAAAGAGTAAAAAGGCATTAGAAAAAGCAATTTCTGAAGAATTAACCAAAACAAAAAATTTATCAGTAAAATATAAAAAAAATTATAATGTTTGGTGCAAAACGAAAGGCAAGGATAGGTATAAAAGGATAATCGGGATATGCGCTGTCGATCAAATAAGCTTATTTCATCTTGATAATACTTTAAATGCATGGATGGTTAGTTCAGGAAATGCTGTTGCATACAAAAGATATTCCAAGACATTTTTAAAACACGAGGACGAAGCTAAAATAAACAAAAGAGGAATATGGCAAGGTGAATTTGAAAGACCAGAACAATGGAGAAGAAAAAGTAAATAATTTATAATGTTTAGGTGATTCGAAAAATAAATTATTATCTCATAATTTTTTTATTTTTTATTTCTGCTTGTTCGTCTGTTCCAAAAAATACAAAAAATAGCTGTGCCATCTTTGAAGATCGATACTTATGGTATAAACATACTAAAAAAACTGAAGAGAAGTGGGGCGTTCCTATTTATATTCAGCTAGCATTTGTAAAAAAAGAAAGTGATTTTAATTGGTTGGCAAAACCCCCTCGTCATAAGTTATTTAAAGTCATTCCCTATAAGCGCAAATCAAGCTCATTCGGTTATTCTCAGGCTGTAAAGGGTACGTGGGAACAATATAAAAGAGAAACCGGGAATAAATTAGCTACTAGAGCAAGATTTAAAGACTCAGTTGATTTTATCGGATGGTATGTAAGTAAAACGCATAAAATCTTGAGGATACCAAAGAATGATGCTTATCGACAGTATCTAGCCTATTACAAAGGTTGGGGTGATTACAAAAATTATTCTAAAGATAAAAAAGCAATTATATATGCTAAATCAGCAAGGGATATTGCATCAACATATAGAAAACAACTTACGATGTGTAGGGATAATTTAAATAGGAAAAAATATATTATTTACTAAATTCTTTATCTAATCTTAAATCAACTTCGTCTATTCTTTTTGAATTTTTGCATAGCAATAAATAAAATACAGGAGTTGTAAATAGAGTTAGAAAAGTAGATATTAGCATTCCCCCAAAAATTGTGCATCCTACAGCTAGTCTTATTCCTTCACCGGCACCAGGTCCAATATTTCCAACTATTAATGGTACCATTGCAATTAGAGTGGACAAACTGGTCATCATTATTGGTCTGAACCTTCTTTTACAAGAATCTATAATTGAATTTTCAACACTTTTTCCAGTCAATCTAAGTTGATTTGCCCAGTCCACGATTAAAATACTATTCTTTGTGGCTATTCCAATTAGAACAACCAACGCAATTTGTGAAAAAATATTAATTGTACTATTAAATAAAAGTATAAAGATCAACCCTCCTAACGCAGCAAGTGGAACTGTCAACATTACCACAAAAGGTTGTCGCCAAGCATTAAAAGTACCTGCCATCACAAGATATGCGCTAATCAAAGCTAATCCAAAAATTATCAATAATTCGCTAGATGCCTCTTTAAGATCTAAAGACTTACCTTTATAAAATATTCCAGCTGTAGGAGACTCGTCATCTATAGTTTTTTCAATAAAATTTAATGCTTCATTTAAAGTATATCCACCAACAAGACGAGCTGTTATGGTTACAGATTTAGATCTCTGATAACGAGTTAAAATTTTTGGAGAGCCTCTTTCTTCGAAGCTCACAACATTAGCTAAAGATATTAATTTTCCGGTTGTTTCTGATCTCACATAAATTTTACTTAGACTTTCAGTTTTTCTTCTATCTTTTAAATCAGCTTGTAAAATTATTGGGTACTCTTTACCTTCCTCATTAAGTGTGGTTACACTTTTACCAGAAAATAATGTTTCTATTGATTTACCTATTGACTGAATAGATAAGCCTAAATCTTTAGCCTTATTCTTATCTATAACTAGTTGCACTTCTGGTTTATTTTTCGAATAATCCGATGTTATATCAGCCAAACCCTCATTACTTCTTAAATTTTTCATTACTGCATTTTGCCATTTATACAAAGTTTCATATGACGGTCCTGTAATAGTTACTACAACTGGTTTTTGATAGTTACTAACTCGAACAGAATTAGGGGTCAGAGGAAAAGCCATGGTGCCAGGTACTGTAACTATTTTTCCGATAGCTTTTCTAACAATTTTTTGGGCACTTTCTTTTCTATCTTTCCAATTATCAAGTAGTGCAATTATAATAAAGCTATTATACGATTGAGAAGACCTACCAAATCCAGGTACTCTCATTATAAGTTTTTGATATGGTTCTTTTTCATCCTGCAAAAGGGGCAAAAGTCTTTTTTCAACTTTTTCGGCTTTATCAACAGTGTATTCAAAGGATGAAGACTCGTCTGTTTTTCCAAAGACTAGATAAACACCTCTATCAGGATTTTTTTCAAGCAAAGTTTTAGGTGTAATTTTGAAAAGAATTCCCGCAAAAACTATGACAAAGATCATAAACCAAATTATAGTTTTAGGTCTTTTAATCCAAAAATTTAAGGTATCTGAGTAGAATTCCTCAAAAGATTTAAAAAATTTATCAAATTTTAAAATAATTTTTGATTTTGATTTGTTTTTATTTAGCAATTTTGACCCTAGCATCGGAGCAATTGATAAAGCTGTAAAAGTACTAATCACTATTGTTATAGACAATGTGATTGCCATTTCCCTAAACAAAGTTCCACTTATTCCGCCAATAAATAACAATGGTGCAAAAGTAGCTACAAGTATGATGCTAGTTGAAATTATAGCAAAAATTACATTTTTTGATCCTGTAGCAGCTGCTGAAAGCGAAGAGTCTCCTTGTTCAACTCGGTGATAAATTGATTCTGTCATAACCACACTGTCGTCAGTTACAATTGCAACACTTAGAATTATTGCTAGCAGTGTGAAAACATTTATTGTTAAACCAAAAATCCACAATCCAAGACAAGCCCCAATTAAACTAACAGGCAAAGTTATAGCAGGTACGATTGTCGCTCTTATATTTCCCAAAAAAAGATAAATAATACCTACAACCAAAATTAAAGCTAAAATTATTGATTGGTAGCACATTTGTATTGCTTCTTTTATATAAGTGGCCCTGTCAAAACTTACTGACAATTTAAGACCATTAGGAAGAGTTTTTTTAACCTCTTCAATTTTTTTTCTAATATTATTTGATAAAGTCACAGTACTTTCATTTGTTCTAGCGTAAATACCTATTCCAACAGTATTTTCATTTAAAACATTAGGACTTTGAGCCTTAAATAAAGTTTTTTCAGAAACAGGACCATACTTAACCTCTCCTAAATCACCCAAAGTTATAATTTTACCCTTTATTCTTTTAATAGGAAGTTTTTTAATTTCATTTATGTTTGTATAAGTTTTTCCAAGATCAAGTGTTAAATCTACATTATTTGCCTCAATTGTTCCCGCTGGTACCGCAATATTATTTTTTCTTATTGAGGTTTCTACCTCTCTAATATCCAAATCATTTGCGCTAAGCTTTACCGGGTTAAGATAAACCCTTACGGCTTTCTCATTAATACCTCCAACTATCACTCTTCCAGTTCCAGTAACTGAGCTAAAAGCATCAACTAAATTTCTTTTCGTGTAATCACCAATGTCTAAAGAATTCCATGAGGTGCTGCTAACAGAAAGCCACATGCTTGTAGAAAATCCTGCTGAGGCTTTTCTAACCTCGGGAGCTCTGCTATCTTCAGGTAAATTATCAATAATTCTTGCTATTCTTTCTCGAATATCATTTGCAGCATCATCTATATTAATACTAGTAAAAAATTCTATTCTTATTGTGCTCCTTCCAATTTCAGAAAGAGTATCTATAGATTTAATTCCCTCAGCCCCACCAACTGCTAGTTCAATAGGTTCTGAAATTTCGGAAGCTATTATTGCAGGACTAGCACCTGTGTACTTTGTCGATATTACTACTTCAGGAGGTTGTAGATTTTTTGGAAGTTCTCTAGTACTAAGTTCAAAGAAAGTATAAAGACCAAAAACTACTAGTAGTAAAGAGAAAACTGAACTCAAAACAGGTCTTTTAATATTGAGTAAACAAAAATTATGCATTTTATTTAACTATAGGTTTGACCAACATCCCGTCGGCTAATCTAGTTAAGCCTTCTCTAACAATCCTGTCATTTGGATTCAAGCCATCTAAAATTTCCAAATTTCCTGATTTTCTTATTCCCGTTGTAACTTCGGTTTTTTGAATTTTATTACTATCTAATATCTTATAAACATACTTTTTTTTATCTTCAAAAATAATACTAGTGTCAGCAACAGAAAGAGCTTCTTTCTCATTATATAAAAGCTCGATATCCAATAACGAGCCTGGAATAATTTCAAGATCATCATTGACAATTTCAGCTCTAGCTAAAATACTGCGTGTTTGGGCATCAACCCTTGATGCTCTTGAAATAATTCTGCCACTATATAATTTATTTTTATAAGCTAAAAATTTTGCATTAACGCTTAAATTTTTTTTCAATACTGCTGCAAAAACCTCAGGTATTTGTAAATCACAAAAAACTTTTTTGTAATCATCTAATGTTACCATTATAGAGTCTGTTCCAAGAATAGATGAGCTAATACCACGTGTACCAACTACACCGGAAAAGGGTGCGTTGATGGTTTTATTTGATAATTTAGCAATTACATCGCCAGTTTTAACTGATTGAAATTTTATAGGTTCTAAAAGATCGCTCTTTTTAATTTTGAAAGAGGTGGTTTTTCTGCTCAGGGCCGTACAGTAACTTTCAATAATTTGGTTAAATTTTTTTGGAGAAACTATTTCAACTATCACACCAGGAGGTGGCCTCTTTCCAAATTTATTTTTAAAATAGATTCCCATAGCTGTTCGAGCACCAATCACGCTAGCAACTATGGTAAAAAAAATAATAATTATTATTGTTACTTTTTTAGATCTTTTCATTTTCTTCCGTATTCAGACCAAGAACCATCATAAATGACAGCATTTTTACCACTTATTATAAAATATGCCATACCTAAAACACATGCAGTCATTCCCGAACCACAAGTAAAAACAATGGGCCTTGAGATATCTATGTTATTTTGGGTGAAAATTTTAATTAACTCAGGTTTTGATTTAAATGTATTTGTAACAGAATTGATACAATCTTTGTAAGGAATATTTTTTGAACCAATTATGCATCCTTTTTTTAATCCAGGACGAGGTTCATCTACTTTGCCTTCAAAACGATCCCTACTTCTAGCATCAACAATTTGAAATGAAGTTTCTTTAATATTTTCGTCTATTTGTTTTTTATTTTTTATCCATTCAGTATTTTCTTTTACTTTGTACCTACTTTTAGTATTTAATTTATCTATACTGCTAAATTTCCCTAGATCTTTATTTATATCTTTGCTTGTGGACCTATTTTCCTCTAACCATTTTTTCATACCTCCGTCTAAAACAGAAACTTTTTTATGGCCGAAATATTTTAAAGCAAACCATAATCTGCACGAGCTATATGTATCGCTATAATCATAAACTACTATATGGTCATCATTTTGGATACCAAAGGACCATAACATTCTAGTCCAATAATCGGAATTAGACATCATATGAGGGTAGGCAGAATCTTTATCACTGTGTTCGTCAACATCCCAAAAATTTGCACCTTTAATATGACTTTCTTTGTATTCTTTTTTTGCTTTTCTTTTGGAAGATGGCATATGCCAACTAGCATCAAATATTTTTACCTTGTCTAAATTTTTTTCAAGCCATTCAGTAGTTACTAAATTCATATAAAACTCTTTCTTTTCAAATAATATTGATGATACTCTTCTGCAGGTTGGTATAATTTTTCTTTAGAAATATTTGTAACTACTTTGCCTTTAAATTTTTCATTAAACTCAGATCTAATTTTTTCTGCAATTTTTTTTTGATCCTCGTCCTTATAGAAAATTTCTGATCTATATTGGGTTCCAATATCAGGTCCCTGTCTATTTAGCTGGGTAGGATCATGAATTTTAAAAAAAAATTTCACAAGCTCTTCGTAGGAAACTTCTTGTTCGTCAAATTCCACTTTTACAGTTTCCGCATGTTTTGTTGAACCAGAGCAAACTTTTTCATAAGTTGTATTTGGGTCATCCCCACCGCAATAACCAACCTCAGCTTTATTTACTCCCTTGATTTTTTCAAACTCTAATTGAGGGCTCCAAAAACATCCAAGACTAAAATAAGCAGTTTTCATTGTTTTAAAATTCTAATATGTTATTCAAATTAATTAAAGGTGGTAAAATGCTCACAAAATCTCAATTAGCAATTCTATATATGATCGCCAGCGTCGCTTGCTTCAGTATAATGGATATAATCGTCAAGTATTTGAAAGATGCCCCCTTTGGACAAGTGCTTTTTATGCGATTCTTTTTCGGTATGATACCAATCATATTATTAATACCTAAGGAAAAAATATTTACTTTTTATAAAACTAAGAGACCCGCTCTGCATGCTTGGAGAGCATCATGGGGCGCAATAGCTATTATAGCTTTATTTATAGGTCTGAGAAATATCGAGTTAGCCGATTGTATTTCTTTAACTTTTCTTGGTCCTGTTTTTGTGACAATTTTATCTGCACTTTTTCTCGGTGAAAAAGTAAGAATGACAAGAATTTCTGCCATCATTCTCGGAATAATCGGTGGACTAATTATTATTCAACCCACTTTTCAAGAATTTAATTATTTTTATTTTATGCCTCTAGTTTTTGCATTTGGTTTTGCTCAAGTAGCTTTATCAATTAAATCATTGTCTAAAACAGAACCAAACTATTTAATAGCTTTTTATTTTTCTCTACTATCTATGTTAATTGGATTAACAACTATAGTTAATGGTTGGGTTTGGCCAACATTATACCAAGCATTTTTATTTCTAGTATTAGGATTAGCGGGTGGATACGCTAACATTCTTCTTACCCAGTCATTACGAATGGCAGAAACAGGATTGGTAACACCTATAAAATATTTGTCGCTAGTTTTTGCAGCAACAGCTGGATACTTTTTGTTTGACGAAACACTTAAAATTACAACATTAATTGGTGCTTTATTTATAGTTGTGGGCACTTACATAATCTTTAGAAGAGAGCAAATTTTAAAAAAACAAGTTGTACCTCCTCGATATGAAACCTAAGTGGTGGAATAAATCAAGGAACTATCTAATAAAAAAGGATAGAATAATTGCAAATCTTATTAAATCCTATAAAGGCCATTTAACTACAAGAAATAATTTTTTTTATTCACTAACAAGATCAATTGTATCTCAACAAATATCAGTATCTGCAGCAGACTCCATTTTTTCAAGATTCGAAAAAAAATGTAAAAAGGTAAATCCAAAAAATGTCTCAAAACTATCAATAACTGATTTGAAAAAATGCGGATTAAGTAAAATGAAAGCTGTGGGTATTAAAAGTTTAGCTAAAAAAATTTTAAATAAGGAATTTGATCCAAATTTAATTAAAAAAATGTCTGACGAAGAAGCTATAAATTATTTGTCTTCTTTAAGACAAATAGGAAGATGGTCAAGCGAAATGGTTCTTATATTTTTTTACAATAGACCAAATATTTGGCCAGTTCAGGACATAGGTTTATTAAGAGCTATTTCAAATAATTATAACAAGAAATATTTGCCGCCTGAAAGATTTGTAAACAAACTACGAAAAAAATTTTCTCCTTATTGCACCCAAGCAGTTATGGCTCTTTGGTATTCAGTTGATAATGAGCCAGTACAGTATTAAACAGATTAAATAGAGCACCCTATTTACATCTCCTTTAAAATGATTTAACTTTTTCTATGGCTGAAAAACTTTTTATATCTTGGGATGATTATAATTCAACGGTCGAAAAGCTTGCCATACAAATCCACAATAGCTACAAGCCCGATCTTTTGATTGGAATAATGAGAGGTGGAGCGCCAATCATTGATGTTTTAAGTCGTGTTTTTAAAATAAAATGTGCCTATTTAGCTGTAGAGTCTTATTCTGGCAAAGGAATAGAAGACAAGCAAGGAAAACTAACCTTCTCAAGAGAAATGAGTTCAACAGTCCAAAACTTAGGAGGCAAAATACTTTTATGTGATGATCTTTCAGATACCGGAATTACTTTAAACAAAAGCATAGAATGGTTAAGCAAATATCCCCCTTTAAAAGGAAAAATTACAAGTATTAAAACAGCGGTATTATGGAAAAAGGCTAAATCCACTTTCAAACCTGATTTTTGTGCTGTTACTTTAAAAACTAATCCTTGGATAGTTCAGCCGTTTGAACGTTATGAGGAAATTAGAATAGAAGAATTGAAAAAAAAACACGAAAACAAGGGTTAAAAATTCCTTCTAACCCTTGTCTTTATAAAATAATATTTATACTGAGAAGCTTATAACGCTGAGTACAGCAACCAACCATATTGCAGGTGAAGTTTTTGCTGCATCTCCCGTTAATATTTTTATTAATGCATATGCTATAAACGCAATCGCAATACCGTTACTAATGCTATAAGTAAGTGGCATTGTAATCATGGCCAAAACAGCTGGCGCAGACTCCGCTATATCATTCCACTCTATATCAGTAATATTTCTTACAAAAAGTACAGCTACATATACAAGTGCAGCACCATCAATCTCTTTAGGTAAGCTAGTTGCTAATGGAGCAAAGCCAAGGCATAATAAGAAGAGAACTCCAATTACTAACGAGGTCATTCCTGTTCGACCGCCAGCTTTTACTCCTGCACCTGACTCTACATAACTAGTTACAGTAGTTGTTCCCATTAATCCTCCAGCAACAGTAGATACGCTATCAGCAAGCATTGCTTTTTCTATATCTTGAACCTTGCCTTTTTTATCTACCTTTCCAGAAACATTTGCAACCGAAGTCAAAGTTCCAGCTGTGTCAAAAAAGTCGATGAAAAAAAGAGTGAATATAACGGTTAAACCGCTAGCCGTAAAAACTTTTCCAGTGCCAAAACCATCTACAGCATCGAAAAGATAGCTCATTGATGGAGGCGCAGAAAATATTCCATTAAATTTTGCTAAGGATTTTCCACCCTCTATTGTTGCTCCGGTCCAGTCCCACATCGGTAACCAGGCCAACAAACTAAAGAAAAGTATTCCAATAATAATATTTCCTTTAACTTTCATTTTTTCAAGAACTATCATCACTACAAATGCAAGGCATCCAAGGAGAACTAAAGGATTTTTAATATCACCCAATGTAACCAAAGTTACCGGATGATCTCCAACTACGCCCATTATTTCAAGACCAATGATAGCTAAAAAAAGTCCTATACCTGCACCAATTCCAAATTTTAAACTTCTTGGTATCGAATTAATTATCCACGCTCTAATTGGAGTGAGTGAAATAAGTAAAAATAATATACCAGACAACAATACTGCAGCTAGAGCTTCAGCAGGAGTATATTTCATTCCACCTACTACCCCGAAAGCAACGAACGCGTTTATCCCCATGCCGGGTGCTAGACCCACTGGCCAAGTTTTTCCATAAAAAGCCATTATAAAACATGCAATCGCCGCCGCAATTATGGTTGCAGTAAATACGCCCCCAAAGTCAAAAAAACCTTTTTCTGTTCCGGCAAACTCTCCCGACAGAATAAATGGGTTTAAAAACATAATATAAGCCATAGTTAAAAAAGTAGTCACTCCGGCCACAACCTCTGTTTCAAAAGTTGTTTTGTGTTTCTTATATTCAAAATAATTATTTAACATTTTAATTTCTCCTTTTTTTTACGGTAATATTTGATTCTTACAGGTAAAACTAAAAGAAAAGAACATAAACAAATTCACTTTTATATATCCAAAGTTGTATTTCTGTTTATAATTTTTTGTGTATTCTATAAAAAGTTGAATAAATAGTAATTATGAAAAATAAACATATCTGTTATTTGATTTTAGTTTTCTTTGCTCTAATGGCATGCACAACTGTGAGCAAAAAAGTTGATGACACAGTAAAAGAAGAGGAAATAAAATTAAGTAAATTTTTAAAAAAATCAGAATCTGAACTAAAAATAGAATTTGGAAAACCTGATTTGATTGAGGTTTCAAGCAATACAAATAAAATTTTGATTTATTACGAAACAAAATTTAGAATTAAATGTGAAAGAAGATTTGAAATAGGGAAAAACCAAAAAGTGATAGGTTTTAGTAGCAAGAACTGTTTTTGATCATAATTTATCTGAAATCTTTAATGCAAAAGCATACTCGAATGCAATTTCTTCAATACTTGCATCCCTTCCTGATCGACCGCCATGTCCAGCATCCATTTCACACTTGAAAATAAGTAAATTTTTGTCTGTTTTAAATTCTCTTAATTTCGCTACATATTTTGTTGGTTCATCAAAAAGAACTCTGTTATCAGATAAGCTTGTAGTTACCAAAATATTTGGATAATTAATTTTTCTTATATTTTCATATGGTGAGTATGATTTTATATATTTAAAGTGTTCTATATTTTCTTTTGCATTTCCAAATTCATTAAATTCACCAGCAGTTAGAGGTAACGAATGATCTAAATTTGTAGTCAAGCAATCCACAAATGGAACAGCCATTATCATTCCTAAAAATATTTCAGGATTTTCATTTAAAACAGCTCCCATTAACAAGCCGCCAGCACTTCCACCGAGGCCAATCACTTTTCCCTTACTTGTGTAATTTTTTTTTATTAAAAATTTTGCACATTGTATGTAGTCATTAAAAGTATTTTTTTTATTCATCATTTTTCCCTCTTCCCACCAATTCATGCCCCTATCAGTTGATCCTCTACAGTGAGCTGTGGCCCATATAATATCTCTGTCAATCAAACTAAGCCTTGAGGATGAGAAGCCTGGGCTAACACTAGAACCATAACTTGAATAACCGTATAATAATAGTTTTGCACTACCATCAATTTTAGTTTTTTTATGTCTAATTATTGTAATAGGAATCTCTCTTTTATCATCTGATATGCAATTAAATCTCTCAACAATATAATTTTCCCTGTTGTGTCCTGACGGGATTTTAAGTTCTTTTACTAATTTTTTTTCTTTTGTAATAAGATCATATTCGTAAGCTCTTGCAGGAGTCTTTGGAGAGTCAAAGCCTATTCTAAGTTTGTTTGTATTTCTATCTTTTTGCATTAAGGACATACTAGGACTAATCACAGCTTCATTAGTAATTTTTAACTCTTCTTCTTCACCGGTTTTAAAATTTTTTATAAATATTTTTTGTAATGCATCTTTTTTTTCTGCCCTTATCATCCAATTTTGTAAAAACATAAAACTACCAACCATTACTCCATTTTTAGCTGACACATAATCTAATATCTGATCCAGATTATCGTGTTTACATCTGCAAATTTTAAAATCTTTCGCATTTTCGTTAGTATGAATCCAAAAATAACCGTTCCAGGAGTCGATTGAATATTCTATTTTATCTTTTCGTTTTTTGAATAACTTAAGCTCAGGATTTTCACTATTTTCAAAAAAATATACCTCAGATGATGTATGTTCAGATGTGTTTATAAAATAAAATTTGTCATCCGCACTTGTGCTTATTCCACAAGTAAATTTTTCATCTTTCTCTTCAAAAATCAAACGATCACTACTTATAGGGGTGCCAAGTTTATGAGAAAAAATTTGTCTTGGCCTGTGAAATTTATCTAGTTTTGAGTAAAAAATATATTTATCATCATATGACCAAGTAATAGATCCTGATGTGTCTTTTATTTCTTCATCAATGATTTTGTTGTTTGATATGTTTCTTATAAAAATTGAAAAATATTCACTACCTTTATCATCCACAGAATAGGCTAAAAGCTCATCATTATAAGATACCGATAAATCTCCTGTATTAAAAAACTTTTTTCCTTTTGCCTCTTTATCGCCGTCCCAAAAAATTTCAGTTTTTTTACTACCAATTTTTCTTCTTAACTTTTTTGAATAATTGCCTTTTTCAGTTGTTTTGCTCCAATAAAAATATTTTTTATCCTTATATGGTAAACTTTCATCAGCTAATTTAATACGACCTTTGATTTCATTAAAAAGTTTTTTTTGTATTTTTTTTGTTTTACTCATAATTTTTTGTGTATATGCATTCTCTTCTAGAAGATATTTTTTTACTTCTGGCAATAATTTTCTTTTGTCTTTAAGAACCTCTAAAATATTTTCTTGATGTATCCAGGAATAATTATCTTTCCACTCGATATTGTGACATTTTTTTATAGTCGGCTTTTTTTTTAATTGTGGTATTTTCATAAGGTTTATTTATATGAATATTTTTATAACTATAATAGTATTATTTGTCCTAATTTATTTATTGTTAAATTGGTTTGCTAGAGCAAGTAGTAAAAGAATTGCTAAATCTATTAGGTATATTATTATTTTCGCGTCTATAATTTTAGCTGTAATTTTTTTAATAATAGGTAGGTATGCCTTTAGCATTCCTGTTTTAATATTATTACTTCCTCTTCTTAAAATGAAAGGTCTGACTATCCTTCAAATATTTCAACTGTATAGATTATTAAAATATTTAAGACAAACTGGAAGGTTTAACTTCACTTCAGGGACAAACTATTCAAAAGCCTCATCAAATCTTTCTTTAGAAGATAGTTATAATATTTTAGGTTTAAAAAAGGGATGTTCAAAAAAAGAAGTTTTATCAAAATATAAAAAAATTATGCAAAAACTTCATCCTGACTCAAACCAAGAAACTGGTGACACAACCAAACTTGCACAAATAGTTAGCGAAGCTAAAGAAATAATCTTAAAAAATGATTTTAATTAGAAAGTATTTTTCTCGTCTCGCTTAAAACTTTTTCAAAAGAAATTTTACTTTTGCCTAATGTATTATGAGTTGTTGTGCCTTTATAACCTTCTGGTTCTAAAGCAATCATTTTGGAAGAATATTTGCCATATGCCAAAACCGGGCTGTCCATAAAAAGAGTCAAAGCCTTTAAACCAAGGGCGACCGAAATATGCGCAAAACCTGTATCGCTTCCAATATAACAATCACAATTTTTTATAATAGGTAAGGTCTTTTTAATACTTAAATTTTCAAAAGATATACAATTCATTCCAATGTCTGACTTTTTTATTTTCTCAATTAAATCAATATCGTTTTTTCCTGCAGCAATATAAAATTTGCACTTTTCATATTTTAAAATTTCTCTACAAAGTTTTATGTAGTTATCTATTTCCCATCTTTTTGTTGGACCTGAAGCAGAAATACCAAGACACACATGTTTGAAATTTTTATCAAAATCGTTTTTAGTTGAATTTATTATTATATTTGGTTCTGTTGAAATAATATCACCCGTAATACTTTCGGTAAAAATCTTAGCACTATGAACTATGTTGTCTTTAGATCTAAACAAAGGATATTGGTGAATATTTTTAATTCCAGCAAATTTTGCAACCAAAAGATATCTTAAAGAACTATTGAAAATGAAAACTTTATCAAAATTTTTTCTTCTTATTTCTTTAGTTAAACTGAAAAATCCATTAAGACCATCTTTTTTCTTATCTAATATAATTATTTCTCTAACATTTTTATCTTCCTCAAAAATTTCATTTGCCTTTGAACTTTCCTTTGCCAGGAGGCTTACAGCGACATTAAACTTTTTTGATATTGCATGAATATAAGGTAAAAATATTACCATATCACCAATTCCGTATCTTTGTTGAATAATAAGAATTTTCATTCTTTTTTAATTTATAGTACGTTTACATATAAAATTAGGTAAAAAAATGTCAGAAAATTTAAAGGGTGTATTTGCAGCTACTATGTCAGTTTTAAAAGCTGATCTGAGCCTTGATATTAAAGAAACTTTGAATCACGCAAAAAAACAACTTGATGATAATGGAGTTGGGTCCGCATTTTTTGGAAGCACAGGATGTGGTCAGCTAATATCTATTTCTGAGAAAAAAGCATTTATTAATGCATTGTCAAAAGATAGTTTTAAAGAAAAAGTTCTTATAGGCACTTCGAGTAACAGTCTTAACGATACTATTGATATTATGAAGCACTCAATAAAAGTTGGATTTAAAAATTTTCTTATAATGAATGTGGCCTATTATAAAAATGAAGACAATGGTGTTTACAACTTTTATAAAAATATAGTTAAATCCGTTCCAGAATCTAAAATTATACTTTATAATTTTTCAAAACTTAGCGGATATGCTTTTACACCCGAAATAACAAAAAAACTAATAAAAGATTTTCCAAAAAATATAATTGGAATGAAAGATAGCACAGGTAATCTTTGGGAGAATTTTAAAGCTAAAAACTTTTCAATGTTTGTAGGAAGTGAGAAAAAATTATTGAATGGTCTTAAGGTTGGTGCTGCCGGCTGTATCTCGGCAACAACAAATGTTACAGGTACGCTTGCAAAGAAAGTTTTTGATGATTTTAATAAAAATGGAGAATCAAAAGATGATACAAAACTTAAGGCATTGAGAACGGTTTTCGATGATACCGGAAACCTTGTTTCTGCTTTACATACTTTAAAAAGTGAAGAAAACAAAGCTTTTGCAAATTTGTTACCGCCATTGGAATTATTGAGCGAGGATAAAAAAAAAGAAATGTTAAAAAAATTGAAAGATTTAAATTTTTTACCAAATAAAAATATTGCTGCATAAAATATGTTACTTATTAAATTTTTAAACGATCTTTTCAAAACTGGAAGTTTTGTCCTAGAGGATGCAGATGGAAAAATTCATTTAATTGGAAAGGTAGAAACAAAAAATCCGATAAAAATGAAAATTCATGATAAAAAACTACATCATAAGTTAGTTTTGCACCCTGATCTTTATTTTGGAGAAGCTTATACTGAGGGAAAAATTACTTTTGAAAATGGAACTCTCAGCAATTTTTTAGATTTGGCGCTAAAAAATATTGGACGTCAAAAAACAAATGCAATAAGTGAAGTTTTAAATTCACTAAGAGGCTCTTATCGTTATTTAACCAATTTTAATTTTATAAAAAAATCAAAAATGAATGTTGCTCACCATTATGATATATCCGATGATCTCTATTTTCTATTTTTAGATCCATTAAAACAATATTCATGTGGATATTTTAAAAATGAGAATGACTCTTTAGAAGAAGCTCAAAAAAATAAAATAAATCATATTATAAAAAAACTTAATATAAAGGAAAATTCTAAAGTTTTAGATATTGGAAGCGGATGGGGCTTACTCGCAATTGAAATTGCCAAACAGGCCAAGTGTCAAGTTACTGGAGTAACTCTTTCTGAAAATCAATACAAGTTTAGCAATCAAAAAGTAAAAGAATTAAATTTAGGAAATCAAGTTCAATTTAAATTGATGGATTACAGGCAGGTAAAAGAAAAATACGACAGAATAGTATCCGTCGGTATGTTTGAGCATGTGGGAAGAAAATTCTATAAAATATTTTTTAAAAAAATTTCCGAAATATTAAAAGACGATGGTGTAGCTCTTTTGCACACTATAGGTTCGGTAAATTCTCCTCGTAATCCACAACCTTGGATAACAAAGTACATCTTTCCGGGTGGATATACGCCTAGCCTTAGTGAGGTGGCTGGACCGTTAGAAAAATCAGGTCTTATTTTATCAGATCTAGAGGTTTTGAGAATGCACTACGCGTACACTCTAAGCAACTGGAAAGAAAGGTTTCTAAAAAATAAAGAGAAAGTTTTAAAAATGTTTGATGAGAGGTTTTTTAGAATGTTTGAATTTTACTTGGCTTCTTGCGAAATGGCATTTAAACACGGCGACCAGGTTGTATACCAACTTCAACTTACTAAGAAGCTTAACGCTACACCTTCTACTAGAGACTATATTTACTCATAAGTAACTGTTATTAAGTAAATAGTGTATGAAAAAAAATAAAAAGAAAAAAAAACACAAGAAAAAAACAAAAATAAAAAGAAAAAAAAGAAGAATTTATAGAAAAAAAAATAAAAAAATTCTACGCAAAAATAAAAATTCAAAAAAAGAAAAAAAACCTTTTTACAAAGATACCAAGTTTAAAAGTTATTTAAATTTAATTAAACCCAGGTTTAAATTTGATATTAAAGGACTAGTTAAACAATTGCTATCTCCGCTATCTAAAGAAATTCAAAATTATCAAAGCAAAAGAAAACAATTAGAACTAAGCAAAAA
Organism: uncultured Pelagibacteraceae bacterium; assembly: GCA_902581795.1. Taxonomy (GTDB): domain Bacteria; phylum Pseudomonadota; class Alphaproteobacteria; order Pelagibacterales; family Pelagibacteraceae; genus Anoxypelagibacter. The sequence goes on along the minus strand of CACHPL010000001.1, from coordinate 373,439 downwards.
AAAGGAAGCAGAAAAACAAAAAAAATTGCAGTCATCTCTTAGAAAAGAATTGCTTAAAAAAGAAATAAAAGAAGAGAAAGCACTTGCTAAAACTAGAGCAGCAGAGTTGAAAAGCTTTTTGAAACAGGAGCAGAAAACTATTAGAGAAAAAGAAAAAGAAAAACAAAGAAAATTTCTTGAAGAAGTTAAATTAGAAAAAACTTTAGAGCGTTTTAGAGCACGTGAACTTGAAGAAATTAAAGCCATAGAAAAATACACTCTAAATGTTGAAAAAGAAGATTATAAAGATTTTCAAAAAAGAATTGACTTAGTAAGAGAAAAATACAAAGCATTGAGAAACGAGCGTTTAAGGAAAAGGGTCGAGGAACTGGGAGTAACTCTTTCTGATCAAGCAAGTGTAGAAGAGATAAGGCGTAAAGAAAAAGAATATATCGAAAGAAGAGAATTAATAGAAACTAGTTTAGAAAGTTTTATACGAAGCGCAACATCTTTGGTTTATCAAATCAATAAAAGATATTTACCAAAAAATGCAGACTTAATAAGAGTTATAAATCTTGTATATGAACAATCTGAGATTCTAATTAGAGAGGACCAGGAGCAAAATGAAAATTTTTTAATTTTAATATATGTTAAAGATCAGGATGCAAAAAAAGAAATTATAGTTGAAGATAAGATCAAGCGGGAAACCAGAGAGTATAATAGAAAAGAAATATTTAAATTTGGAGATGAGTTAACTGATAGTCTTATTCTTTATTTAGAAAGAATAAGAGAAAGAATGAAAAAAGCTAGTTAATAAGTTCATCTAACTTTTTAATCTCACCAATTTTAAATATCACAGCATCTTCTTTTTTATATCCAAATTTTCCAGCATTTGCTTTAAACCTAACAGGAGGTTCCCAAATTGGTTCTAGACTTAAGATTGAAGTTCCCCAATGCATCCCCACTACTTTTTTTACTTTCAAGTCTTTCATTAGAGACAAAAGCTCTTCAGGGTTAGTATGAGCTGTAGATTTATCTTTGAAGGGAACAATAGGAAAGAAATTATAAGCACCAATGTTTCCGAAACTCAAGTCGATGGGGCCAAATTTTTCTCCCAATTCTTTATAAAAAGGAGCGGGACCAGTATCGCAGGCAAAAAAGATTTTTTTTCCTTTGTATTCGATTAAAAAACTCCCCCAAAGACTCCTGTTGTTATCCCCGTCTCCCCAAATCCAACGTTTACTCCAGTGATTCGAGCTCAGCATCGTTACGGATATATCATCATTTATTTTAATTTTATCAAACCAGTCCATCTCTTTAACATTATCTTTTTTATATCCATTTCTCGTGAAATATTTACCAAGCTTAAGAGGTACAAGAACTCTAGCATTCTTATAAGGAAAATTTTTTATCGTACGAATACTCATGTGATCATAATGATTGTGTGTCAGTAAAAATAAATCTATTTTAGGAAGCTCTTTAAGAGTTAAAGGAGACTCTATATATTTTTTGGGACCAAATATCATAGGCCCATAATTTTTTTCAAAAACAGGATCGGTAATAATTGTAGTGTCTCCAAGCTTAATTATAAAGCTCGCGTGATCAAGCCACATCACATATGAGTCAGATTTGTGTTTTTCAAGATTTTTTAAAACTATTTGTTTATCAATTACATGTTCAGGTGGATAATCAATCTTAAGTTTCTTTTTTTCCTCCCTAAAAACTTTCCAATCCCATTTAAAATTAGGATCTCTTTTAGGGACACCCTCAAGGTTCCTAAAAGCATATAATTTTCCGTCTTTATAAATATGATGATATGGTTTTTTATCCATTGCGTTTAAACTATTAAAAGAAAAAAAGAGAAGTATAAATAGGAAATATTTTATCATTCGGTGTCTTCTTTATCGTGTTTTGATTTGAAATTCACGATTAAAAAAGACACAAAGAATGCGGCAATACCAAGCAGGGTAAGACCAATTATAATCATTTTTTTTTCTAGGCTGTCTATTTAAATTAAGATTTTTTCGTTAATTTAGGACAGTTTTCCCTAGAAATTCTCTTTCCGAATGACTCATCGCTCATAGTTCTGTTTACGGACCAAATAAATGATTTTTCGTAGGCACCTGTTAATTTATCAGGTGAGGTACATTTTGTTCCAAAAACATATCTATTGCTACAATTGAAGAGAAATAGAGAACAAATTAGTAAAATTAAAGTATTTTTCATAATTAAAATTTACTGGTTGTTTTTGTTTTAACAGGGGCTGAATTTTGTTTTTTTTATGCGTCTAGAATAATTCTATGCATCATTCTTCTTCCTTGAAACGGTGTTGCTGAATGAATGACTGAATGGTTATCCCAAATGACTATGGTATTTTTTTCCCAAAAAAAGCTATTTATAAACTCCTTTTTCGTTTGGTGGTTGAATAAAAATTTTAAAAGTTCTTTGGATTTCTCCTCACTTAAGTTTTTTATGGCAATTGTATGACCCGGGCTTAAATAAAGTGCTTTTCTACTTCCGACTTTTTTTACAATTGAATGTTCAGCGATAAAATCTTTTGATTTTCCCGTTCCTCTTTCAGCTTCTCTTTCAAGCCTTGTCACTGATATCGGTCCTGCCGAACTAAATATACCTACAAGATCTTGAATTTTATCTTTAGTTTCTTGATCTAAAGCTTCATAAGATGCTAACTGTGAGGCAAAAAGTGTTTGACCCTGATCCTTTTTAACTATTTTACCCATAAGACAAGTATATTTCGGTGTTTTGTTTAAATAACTACTATCTGTGTGCCAGCCTTCACCATAAGACTTTCCCTTATCACCTTCTTTTCTCTCAACAACGGTAATGCCTTTATAATTTTCTAGATCTTTTAACATCGGGTACTCTTTAATTTTTCCTAATTGTTCTGCAAATTGTAAATATTCTCCTGGTTCAAGATTTTGGTCTCTGAAACAAACAAAACCATAGTTGTTGAGTGTTTCTTTGATCTGATCAATAATTTTTGGTTCTGTTAATTTAAGATCGTAGGAGATGGAAGCCCCAATGTTATTTTTAAATGGCTCTACTTTTATATTCATCAATAACTACTAAAATAGATATCTCGGTAATATGCAATAATTTTTTGTTTTGAGTTATTCGAGTCAGAAAATATAGCAATAAAGTTTGTAAAAGAAATTCCATGAGTTTTCTCAAGCAATTCCTTTACATTTATCTTTCTTGTATGCCATTCTCCACTTTTATCATTTGAAATAACATAATCTCTACTTCCCTTTGTCCAAGGACTCTGTTGTTGAAAACCCTCCTCTAAAAATGAAGAGTGAGCCAAGCTTACTAATTTTGCGCCAATTTTTTTCCCATGACCGACCATTACTCTTGCAGTCCAATCGTGGCCGTCTTTAGTCTTTTGATCAATGCTGTCAAAATCTTTTTCAATTTTAAAAGCAATATTTAAAAAAGGCATTTCACTAAGAAGTTCTTTATCTATTTCCATCCCCAACCCTGTAGCGGTACCATCGGCTTCTGCTTTTAAAAACCAACCTTTGTCATCTTGATCGTTCGTATAAATAGTTTTTTTTCCAAATCCTCTTTTTTTTAATAACTTCATGCCTTTATCGCTAAAATCGATTCGGAATTCCTTCGCGCTTAGATTGTTAAACAATAATACCGATATAAAAAAAAATATTAAAATTCTCATAAAAAAATATGTTTAACCCTTGACTTTTTAAAACACAATGTATATATATGTATTTTGAAGCTATTATTGTAATATACGCTTAAAATTAAATAATCGAATATAAAAACAGTAATGCTTTAGAAAGGTAAGTTATGTCTAAAGTAAAAAAAGGTAATAAAGGATCTAAAAACGTTAAAAACAACGTTATTCCTTTTAAAACCAACAAGTTGGAGAAAATAAAAAACGTTACTCCAATGAGTAAAGAGGAAGTGGAAACTGCTCGTGTAAATGATTATGCAAAAGAAGTTTGTAAAAATCTTGATGATTTTGCTTCAAATGTAGGAATTGATGTTGAGAGGTTTTATTACAACTTCCTTTTCTACATAAAACAGGCCGTGATAATGAAACTTTCTTATCCTGCATTTAAATATCTTGATAAAGGAAGCACAAAGGAAGTAACACAAAATCACTCAGATTTTCTGGCAGAAAATTGTCCAGAATTATCATTAGCTAAACAGGAGTCGGATACTATTCATTAATGGAAAAATTTAGGTGTCCACACTGTAAAAAAGAAATTGAGTTAGGCGAGGTAGCTGAAAAAAGAGCTCAGTCCCTCGCTGCTCAAAAAGAAAAAAATTTTAAAGATCTTGCAGACAAAAGAATAAAAGAAGCAGATAAAAAAGCCCAGGATCAAATTACCAAAGAAAGACAAAAACTTGAAATTTTAAAAAAGAAAGAAATAGAAGATAATAAGAAAAATGCAGTACAAGAAGCAAAAAAGGATTTTTTAAAAGTCCAAAAAGAAAAAGATCTAAAGATAAAACAACTTGAGTTAGACAAGAAAAAAGATATTCAAGCTGCAATAGAAGCTGCAGAAGCTGTTTCAAAAGCAAAAAATAATGAGAGGTTAAAACAGGAAAAAAAGCAGTCTGAACAAGAGAAAAATGTCCTCAAACTTAAAATAGAAAGAATGCAGAAAGACATTGAAAAAGCCAAAGAAAGAGGAAACCAAGGCCTGACTGCCGATCAAGGTTCTGCTCAAGAAATTACAATAGGGAAACTATTAAAAGAGGTATTTGAAGATAAAGATGATGAAATTACTGCATATGAAAAAGGTGAGCCAGGTGCTGATTGGTTGCAAAAGGTAAAAAATGGAGGAGTAGAAATCGGTAGAATTTTATATGAGAGCAAAAAAACCAAATCCTTTTCAAAGAATTGGATAGATAAATTACAACAAGATATGAAAGAGACAAAAGCAGACGTTGGAATTATATTCACCACTGCAGTTCCAAAAGAATTTAATCAAAAAAAAGCTTTTTTACAAAAAGGAAATATTTTTATTTGTAATTATAGTTTTGAAAAACTCAGAATGTTAGCTGAACTTCAAAGAAAGTTTTTAGAAAAATACGATCTTATGAATAAGAATGAGAGTAAAGATAACAAGAAATCTGCTCTCGAATTTTTTAGCTCACCTGACTTTCAAAATTTGATGGGGTTAATCCAGAACAATATGTTTGGTTTAGAAGATATAGTTGGAAAACAAAAAAAATTGACTAGAGATTTAGAAAAGCAATATCTTAACTTTGATGGTTATCTAGATGAGTTTTTTGCAATGACAGCTGAATATGGTTTAAAAAAAAAGGATAAAAAATGAATATGGTTTTTTTAGATCTAGAAGCTTCAGGGGCATCAACCTCATTTGACTGCGTTTTGGAAATTTATGCTAAATTAGTCGATGATGAATTCAATACTTTAGATGAGTTTCATGGTCGTTCAAAATTGAAAGAGGGAGTAATTCCGAATCTTACAGCAGTGATGGAGGTTTGTAAGATAAGTCCAGATACACTAAGAAACACAAATACAAGTAACTTTCAGCTTATCCTTGATGCAGAAAACAAATTTAAATCTTGGGGCAAAGCTATCTATTTTGGTCATAATGCAGTCAACTATGATTTTGAGGTGATACGCAAATGGCTATTTAAGTCTCTTAAAAAACCATACTTAACGAATACAAATGGAAATAAACAAGGTGATGTTTTAAATATAATTCGATCAGCCAAACTAATTGATGATAAAATTATAAAAACTCAAATTTCAGAAAAAGGTAATCCTATTTTTAAATTAGATACTTTAATTCCAAGAAAAGACTCACACGGCGCTAAATCTGATACTATAGCATGTGAAAGCCTTGGCAAATTAGTTTATCAAAAAAATAAAAATTTATGGAATTCCTATTTAAATACTCTAAGCAGGGAAAGTGCTGAAAACTTCGTTAAATCAGAAAAAGTGTTCTGTAGTCACGAGTGGTTTTATGGAAGGTTGCGTTCGTATGCAGTTAGTCATATTGGATTTCACAAAGTATACAGGTGGGGCCTAGCCTGGGATCTTTCACTCGCACCGCAAGATTTTTTTGATTTAAATGATATAGATTTAAAAAAAATATTATCAAAGCCCCCAAAACCTGTGCGAACTGTACGTACAAATAAAAGTATAGTTCTTCTTAAAGGAGAATATGCTTTAGAAAATGAAGTTTATAAAAAAATTGGTATTGAGACACTTAAATCTAGAGCCGATGCTTTGCAAAAAAACGAAAAATTTAGAAATCGGATTTTAGATATAATTGAAGAAACTGCTCTTGAAAAACAAAACCTTAAACAAGACAAACCTAATTTAATGCCTGAGGAAACTATTTATGATGGCAAATTTGCAGATAAAAAAGATGAAAAGCTTATGGAAGAATTTCATAAAGCAAGTTGGGAAGAAAAAATAAAGTTTATCGGTAAATTTAATGCTGACAAATATAATTATTTTGCTGCACACATTTGCTATGAAGAAAGGGAAGATTTACTCCAATCAAGCTCAAAATCAATTTATAAAATGGTTAAAGAAGATATTTCTAGGAGAATTTTGTCTGATAAAAACGAAAATTGGACTACAGTCGGAGATTTTATGAAGCAAATTGATGATGCAAGAGCTAAATATGAAAATGAGCCAGAAAAGCTAAAATTATTAGAAGAGTATAATGATCTTGTAATGGATATTCAAAAAAAATATGAGGCAGCTTAATGTTGTGGGGCGAACATAGACAAGCAGATTTTTTAAAACAGAATTTAAAATATAAAATGGATTGGATTTTAAAAGCTTATAGGTATAAGAAATATTTAGAAGTAGAGAATAAGGCCGAAATAGAATTCTTTAAACAACGACCTTTGATATTTTTATTAATTTACCTAATAAATCTTCCTATCAACATTATCGATTTAATACAGAGATTTAAATGGAATTACCAATATGAAAAAATTTGTGCAGAAGCTGAATATTTAAGAAAAGAAATTAACAAAATTGAAAATAAGATTAAATTGTTAGATTGACATTTACAAAAAAAAATTTATTTATAAATTATGCACGAAATTAATGAAGAAAATTATCCAAAACTAGTTGAAGAATGTGATAAAGTTTTCATTTTGAAAGCCGGGGCTACCTGGTGCGCTCCTTGCACTGCCTCCCGCGGGCCATTCACTGAGCTAGCTGAAGAATTAAAAGATAAATTTGTATTGGGCGAAATGGATATTGATAAATCACCAAATCTTGGTGGAAAACTTTTTATAAGATCTGTGCCCGTTTTTTTTAAAATCAAAAATAAGGAAGTAGTAGACCAAAAGGTTGGCTGGACAACCAAAGAAGATCTTCGTAAGTGGATTCAATCTTAGTTAATACTCAAAGCGTGTCCTGCTCCATATGTACTACCCCAGAGTACTATAATTTTTTTTTCTTTAGATGAAACTATTTTTAGTGCATCCTTGATACTTTGAGCTTGAACTGTTTTAAAACCTTCCCCTTCAGCTATTCTCTTTAAATCATATGAACTTAAAGCATTAGACTCCTCGGGGATTTTAAAAGTAATCAATTTTTTAAAAATTCCTTTAAAATTTTTTATTAGTTTATTGGGATTCTTATTTTTTAAAATTCCGCATATACCATAGACAGGTAACTTAAATTTTCTTAAATAACTCGCTAAATTTTTAGTGGATTCGTCACTATGACAAGTATCAATTAATAACTTTTCAGTTTTATGGAGTTTTTTTGTCAATTTGCCTCTTACAAATTGACAACGGCCTTCAAATTTAATTTTTTTAATTGTTTGCTTTATTTTTTTTACATCTATTCCTAGATCAATAGCTACTTTAATAGCCAAACCAACATTTTCCCACAAACCATCAGAATAAATATTTTTAGAATTAAGTAAGATTAAATTATTTTGATCTTTATAAAATTTTTTATTATTTTTAATTATAATACTCCATGAACCATAGTATTTTTTACGACTCGGGTTCTTCTGTAAAATTTTTTTTATTATTTTTAAAGTTTTTGGTTTTTGCTTTCCAGTATAAATAGTAGTATTTTTACTTAAAGAGCCAACTTTTTGTTTGCAAATCTCAGCTATAGTTTTTGGATTAACCCATTCTTGATGTTGATAGTTAATGTTTGTAACCACTTGTGCTAAAGGATAACACCAAAGATTCGTGCTGTCTTTTTTAAACAAAAGTCCACTTTCTACAATATTATAAGAATTAGGATCAGTTTTTGAAGCTGCTAAAATATAAATACAGGTAAGTAGTTCAAACAAAGTAAGCTTTTGTTTTGTTCGCTCTATGACTTTTTTATATTTCTTGATTTCTTTGAGAGAAATAAATCTATTTCCCAACCAAAATCTTTGTCTAACATCATATAAATGTGGACTTGTAAAAGTATTTACTTTTTGTTTGTTTGCCTCAAGAAAATACTTTAAAGAAGTCAAAACACTATTTTTTCCGTCGCTTCCAATTACGTTAATTACATTTTCAAGCTTTTCTTGTGGATTATTTAGCTTTTCTAAAACTTTTTTGATTCTCCTTAGATCTAAATTGATCCGACGGCTATACTGCTTTTGAAGTTTTTGGTAAAGTTTCTTTGAAGGTTGCAACATCTGTTGTACCTATATCTTGAGCTTCTTTTTTCTTCAATAGAATTGATAAAAGAGTTGAAATTGTGGATCTTAAATATTTTCTTTCAACCACTAAATCAATTCCACCATGTTCTTTAACAAATTCTGCTGTTTGAAATCCTTCTGGTAGTTCTTCTTTTACGGTATCTTTTATTACTCTAGCTCCAGCAAAAGCTATAATTGCCTTAGGTTCGCCTATAATAACATCTCCTAAGCCGGCAAATGAAGCAGTTGTTCCTCCCGCTGTAGGATTTGTCATTACAACTATGTAAGGTAAATTATTTTTCTTTAACTCATTAACACCTATCACCGTTCGCGTCATGTTACTCAATGAAATTCCACTTTCCATCATTCTGGCTCCGCCACTACAACTGAAAAAAACAAAAGGTGTTTTGTTATCTATTGCGTATTGAACGCCGTGAATAAAAGCTTCTCCAGATGCTGCACCTAGGGAACCGCCGATAAATGCAAAATTTTGTGCTCCAACAGTGATTTTAGTTCCCTCTAGTTTTCCATGTGCAATTTGTATTGCATCAGATTGCTTGGTTAATTCCCTAGCCTTTTTGAGTCTATCAGAATATTTTTTTAAATCATTGAATCTCAGGGGGTCATCTTTAGGTTGGGGAGTATCAAGAATTGTAAACTCTTTATCATCAAAGAAAATTTTAAATCTTTCTTCACAAGTAAGTTTATGATGGGAGCCACATGTAGGGCATACGTTTAAGTTTTTAAATAATTCATCTTTATAAATTAAATTTTTACATTCACATGTTGTCCATAAGCTACTCTTATCATCGTTAAGGGACCTTTTTTTAAATAGAGATTTAATTTTCGGCTTTATAAACTTTGTAATCCAATTCATATTATTTTACTCTTTAACTCTTTTACCATTCTATTTAACTTTATGACAGGATTTTGACGCTTTTTTATTGAGTCACTAATCCCTTTACATAATGCACTTCCCACCACCAAACCATCAGCTTTTTTAAAGGCGGCAATGGTTTTATTTGTGATCCCGAATCCAATTACTGCATTTTTTGATTTGCTTATCCTCTTTATCTTACTGTAATTTTCCAAAATTTTTTTAGGCGAAACTTTTAATTTACCACCTGTAATAGACAACATACTTATATAGTAAACCATGTCATGAGAACTTGCTATAATCTTTCTCATCCTTTCCTTGGATGTTGTTGGCGATAGTAGCTGGACGAAAGTTATCGAATTTTTTTTACATAATTTTGAAAATTCTTTGTTGTCAGGAAAAGGAAGATCTACGATTATTAAACCATTAACACCAGATTGCTTACACTTTTTAACAAACTTTTTTTCTCCGTACCTGTAAACCATTTGATAATATCCCATAAGTATACATGGTTTTGCATTCTTACTTTTTTTGTAATTTTTTACTATTTGAAAAACATCTTTTAGTTTAATTCCGTTCTTTAAAGCTCTGTAAGAACTATTTTGAATTTGGGGGCCATCAGCTGTTGGAGCATTATGTGCAAATCCTAACTCAAGTATATCAGCATATTCAGATATTGATTTAAGAATTTCTAAAGATTTTTTCTTAGTATTATCACCTGCTACGGTGTAGGTCAGTAGGGCAGGTCTATTTTCTTTTTTACACTTTTCAAAAGCTAAATTAATTTCAGATTTCATCTTGAGTAACTACCTAAACGTTTTTTTATAATATCCATGTCTTTTATACTATCTCCACAGCTATCAACCACTACAATATTTGACTCATCAAGTTTAGGAGCAATCTTAATTGCCTCTGCAAAAGCATGTGCTGGCTCCAAGCTTGGAGAAATTTCCTCAAGTTCTGTTACAAGTTTGTATGCAGCAAAAGCCTCTTCATCAGTTGCAAAAGTATATCTTGCTCTACCTACATCCTTTAAGAAACAATGAATCGGAGAGCAAGATGGATAATCTAAACCTGAACTGCAGCTTTCTGTTTCATTAATTTGCCCATCAGAGTCTTGTACGCAATAAGCAGCTGCCCCATGAAGAATTGCAATTTTGGAATTTTTACTTAAGGGTGCAGCGTGAAGTTTACTATTTTTTGGCCCACCAGCTTCTACGCCTATAAGTTCAATATGTTTTTTGTCATAATCAAAAAATTCACTCCAAAAACCATATGCACTAGAGCCTCCACCTACACAGTTGATTAATTTTAATTTGTTTGGAATTTCTCCAAATTCCTCCTCTAACTGGATTTTAAGTTCTCTAGAAATTTGAGCTGTAGAGAACCCGCAAATTTTAACGAAAATGTTAGGACCAACAAGACTACCTATTCCCATATGTGCTTTATCGCAATTAGATACCCAATATCGAATACACTCACTAACAGCATCTACCAAGGTTTTACTTCCTGAAGTTACTGGAATAATCTCGGCGCCATTTTTTCTTATTGCATCACAATTTGGCTTTTGTCTTTCAATATCCCTGGTACCCATAAATACTTTACATCCCAGTCCAAATTTCTTTGCAACCATAGAAAACATTTTTCCGTTATAACCTGCCCCAGTATCTGTACACATGTATTTTTTTTTGGCTTTTTTACATAGCATGGCATGAGTAATAGCGTTGTAGATTTTATGAGCCCCACCATTTGCATCAGAAACCATTTTTGCATAAATCTGAGCACCACCTAGATGGTCTGTAAGATTTTGTAGTTTTATAAGCCTTGTAGGTTTTCCAACATAATTTTCGTATAAATTATCTCTTTCTTTTATAAAATTTTTGTCTTTTCTACACTTTTCAAATAATTTTGTTAAATCATCTATAGGTTTCTTTAATGTTTCGGCAATATAATTTCCGCCAAATTTTCCACCATAAAAACCATTTTTATCGTGCTGATCGATTAAGGGTATTCCTTTTTTAATTTTCATTCTCAAAATATGATTATTTTTGCTATTTAGAAGACTGTATAATCTTTTTTATGTTTTGAACAGGGTCGCCCTCGATAATTGGTCTACCAATTACTGCAAAACATTTATCATCTTTGATTTTTGAGAACTCAGCATAACTCATAACCCTTTTTTGATCTTGTTTATTTTCGCCACCTCTAATTCCAGGACAAAATATCTTGAGATTTTTTGATAGAGATCTTACGAGAGAAACATCGTTCCCAGATGCGATAACTCCGGATATTCCCGAGTCTATTGCTAATTTAACTAAAAGTTGTATCTGTTCTTCTACTGAATTTTTTATACCAACTCCCTTAAGGTTAGTCTCTGACGTTAAGACAGTCACTCCAAGTAACTCGATAGATCCAGAAGCAGCTTCTTGAGCGGCTTTTAACATCTCAACATTGCCGCTTATATGAACAGTTAAATATTTTGTTGTTTTTAGTCTAGCTATCGCAACTATTGTTTTTTTTACTTGGTTAGGTATGTCATGAAGTTTTAAATCTAAAAAAATTTCAACACCCATCTCTTTAAATTTTTTTAGACCCTCTGCACCGCATACTGCATATAATTCAGTTCCTATCTTAACCCCTGCAATTTGATCCTTAATTTTCTTAGTAACATCAATTGCTTTTTCTAAAGAGTTGTAATCAAGGGCAACAAAAATATTTTTTTTCAATCTAATTTGCCCTCATACTAATTGATCTTATTTTTAAGTTCTTTAGCCATTTTAAATTTTACAGATAATTTTCCAGGGGTATAAATTTTTTCGTTAGTTCTTGGATTTCTAGCATTTTTTTTTTCACTGATTTTTTTAACCGAAAAGGTTCCAAAGTTTCTTAATTCAGTGCTTTTATTATTTCTTAATTCATAAGTAATAGTATCTAATATTACTTTTAATACTTTTTCAATTTCAGATTTCTTCAATTTTTTTTGGATTTTATTTGATAACTTTGAGATTATTTCAGATCTCACCATATTGAACTATTTTTTAGTTTTTTTTTCTTTCTTATCTTTTTTTACTTTTCCTGATTTGAATACCTTACCCAATATATCGCCTAAAACTTGACCTGAGCTAGTACCAGCTTTACCGTATTTTTCTATGGCAATTTTTTCATTATGTTCTTCCAGTTCTTTGATTGACAAGCTTACTTTTCTATTATTTTTATCCAAGTCTATTATCATAGAGTCAATCTTGTTACCTGGAGTAAAAATTTCAGGTCGACAATCCTCTATTTTTTTTGCTAAATGAGATTTTTTAATTGTTATGAGTAAATTTTCTTCGTTTCCTGGCGAAACTTTAATACCGTTTCTTAAAACCTCTTTAACCGTAGCTGTAATTATAGAACCATTTTCTTTATTGCTGAAGTAATCAAAAGGATCTTTTTCTAACTGACGTATACCCAACCTTATTTTCTCTTTTTCTTTATCTATTTCAATTATTTTTGCCTTAACAATATCTTTTTTCTTAAATTTTTTCAGACTTTCCTCGGTCTCTTTCCAAGAAATATCCTTATAGTGTATCATTCCAGCAAATTCAGTGTCTTCTATAGAAACAAATAAAGCGAAATCTGAGATACTTTTTACAGTAGCGCTAACCTTAGTTCCAGCAGAATATTTTTTTAGGAAATTGGTCCATGGGTTTTCTAAAGTTTGCTTATAGCTAAGTGAAATTCTCCTCTTTTCAGAGTCAATTTCAATAATCTTAACTTTAATTTTTTGTGAAATTGACAATAATTTACTTGGATGAATATTTTTTTTCGTCCATGATAATTCAGATTGGTGTGCGAGCCCCTCTAAACCTTCCTCAAGTTTTATAAAAACTCCATAGTCGACTACTTTTTGAACAATACCTTCATAAATTTCACCAACTTTGTAATTTTTTTCTAATTTATCGTAAGGATCAGCATGCATTTGTTTGATACCGCAACTTATCCTTCTAGTTTCATTATCAATTTTTATAATTTTTACTTTTATAGTTTGACCAATAGACAACAAATCTGCTGGCTTCTTAACTCTAGAATATGACATGTCTGTAACGTGCAATAAAGCATCAACACCATTTAAATCTAAAAAAGCCCCCCAATCTAAAATAGCCTTTACTTGTCCATCAACTATGTCGTTCTCTTTAAATTTTGATAAAACTTTATCTAAACTTTCATTTCTACTTTTTTCTAAAACAGCTCTTCTTGATACAACTATATTACCTCTAACATCATCAAGTTTGACACATAAAAATTTTAAAGGGGTATTCATTAAGTGATCAAAATTTTTAAGAGGTTTGGTACAAATTTGAGAACCAGGTAAAAAACATAAACAGGAATTGACATTTACAACATATCCCCCTTTGCAACGGTTTGTGATTATTCCTTCAACTTCTTCCTGAGTTTTAAAAGCAGACTCCATTTTTTTCCAAGAAGACATTCTCCGCGCTTTTTCTCTTGAAACTACAATTTCTCCTGTTTTAAAGCTTTCTATTCTTTCTAAATATATTTCTATCTTTGAACCAACTTTTAAACTTTCAATTTCTTTTGCAATTTGAAATTCTTGTATCGGAATTATTCCTTCACTCTTCGCTTTTAAATCGACGAAAACATATTTTTTTCCAATTTCGCTAACGGTAGCCTTTACTATGCTGCCTTCTTTAAGATCTCTCTTTTTAAAGTCCTCTTTTAATAGACTCTCAAACTCTTTGGTATTCTTATTGGCACTAGTATCTATGTCTAAACCCATTTTTAATTATGTTTCCTTTTTAACTTTCTATCAATTATTTTTTTAACTTTAAGAAAGCTCCCATTTATAGATAGGTGTGTTGTATTTATCAACCTTGATTTTTTAGTTTTTTCAAGCCTTCCTTGACTTCTAGACCTTTTTTTATCTGAATGGTCTCTTTTTTTTAGACTTTTTAATATTTCTTTAAACTTAACTTTTTTTCTAAGCTTTCTAAGCTCTTTAAATCTTCTCTTACTTCTTTCAGAAATATTTGCTGTAACATAAAATTTAAAATTTGCATCTGGCACAATGTTGTATGTTATATCTCGGCCGTTTAGCACACTACCTCTGTATCCTTTAGGAATATCATAGGCAATTTTCTTTTGAAAATTTAGTACTATTTTTCTTATCTTTGTATCGCTAGATATTTTAGAGGTGTGTTGAGCGACTTTATCATCAATTAAGTTTTTGTTTTTAAGCTCCTTAAGCTCAAGTTTTTTAATTTTTTTTCTTAAAAAACTAATTTTATTTTTTGGCTTTCTCTTCATTATTTGTAAAGCGCACCATCTATAAACTTTTCCAGTATCTAAATATCTAAGTTTATAATGTTTTGCTAATTTCAAAGCCAACGATGTGGATCCTGATCCAGCAGTTGCATCAATTGCTATTCGTATAATATTATTTTTTCTCAATTTTGAATTTCCCATTAAGATTTTTTTTTATTATTTTTAAAAAAGATGGCGCAGATGTATCAACTGTTTGAAAATTTTTTATATGACACTTAATTCCTGTAATTAAAGATAGGCACATAGTTGCCATACATATTCTATGATCTAAAAGATTTCCAACTTTTATAGTGGTATTTTTATTTTTAATTTTTTTTAAGCCGTATATTATCATTTTATTTTTTGTCAATTTACATTTGACTCCTATTTGATGTAGAACTTTTTTCATTTCATAAGCTCGAGAACTTTCTTTATTAGCAAGGTCAGAAATACCATGAAAAAAATGTTTACCTGGGGTAAGTGCGGCTATTACAAATAAAATTGGATATTCATCGGGCATCGATGGGTACATGTCTGCTTTAGCCGTAATCGGTTTGATCTTGCAGCTTTTAACATGAACGTCACCTACGATCTCATTAATTCTATTTTTTTTCACATTATTAAAACTTATTTTAGCAGAATGAGACTTCATAAGACGAAAGAACCCTGTTCTTTTTGGATTTAAACCTAGATTTTTAATTTTTAATTTACTATTAGTGCCCAACATACATATTGCACTGAAAAAAGCAGCTGTTGATGGATCACCAAATACAGAATATTTAGAACTTTCAATTTGTTTATTCCCATCTACTTTTATTAATGTTTTATTTTTATCTTTTTTAATTTTTAAAATTTTTGAATTTTTTAATAAAATATTTTCCGTGTGGTCTCGACTTTCTATATTTCTATTTTCCAATATTGTTGATATAGAAAAGGAATGTGATGCAGCTAAAATTGCTGCCGATTTTAATTGGCTACTAATACCACTTTTATAAAATATTCCCATAGGCATTGATGATGAAATTAAATTCAAGGGTAAATATGATTTTCCCTTAGGGTAGAACTCTGTTCCAAATTCATTCATTATTTTGATTAATTTTGACATATTTCTTTTTTTTAAAGATCGGTCTCCTGTTAATCTCAATGTAAGTCCAGGCGTAACTCCAATTAATGAAATTAAAAGTCTTGCGCATGTACCACTATTTTCAAAATCTAATACTGTATTTTTTTTTGCAAACAAAGATCCAATACCTTTTCCATAAACTTGGTATTTTTTTGTGCCGACCTTTTTAATCTTAACATTTAATTTTGATAGACATTTAATGGTTGAAAATACATCTTCACTTTCTAAGATATTTGAAATTTCCGAAATGCCTTGGCTTATTGAACCAATTAAAAAAGACCTGATAGAAATAGATTTGTCGCTATCAACCTCTATGGTTTTGTTAAAACTACCAATTTTATCTTGTGATATTACAGAATAGTTTTTATTGGACATATTGACTCTACTCGTAAGAACCAAAGTATAATTCTCTAGCCTTAGTAGATTTCAATATTTCCTTTGGTTTACCTTCTGCAATTATAGATTGTTCTCCAATGACATATGCTCTATCAACTACCTCGAAAAGGTTTTGAACTTGGTGGTCTGTAATCATAACTCCGCATCCGTAAGTCTGTAGCTTTAAAATAAACTTTTGAATGTCTTGTACAACAATTGGATCTAGAGCCGCCATTGGCTCATCTAGTAAAATAACTTTAGGATTGTTAATTAGAGTTCTTGCTATTTGTAACCTACGTATTTCTCCACCTGATAATAAATTAGCATTAATATTTTTAAGGTGTTGCAAGTTAAACTCATTCATTAGTTTTTCACATAGCGAGGTTTGTTGTTCGATACTCTTAATTGAGATTTGACAAATCCCTAAAAGGTTATCGAATACACTCATATTAAATACACTTCTATACTGGCTTAAGTAAGCAATTCCTAATTTTGCCCTTTCATGAATTGGCTTTTCAGTTATATCTTTCTGATTTAAAAAAATACTACCTGAGTCAACTTTATACTGGCCGATTATTGTTCCATACAACGTTGACTTACCCGAACCATTTGGACCA
Organism: uncultured Pelagibacteraceae bacterium; assembly: GCA_902581795.1. Taxonomy (GTDB): domain Bacteria; phylum Pseudomonadota; class Alphaproteobacteria; order Pelagibacterales; family Pelagibacteraceae; genus Anoxypelagibacter. The sequence goes on along the minus strand of CACHPL010000001.1, from coordinate 356,522 downwards.
AGAAGCCCAACAATCTCACCAGGAAAAAGATCTATGTTTATTTTTTTTAATATTGGTCTACCGTCAAAAGATTTGCTTATTCCTTTAACTTGAAGAGTAGGCTTGTTCTTTTTAAATTTAATTATTCTAAAGTTCTTTTTCATTGAAGATTTACTTTTATATTTACTTTTTCATCATTGTACATAGAAATTTTTAATTTTTTAGTACTAAGGTCAAAGTCTAACTTATCAGCCTGTAATTCACCTTGTGGACCCTCGGTTATTACGTTTCCTTCTACTCTCAGCTCATTTTTCACATTCATAAAATTTGCACTTTCTGCAAAAAGTATATTTTTCAAATAGTTCATTTTTACGTTTTCTTTAAATTCCATATCATTGGTGGTATTGTTGTAAGTACCTAGGTCACTTACAATTACTAAATTGGTTCCATCTTTGAAATAAAAAGTACACAAGATTTGAGTCATATTAATAATTTCTGGTCTTTCAGTTGTGAAATTTGCATATTTTGAGCCAATCACATATCTGTTCCCATTTATATCGACACCCCTGTATTCAACATCCTCGAAGCGATTAATACCTTCTTGGTTCTCATCTTGGGAAATTTCCTTTTCTGATTTTTGTTTTTTAGCAAGTTCGGGAGTAGTCTCAATTTTCTTTGGAGAACTAAAATAAGTAATAAAAATTAAGAAAAGACCCGCAAATAACAAACTTAATTGAATTATATTCTTTTTACTGATTTTTTTTTTATTTAATGCCATATTTTAATAAAGCGTGTATGTGAAGTATGCCCACTGGTTTAAAATAAACTTTATTTTTTTTATGATCTTGATCAGAAGATACTAAGAGACTAGTAATTTTTTTTTCAGCCATAATAGATAAAGCTTTCGAAGCAGGAGCATTTTCATTGATATGAAGTGGTTTTGTAGTCATTAATGAATTAATATTGTTTTTTTTAAAAAATTTTTTTGTTCCTCTTCTTATATCTCCGTCAGTCACTATACCAACAGCACATTTATTTCTTATAATTATTCCCAGTCCTAGATTTTTTTTATTTATAATTTGTATCGCTTTTAAAATATTACTTTTATAATTTATTAGAGGCATTTTCGGTCCGATGAGCATAACATCTTTTACTAATAACAAATTTTGTCCAATACTACCTCCCGGATGAAATAATTTAAATTTCTCTTTAGAGAAACTGAATTTATACATAAGAGCCGAACACAAACAATCGCCAAAAAGTAAAGTTATAGTTGTCGAGGTAGTAGGAACCATTCCTGTAGGATCAGACTCTTTTACTTTTGGTAAAAGAATTTGAATATCACTAGCTTTAAGTAACATACTGTCTTTTTTTGATGCGATACCTATTACCTTAATATTAAATCTATTAGCATACTTTAATACGTTAGATAGTTCGATAGTGTTACCTGAGTACGAGAAGATTAATAAAATATCTCTTCTATCTATTTGACCAAGATCACCATGATTTGCCTCACTTGGACTTAAGTAGAAAGATGGAAATCCCACAGACGAAAGAGTTGCTGACACTTTTCTTGCAATCAAACCACTTTTGCCGACTCCAGCGGCTATAATTTTACCCCTACAAGAAGAAATTAAATCTACTGCTTTAACAAAAGATTTATTAAATATTTTATTTAATTTTCTTAATTCCGAAATTTGAATTGCCGAAGTCTTTTTTGCAATTTTAATATAGTTTGTTTTATTCATTAGTGTTCAAAAACGTCAAATTTGAAGCCAGATTGGTCTAGCTTAATTCTAGTATCTAAAAATGTTATACAATTTTTATATAAATCCATTCTATTTTCTCGTTTAAGCATTTTTTCTAGATCACCTTTTATCTTGTGAAGAAATATAACATCGTTAGCTGCATATTCTAGTTGCTTATCGCTAAATTCATTAATGTTTTTGTTCCAATCGCTGCTGCCAAATCTTTTGTCTATATTTTTATTGCAAAATTCATACACAAGATTTTTTAATCCATGTTGATCAGTATAGGTTCTTACAACTTTGCTGGCTATTTTAGTATCGAAAATATTTTTCATTTTACATTTTAAGAAAAACTCAAGAGCACTCTTATCAAATCTCAAAAAGTGTCCTATTTTTAAAATTTTTTCATTTTCTAAAATTTCAACAATATTTGGGGCTTTATAATTATTTCTATCTGGTTGGATTATATAAACATTTCCTTTTTGATCACAAATCTGTATTAAACTTAACTTGTCCCTCTCAGGAATTTTTAAGCCGGTTGCTTCCGTATCAATCGCAACCGAGTCTTTTATGGAATTTAATACCTCTTTTGTTATGTCACCTTGAAATTTATGTATTTTTACCATACCTATTTAAATACCATGAATAATTACCCAATAGCAACAATACTGGGCGGTGGAGGTTTTATAGGTAGGTATCTTGTCAGAAATTTGACCAAGAAGAACTATAGATGCATTATTCCAACTCGAAATCCCTTTGCTAAAGTATATTTGAAGACCCAGGCACCCCCAGGGGCAATAGAAATAATTAAATTTAGTCAAAATAGCTTTGATGAAATCAAAAATGCCATAGAAAATTCAGATGTTGTTATAAATCTTTGCGGAATATTATTTGAAAATAGAAAGCAAAAATTTCAAACCATTCATACAGATATTCCAGAAAGTATTGCAAAGCTCTGTTCACAATCAAATGTAAAAAAATTTATTCATGTTTCAGCTATAGGCGCTAATAAAGATTCAAAATCAAAGTATCAACAATCTAAATTTTTAGGTGAGGAAAGTGCAATAAATAATTTTGATAAAACAGTCATAATGAGACCTAGTGTCGTAATTGGTACGGAAGATAACTTCACAAATTTATTTGCTAAATTAAGCCTTTCGCCAATAATTCCCGTAGTGAATGTAAATTATAAATTTGAGCCTATTTTCGTAAATGATGTAGCAAGAGCAATTTTAAAAGCTATAGAGACAAAAAATAATGAAGGAAAAATTTATGAACTAGGTGGCGGTAGGGTGATTAGTTTTGGCGATATGATAAAACTAATTTTAAAAACAATTGGAAAAAAAAGAATAGTTGCTGATGTGCCGATGACTTTAGCTAAAATTCAAAGTTCACTTTTGGGTCTTTTACCTATTGATCCAATTATAACAAAAGATCAATGTCTAATACTTTCTGAAAAAGATAATGTGGTATCTGGCGACCACTTAACTTTAAAAGATTTAAATATCAAACCGACGGATATTGAAAAAGAAATGGAAAAGTGGCTGTGGCGTTACCGATCAGGTGGAGAATTCGCAAAAGTCTAGGGTACTAACAAGTTAAAAGATTTATCACTTTTTCTAATTATTAATTTGTCTTCAAAACCAAAGTCCTCACCATCTATTTGTGAGAGAACTTTATTTTCAAGTTTATCAATTTCTAACTTATCAAGCTCTTTAGTAATAATACTTTTTGCTCTACTTAAATCCCCTTTTGATAATATTAGCCAAAGGTAATATAAAATTTTAATTCTTGAAAGATCTTCAAATATATAAGCAATAACTTTATTATCAAAAATATTTGTTTTTTTCGTAATAGAGTGTGGTCCTGCATAATATTTTGAATTTGTTACAAGTACCCAATCGGCTTTAATTATTTTTCCATCGACATTAACTTTCATCTTTTTATTTTTTAGAAATATAAAATGTTGCAGACCTTTAAGCGCAAAAATTATCTTACCTAAATATTTTTTAATTTGAGAGTCTATTGAATGCACAATCTCTGAGTCAAAACCAATCCCAGCCATAAGAAAGAAATATTTATCATTAATTTTTGCAAGATTAATTTTTTTGGTGTTTTCTGAAACAAGTACTTTATAAATTTCTTTAGCTTTTTTTTCTATTTGTGTTTCAATCTGAAGTATATTTGCTGTTCCTGCAGGTATGTAACCGATAATAGGCTTATCAATGTCTTTGTACTTATTTATGATCTGATTTATTCCAAAACATACTGAACCATCACCACCTGCAATTACGACTCTATCTGTGTTATTTTTTGATAATTCACTAAAAACTTTTTCAGCATCTTTTTCAGAGCTGGTTTTAAATAACTCTACCGAATGATCTATTTTAAGAAGCTCTATTACTTTGTTGATAAGCTTTAATTTTCTTCCACCTGCTGCGTTAGCATTAAAAATGATGGAAAATTTTAATTTTTTAATCATTTTTTAACATTTCTGTAACATATTTATGATTCAACTAAAAGAAGAGATTCGTTTTATAAAATGAAACAAATAAAATCTAGCGCCGAAGGAAAAATACTTACATTTAAAAGTATATTCATCTCAGATGTTCATCTAGGAACAGTTGGTTGCCAAGCAAATAAACTCTTAGAATTTTATAAACACACAAGATCAGAAAATCTTTATTTGGTGGGAGACATCTTCGATATTTGGGCTCTCAAAAAAAGTTTTTTTTGGCCACAAGAACACAATGATGTCATTCAAAAAACTCTTAGAAAGGCAAGACACGGTACAAAAGTAAAATATATTACAGGAAACCACGATGAGATTTTTAGAAAGTTTGTTCCAATAAATTTTGGTGATGTTGAGTTAATAAACAAATGTATACATGAAACAGTTGATAAAAAAAAATATGTGGTAATTCATGGAGACCAGTGGGATGGTGTTATGAAATATGCACCCTGGTTATCTAAAGTGGGTGCCATCGCTTATAATTTCTTATTAAGATTAAATAATTTAGTAAATTTTATTAGAAACATTTTTGGCAAGGAGAAGTGGTCGCTTGCAAAATTTTTAAAAAATAAAGTAAAGAATGCAGTTAAATATATAGGTGATTATGAAAAAACTGTATCAAGCTACGGTAAAAAGAAAAATGTCGACGGAATTATTTGTGGACATATTCATAAAGCTTCAAATCAAAATTTTGATGGAGTGAACTATTTAAATTGTGGTGATTGGGTAGAGAACTGCACTGCTCTTGTAGAGCATCTAGATGGAAAAATGGAAATTATTAAGTGGGATGAAATTAGACAAGAAATAGTAAATTACAGAACTCAGCTTAAAGAGGTAGTTTAACATTTATGAGAATATTAATTGTTACGGATGCTTGTCCGGAACATGTTTTAAATGGTGTGACCAGATCTTATTCAAGATTAGAAATTGAATTAAAAAAAATGGGTCACAAAGTTAGCTACATTAAACCTACTCAATTTTTCACAGTTCCAATGCCCAAATATAATGAAATCAAATTAGCCATAAATGTATGGAAGGTTGGTAAATTAATTAAAAAAGAAATGATCGAAGCACAAAATAATAATGAACAGTTTAGAATACATATTGCTACAGAGGGACCTATAGGACTATCAGCTAGAAGATATTTAGGTAGAAATAAGATAAAATTTACTACAAGTTTTCACACTAGATTTGATAAATATCTAAAATTATATCTCCCTATAATACCCGAAAAAATATCCCAAAAATTTTTAAGTAACTTTCACAACAAAGCTGAAAGGGTATTAGTCACTACAGAGTCGATGAAAAAAGAATTAAGCGATATAGGGGTAATTAATGACAAAATGGTTGTTTGGACAAGAGGGGCAGATCATTTAGGAGAACCAAAGAAAATGACATTAAATTACAACAAACCAATTTTTGTTTATGTAGGAAGGATCGCATTGGAAAAAAATATTAAAGATTTTTTAGACCTTGATTTACCAGGTAAAAAAATATTAGTTGGTACAGGCCCCCATTTAAAAAAACTCACAAAAGAGTATCCCGATGCTAAGTTTGTTGGTCAAAAAACGAACGGTGAATTAGCTTCTTATTTTGCATCAGCTGACGTTTTTGTTTTTCCATCAAAAACGGAAACATTTGGAATTGTATGTATAGAGTCTTTGATGGCAGGAACACCCGTAGCAGGTTACGCTGATTGCCCAGGTACAATGGATATTTTTAAATTAGCTAATGGAAAATCAATTGGTTGTCTTGATAAAGATTTAAAAAAAGCGGCTTTGACAGCTTTAAAAGCAGATAGAGACAACTGTAAAGAATTTGCTAAACAATTTACTTGGAAGAGATGTGCAGAGATATTTATCAATAACACTGCAGTAAACTAGGACATATCTCCCCTTTAAATTAACCTTACTTCAACTATAATTAATTAATGGATTTACTATTTATATTAATAGGCGCAGGTCTTGCTATATTTGTTATATTCGTATCTTTTAAAAGCATCGGAGCAGGTATAGCCGCAAAATCAGAAATAAATAGACAAAAAGACAAACTAAAATCAGGTGATAAAGAAGAGGGGATAGAAGACATCACCAATGAAAATATTGAAAAAACTAATGAGCAAGTAAAGATTATAAATCAAATCGATGATCTAATTTTAATTGTAGATAAATTTAAAAATATCAAATTTTTCAATAATAGTGCAAAAAAAGAATTTGGAGAAAATAATTTAAATAAGCACGTGGCTACTTTATTGAGAGTTCCTGATTTACTCCAAAATATTGATTTAGTACTTTTAAAAAAAGAGACAATTACTATGGATTTAGAATTATCCACTCCCTCATTTCAGTTCTTTAAAGTTCATCTATTCTCTGGACCGACCTCATATGTCGATGATCCTGACTCAGTTGTTTTATTTCTAAAAGATTTAACTGATATTATAAAAGCGCAAAGGTTCAAATCTGATTTTGTAGCAAACGTTAGCCATGAACTTAAAACGCCTTTAGTTTCTATTAAAGGATTTTTAGAAACTATAAGCGGACATGCGAAAGATGATTTAGAAGCTCAAAAAAAATTCATACCGATAATGCTTGAGCAAGCTGATAGGATGGAAAGCTTAATTAAAGATTTACTTTCATTAAGTAGAATTGAGTTAGAGGAACATGTACAGCCTCAAGATAAAGTAAATTTAAAAGAAATTTTAAGTAACGTTGAAGATATCCATCAAAAAAATTTAAAATCTTTTGAATTTAAAAATAATATAAAAGATGATTTCTTTATTAGAGGCGATCATGAAAAATTAATTGAAGTTTTTTCAAATATTATTGATAACAGTATAAAATATTCAGAAAAAAATAAAAAAATTGAGGTTAATTGTAAGCAAGGTAACGGAAAAGTTATAGGAGACTCTTATACCGTGTCCATTAAAGATAATGGTATTGGGATTCCAACTGAACAACTTCCGAGAATTACTGAAAGATTTTTTAGAGTTGATGCCGCTAAAAGTAAAAAAGTTGGTGGCACTGGATTGGGAATGGCGATCGTGAAGCACATTGTTAATCAGCATAGAGGTGAGTTAGAAATAAAAAGCGAGGCTCAAAATGGCACCGAAATAAAGGTCCATTTTTCAAAATTTTAGCAAATATTACAGTTTTATTAAATTTTGTCTTGAGATAGACGGCAAAATAGTTAAAGTTTTAGTATGACTAGATTAATGAATTATATAAGTCTGGTTTTATTAAGTTTAATTTTTACAACTGTTAAAGCAGATGTAAATTTAATTGAGAAAACTTTACGTTCTCAACCTCTTACAGTTTTTGATCTAGGACTTTTAAGATTAAAAAACGATCTTAAGCAAGCTAAAAACGATTTAGTACTTGAAGTAGATAGTAAAAATGTATCGACAATTTATACTGAAGCTTTATTTTCAAGACGATACGATGGAATTCAATTAATTGTGTCAGCACCGATGAGCACTCATTTAAATGCTAACTCGTACATGGTGGACTCAATTAAATGTAGAAAAATTTTTGAAAAAGTTAGAAATAATCTTTTAAAAGGACAAAATGAGAGCAATATGATTCACTCACAAGCTGCATCTTATTTAAGTGAAGTATTCACCGCTCCAACACAATGGAATGCTTGGAGATATGATAAAGGTTTTACTCAAAAATTAGTTAACTTTGTACAACTAGAAGTTACATTAAAGCCAACTCAATCCTACGCAGTTAAAAATAAAGTAAGACCTTTTAGTTGCGGAGGGTCTTTATCCTCTGATTATGAGCAAATCGAGATAACTAGAAAGTTCAACTAAAAAGTTATCATTTTAATAAATTTGTAACACATCTGTAATATTTAAGAGTCCTCTTAATTCTATAAGTCTTATGTTTGTTAATTAATAAATAAATGAAAGGATAAACAATGAGAAAACTATCAATCGCTTTAGCTTCATTAGTTGCAATGTTAGTTGTAACTTCTGCTCAAGCTAGAGATCAGATTAAAATCGTAGGTTCTTCAACTGTATTCCCGTATGCAACAATCGTTGCTGAAAGATTTGGTTCGTCTGGTAAATTTAAAACACCAGTAATCGAGTCAACAGGAACAGGTGGTGGAGCTAAATTATTCTGTGCCGGAGTTGGTACAGAGCACCCAGACATAACAAATGCATCTAGAGCCATGAAGGCTAAAGAGTATGCGCTATGTCAAAAAAATGGTGTTGAAGAAATCGTAGAGATTACAGTTGGTAACGATGGAATTACCCTAGCGTATTCTAAAGATGCTAAACCAGTAAACTTTACAAAAAAACATTTATGGGCAGCATTAGCAAAAGAAGTTGCTAAAGATGGTGCGTTAGTACCAAATCCATATAAAAATTGGAGTGATATCGACTCATCATTACCAAACTACCCTATCAAAGTTATGGTACCTCCAGGAACATCAGGAACAAGAGATGCTTGGAATTCATTAGTAATGAAAAAAGGTATCGATGATGCTTCTAAAAAAGCTGGCGCTAAATATAAAGCGTTAAGAGAAGATGGTGCGGTAATTGAGGTTGGTGAAAACGACTCACTAATTATCCAAAAATTAGCTGCGGACAAAGAAATGTTCGGTTTCTTTGGTTTCAGTTATTTCTTAGCTGCAAAAGATAAATTGCAAGCTGCAAGCATTGAAGGTGGTCAACCAAGTCTATCTTCGATTCAAGATTACAGTTACGCAGTTGCAAGACCTTTATTCTTCTACGTGAAAAAAGCTCACGTTGGCGTTGTACCTGGCTTACATGAATTCGTAAAAGAGTTCACAAGTAAAAAAGCTATGGGTAATAAAGGTTATTTAACTGATATCGGGCTAGTACCTCTAGATGGCAAGTTATACAAAACATCTAGAACTAACGCTACGAAGTTAGTTAACATGCCTGCTAAGAAGTAGTAGTATCAATTAAACAAAAAGGGGGTATTTTACCCCCTTTTTATCTCTGGAAGCTTTATATGAATTTAATACTTGTAACTTTTATTATTCTCTTAGCTTTCACAAGTTATTATTTCGGTAGAAAAAAAGCTCTAGTTATTCAATCATCACAAAGACTTACGGCATTACCAAAATTTTATGGATATTATTTAGCTGCTTGGTGTGCTGCACCAGCATTAATAATTTTTGCTCTTTGGTCAGTTTTTGAACCATCAATAGTTAAAACATTTATTTTACAAGATTACACTGATCAGAGCTTAACTAAAAATGAGCTTCAGCTTATTTACACAAAGGTTAAAGCATTAGCCGCAGGAACTTACACGGGAAATATTACTAATTTTCTAGATGAGTCTGCTAATAAGTACATTCAATTAAAAGGAATAGCTAACAGCGCTAAAGTAGCAATTATTTTAGCAATTTTAATTTTATCTCTGAGTTTTGCATATAGATCTGTTCAGAAAAATGATCGCATGAGAGAACCAGTAGAAATTTTTCTTAAATGGGTGTTATTTGTTGCATCATTAGGCGCAGTTTTAGTTACAATCGGAATAGTTTTTTCACTTTTATTCGAAGCGATTAGGTTTTTTCAAGCAGTAAAAATCTTTGACTTTATATTCGGAACTCATTGGTATCCTGCTAAAACTTTTGTAAGAGATGGCCAACCAGATCCTGAATTAATGAAGGATGCTTTCGGAGCTGTGCCTTTATTTGCTGGAACTTTTTTTATTGCTTTTATTGCAATGTGTGTTGCCATCCCCATAGGTTTGCTGAGCGGGATATATCTATCTGAGTATGCTGGAAGAGGCGTAAGAAAATATGCGAAACCTATTATTGAGATTTTAGCTGGTATTCCAACAGTGGTGTATGGTTTTTTTGCAGCTTTAACCGTCGGTCCTTTTGTCAAAGAAATAGGTAATGCTATGGGTCTAGAAGTTTCAGCGGAGAGCGCTTTAGCTGCAGGAGCAGTTATGGGAGTAATGATAATTCCTTTTATTTCAAGTCTAAGCGATGACGTTATAACAGCAGTACCGCAAAATTTAAGAGATGGAAGTTACGCAATGGGTGCAACAAAATCTGAAACTGTAAAAAAAGTAATTTTTCCAGCAGCCTTACCTGGTATCGTAGGTTCGATACTTTTAGCAGTATCAAGAGCGGTGGGAGAAACAATGATTGTTGTAATGGCCTCAGGACTAGCGGCTAATCTTACAATGAATCCCCTTGAGTCAACTTCAACCATTACAGCACAAATTGTAGTAATTTTAATTGGAGACCAACAATTTGGAGATCCAAAAACTCAATCAGCTTTTGCCTTAGGAATATCTTTATTTATAGTAACTTTATTCTTAAATGTAATCGCTCTTTCAGTTGTTAAAAAATATAGGGAAAAATATGAATAGTTTTAAGAAAAATTTATTAAAAAAAAGATATAACGCTGAAAGAAGATTTCAATGGTATGGCAAAATAGCTATAGGATTAGCTTTAACCTTTTTAGCAGTTTTTATGTTTCAGATATTTTCAAAAGGTTACTCAGCTTTCCAAAAAACTTGGATAGTAACAGAAGTTCATTATGATAAAGAATTACTTTTAATCGATGCAGAAAGCCCATCAAAAGATGATCTAGAAAATGCAGACTATTATGATGTTGCTTACAAAGCTATGACCTCATTAGATCCCGGACTTCCTGAAGAAGAGGATCGTCAATTGATACAAATGGTTTCGTATAAATATGAGACAGAGGTTAAAGATCTACTTTTAAAAAATCCAGACTTTCTGGGTAAAATAGTGCCCATAAAATTAACAGCTTCTGATGATGTTGATCAAGTTCATAAGGGAAATTATCCAAGAGATATCCCCGAAAAGAATAGAAGAGTAAATGATTATCAGTTGCAGATTTACGATATGCTTAATGAAAGAGGAGATATTTTATCAGAGTTTAACATTAGTTTTTTTACAAGTCCTGACTCAAGAGAGGCTGAACTAGCAGGTATAGCTAGCTCGTTTATGGGAACAGTTTTTAGTATATTAGTATGTTTAGCGTTTTCATTTCCTATCGCAGTGCTAGCAGCAATTTATCTCGAGGAATTCGCACCAAAAAATAAATTTACAGATTTTATAGAAGTAAACATTAATAATTTAGCAGCTGTTCCATCGATAGTATTTGGTTTGCTAGGTCTTGGTGTTTTATTAGCAGTTTTTAATTTACCAAGATCGACACCACTTGTTGGAGGAATTACTTTGTCTCTTATGACATTACCAACAATAATTATTGCTGCAAGAGCTTCTTTAAAAGCTGTTCCCCCAAGTATAAGAGAAGCTGCTTTAGCGATGGGTGCAAGTAATATGCAAACAACCATGCATCATACTGTGCCACTATCAATGCCTGGAACTTTATCTGGAACGATAATTGGCTTGGCTCAAGCTTTAGGGGAAACAGCCCCTTTAATTTTAATAGGAATGGTTGCTTTTGTGAATACAATACCTGGTACGCCAGTTGATCCTGCTGCAAGTTTACCAGTTCAGATATATATATGGTCAGAAAGTGCTGAGAGGGGTTTCGTTGAAAAAGTATCTGCATGTATTATGGTGCTTCTAGCTTTTTTAATTTTAATGAACTTGGCAGCTCAAATCGTTAGACACAAATTTGAAAAGAAATGGAGCTAAATGAGTAAAATAAAAGCGGAAAATGTAAATGTTTATTACGGATCCAAACAGGCATTATTTGACGTCTCTATAGATATAGCAGAAAAAGAAGTTACAGCTTTAATTGGACCATCTGGGTGTGGAAAGTCTACTTTCTTAAGATGCTTGAACAGGATGAACGACGTCATAGAAATTTGTAGAGTTGAAGGCAGTATTAAAATGGACAACCTAGAACTGAATTCAAGAAAGTTAGATGTTGTGAGACTTAGGGAGAACGTTGGTATGGTTTTTCAAAAACCCAATCCATTCCCTAAAACAATTTATGAAAATGTAGCTTATGGTCCTACTATTCACGGTATTGCACAGAGCAAAGAAGAAATGGATCAAATAGTTGAAACAAGTTTGAAAAAAGCTGCCTTGTGGAACGAAGTTAAAGATAGACTTGATGAAATCGGAACTGGTTTATCAGGAGGTCAACAGCAACGACTATGTATTGCTAGAGCTATATCTGTAAGTCCAGAAGTGATTCTTATGGACGAACCATGTTCAGCGCTTGACCCAATAGCAACAGCTCAAATTGAAGAACTTATAGATGATCTTAAAAAAGAGGTCACAATTGTGATAGTTACCCACTCAATGTCACAAGCAGCTAGGGTATCTCAAAAAACAGGTTTCTTTCATTTGGGAAAACTTATAGAATTTGGACCAACAGATAAAATATTTAAAAATCCTGATAATCAGCAAACTCAGGATTATATTACAGGAAGGTTTGGTTAATGAGTGAAAAACCGCACATTGTAAAATCTTACGAAGAGCAACTTCAGTTATTAAAAGATACAATAGTGAAAATGGGAACTGGAGTTGAGAAACAGCTTGAAAACACTATTCAATCTTTAGTTAAAAAAGACATTAGTTTAGCAGAAAAATCTATCAAAGATGACGAATTGACTGATAAGTATGAAATAAATATAGAAGAACAAGTTGTAAATTTGATTGCCTTAAGGCAACCTATGGCAATAGATTTAAGAGAAACAGTTGTTGCCTTAAAAGTTTCTTCAGACTTAGAGAGAATTGGTGATTTAGCAAAAAACATCTCAAAACGATTAACTAAAATTGGAACTGATTTACCTAATGATATTACTAAAAATTTCGAAATAGCTGGTTTAAAAGCATCAAAACAAGTCAATGCAGTTTTAAACTCGTATTTACATAGAGCTAAAGATACAGCAGAAAATGTTTGGAATTCTGATGAAGAAATAGATCAAATGACTAATAGTAATATGGAAGCTGCAGTAAAGCATTTAGAAAAAAATAAAAAAGATATACAAAAAGTAACCCAACTACTTTTCATGCTTAAAAATATTGAGAGGATTGGAGATCATGCAACTAATATTGCAGAGCAAGTTTATTTTCTGATTACAGGAGATTATTTAGAGGGAGACCGACCAAAAGGATAATGAGGGCAAATTTATTCATTGTCGAAGATGAAATGCCCATCGTAACTTTGCTTAAATACAATTTAGAAAAAGAGGGTCACAAAGTTGATTATGCAGTCAATGGAGAAGAAGCTATTAGAAATATAAAGGAGAAAAATCCTGATTTAATTTTATTAGATTGGATGTTGCCGGATATTTCAGGTGTTGAAGTCTGTAAAAATTTGAAAAGAAGCAATCTTCACAAAAATATCCCAATCATTATGTTAACAGCCAAAGGTGAAGAAGAAGACAAACTAAAAGGATTTGAAACAGGAGCTGATGACTACGTAACTAAGCCATTCAGCCAAAAAGAACTTATTGCAAGAGTTAACGCTTTATTAAAGAGATCTAAACCAAGTGTTGCTGCTGATGTTGTAGTATTTGAGGATCTAAAAGTAGATAGAGTTCAACGAAGAGTTTATAGAGCAGATAAGCAAGTTATAGTTGGTCCTACAGAATTTAAAATAATTGATTTTTTAATTAAAAATCCAAAAAGAGTATATTCGCGTGAGCAACTTTTAAATTCCGTATGGGGAGATGATATTTATGTGGAGTCCAGAACTATAGATGTTCATATAAGAAGACTAAGAAAAGCAATAAATATTGATGGCAAGAAAGATCTTATCAGAACAGTAAGATCTGCCGGTTATTCCTTAGATGGTTGAAGATCTTTTGGTTTTGTAAATGATATTAATTTTCCTTTAACTTTTGATAACTTCTCCCAATCATTGAAATTAAAGTTTACTTCAGCAACGGCTGCAGTAGGAAATTTTCTTTTTAAATTTTCAAATTGATCAGAATTTTCTTTAAGACAAATTCGATTTATTAGTTCACTCATTGAAGGTTCATGATTAATTAAAAGTAAAGTTTTATAATTATCACCTGTTTGTTTTAAGATATGAATAATTTCATCCTCACTAGCATGATAAAGTGCTTTTTTTTTAATAATTTTTTTAAAACTTATTTTTTCTGACAATATATTTAATGTTTGCATTGTCCTTTTAGAGGATGAGCAATAAACTAAATCAAATTTTAACTTATTTTTAATAAAAAATTCACAAATTAATTTTGCTGAATTTACCCCCCTTTTATTCAATGGCCTGTCATGATCTTCTAAATCTGGAAAATCCCAACTAGATTTAGCGTGTCTCATCGCATATAATTTAAACATATTTTTAATTTAACATTTATATATGTCGAAAGCATTATTTTCAGAAAAATCTAATATTAGCAATCAACTCATAAACAGAGAATTATCTTGGCTTCAGTTTAATGATCGTGTTTTAGAAGAGTCAAAAGATGAAGCAAATCCTCTATTCGAAAGAGTAAAATTTTTATCAATCGCAGGTACAAATTTAGATGAATTTTTTATGGTAAGAGTCGCTGGACTTTTTAATCAAATTAAAGATGGTTTTGACGAATTAAGCGCAGATGGATTAACTGCAGAGGATCAATTGAATAGGGTCGTATTAAAAACTAAAGATCTATTAAAGAAGCAAAACGAAGCATTCCTAGAGTTGAAAAAAGAGCTATCGAAAGAAAAAATTTTCATTCGAAAAATATCAGAACTAAATAAGAAGGATCTTATGTATCTAAGAGAATATTTTCAGGAAACAATTTATCCTATAATAACACCTACTGCCATTGACCCATCACATCCCTTTCCTTTTATACCAAATAAAGGCCAAGCAATTTTACTAAGAATGACTAGAATAAAAAAAAAAAGAGAACTAAATGCAATTATAGTTATACCAAGAGCACTTCCAAAATTTGTATCTCTAAACAATTCTGAAACAATAAATGAATTTGTCACAATTGATGACGTAATTTGTAAATTTGCTAATGAAATATTTCCAGACCATAATATCGAGGCAAGTTTGCAGTTTAAAATAATTAGAGACAGCGAAATTGAAATAGATGATGAAGCTGCTGATCTTGTGAGATATTTTGAAAAAGCAATTAAGAAAAGAAGAAGGGGAAACGTAGTTAAACTCGAAGTACTCACTAATTCAAACAAAAAACTTTTAAATTTTATTTCAAAAAAATTTAAAATGGATGAAGATCATATTTATGAGGTTGAAGGATTGGTTGGAATACAAGATATAGATGAAATTTGTAAAAAGAAAGATCCAAAGCTGAGATTTAAAAAATTTAATCCTAGAGAAGTTGAAAGATTGAAAGAATTTGATAATAAATTTTTTTCAGCTATAAGAAGCAAAGATTTTGTTGTACACCACCCTTTTGAAACATTTGATGTAGTAATTCAATTTTTAGAAGCTGCAGCAAAAGATCCCAAAGTTATCGGTATCAAACAAACTTTGTATCGAACCACTCCTGACTCTCCAATTGTAAAAGCACTTAGTAGAGCAGCAGAAAACGGAAAAGTTGTAACAGCTGTAGTAGAAATAAAAGCTCGATTTGATGAGGAAGCTAATATTGAATTATCTAGGAAACTAGAGAAAGCTGGCGTTCAAATTGTTTATGGATTCGCAAAATACAAAACGCATGCAAAGGCAAGTTTAGTTTTAAGAAAAGAGGGAACTAAAACGCGAAGCTATGTTCACTTGGGTACAGGAAACTATCATCCAATTAATGCAAAAATTTATACTGACTTATCACTGTTTAGCTCTAATCAAGACCTGGCCAAAGATGTTGAAAAATTTTTCAATTATGTAACTGGTTATGCAAAACCAAAAAAATTAAATAAAATCTTTATGTCACCAATAAATAGTAGGAATTTCTTTGAAAAAAAAATTGAAAATGAAATTGCAAATGCAAATAAAGGAAGACCTGCAGAAATATGGGCAAAAATGAATTCTCTTGTAGACCCTGGAATTATTAAGAAATTTTACGAAGCTTCAAACGCAGGCGTTAAAATAAATTTATCAGTAAGAGGCGTATGTTGCTTAAGACCTGGAATTAAAGCTCAATCTGAAAATATAAAAGTAAAAAGCCTTATTGGCAGATTTTTAGAACACTCAAGAATT
This sequence comes from uncultured Pelagibacteraceae bacterium, assembly GCA_902581795.1. Taxonomy (GTDB): domain Bacteria; phylum Pseudomonadota; class Alphaproteobacteria; order Pelagibacterales; family Pelagibacteraceae; genus Anoxypelagibacter. Next base: position 340,219 of record CACHPL010000001.1, on the reverse strand, counting down.
TATTGTTTTGCAAATGGTAGTTCTATGCCCTCTAGAGAGAATCAGGTATATATTTCATCTGCAGATTTAATGCCTAGAAATTTAGATAGAAGAATTGAAATTATAATTCCAATAGAAAACAATACTGTGCATGAGCAAATTTTAGATCAAATTATGTTAGCCAACTTTAAAGATAAATCAGAAACATGGTATTTAGATAGCTTAGGAAACTATCATAAAGAACAAGAAAAAGGCTTTTCAGCACATACCTATTTTATGGAAAACTCAAGTTTATCAGGTCGTGGTAAGTCACTTTTAAAAGCTAAACCTCAAAATTTAAGATTGGTGAAATGAAACCAGAATTTAAAAATCTTTTTAAATTTCAGTCTAATAAAAAGTCTAAACAAGCCATAATAGATCTTGGATCAAACTCAGTAAGAATGCTCATATATGACAATTTTAAAATTTCTCCAATTCCAGTTTTTAATGAAAAAGCAGTCTGCAAACTTGGAAAAAATTTAGATAAATCTAAAAAATTAAATCCTGATGGAATTAAAAGTTCTTTAAAAGTTTTAAATAGATTTAAAGAAATTTTAGATATTTCAGACGTTCAAGATTTAGAAATTATTGCTACAGCAGCTTTTAGAGAGGCCACTGATGCAAGTGAATTTTTAAGAGAAATTGAAAAAATATTTAATAAAAAACCACTAGTATTATCTGGCGAGGAAGAAGCAAGAACATCAGCAAACGGTGTAATAATAGGATTTGATGAAGTAGATGGACTAGTTGCGGATTTAGGAGGTGGAAGTTTAGAACTTGCCAGGGTTTCTAAAAATCAAATTATTGAAACAACCTCTTTACCTCTTGGAGTATTAAGACTTAAAAATAATCCTATTATAAAAAAAAAAAATTTGGGAAAATATGTTAGAAAACTTTTAAGAGATGAAAAATGGCTTTCTAAAAAGAAATTTAAAAATATTTATTTGGTAGGAGGGACTTGGAGATCATTATTTAAATATCATCTCTTTAAAGAAAAACACCCATTACATATTTTACATCAATACAAACTCTCAAAAGATGTAGCAGTTAATTACTTAAATAGGATTTCAAAATTTAATAAATCATCTTTGAAATCACTGGAATATATTACTAAATCTAGAACCCCCTATTTACCTTTTAGCTCTATAATACTTAACGAAATAATTGAAGCAGCAAGCCCCTCAAAAGTTATTTGCTCAATCAGTGGACTGAGAGAGGGGCATATGAATACAATTATAAACCAAGGAGTGAGCGAGGATGAAATTTTCAAATTAAAAACTGATGGTATATCATTTAAAAAAGGGGACTATGGAAAGAGTTTTGAGAAATATTTTAATTTTATTTCACCATTATTTGAAGACAACGAATATTTTAATCGAAGATTACTAACTTTGGCTTGTATCTTAAGTAAAATGGATTGGGGCCTAGGCGCTTTTCAAAAAGCAGAGTTAGTTTTTATGGAAGTATTAAATACTCCATTACTAAAACTAAATCATAAAGATAGGGTAAAAGTTGCATCAGCAAGTTTTTGGAGACATTGTGGCTTAAAATATAACCCGGATTATGAGTTTCTATCCTTATTAAATAACAACGAGATTTTATCCTCAAAGCAAGTGGGATCTGCTTTAAGATTAGCAGAGTCACTTACTAGCATGTCTTCGTTGTTGTTAGATGAATTTAAAATTTATAAACGAAATAAGACTATTTTTTTGAAAATACCTAACAATCATAGTGATATAGTCTCAAAACAAGTAACTAAAAGACTTAAAAACCTGGCAAGAGAGATGAATGTCGACTCTAATATCATTTATTCTTGAAAATTAATAAATCTTTAACTTAATTTAAATATTTTTTTAGCATTTCTATATTATTAATTAATTATGAGACTTCCTTAATATTTATTTTAATTAATTTATTACGTTTCCCTCAAAATACGCTCGGTAAAATTTATCGAGCGTATTTCATTATAAATCAAATATATATCTCTTTATAAGATATAATGTTTAAATTCATAAAACTTTAATAATAATTAAAAAATTTTGTTACTTAGTTTCTTTAAAAGAAGTCTTAACAAAATTTGATGTTTAAATCGTTATTATCCCCGTTAAATCTTGTTAATTCACTACTTTCTCCCTCTTATTTAAGAGAAGGGAGAAAGACAATTTTTTGATATTAATTATTTATAGATGCAGGAGACTTCTCTGCATTTTTCTTAGCAAGCTTTTTTGCTTTTTTTTCTGCAACCTTTTTTTCTAAACCAGCAATTTTAATATTAACTTTTGACAATTTTTTTTCTTTGGCCTTAATTTTATTTTTCAGTCTATCAATTGCTTTTAAAATTTTTGTTTTTTTCTTCTCATTTTTTTTTAGTTTTTTTCCCATTTTTACCTCCAGATTATTAGATGATTAATTTAATCACAGAATTCATAAATCTAAAAGTTAATTTTATACAACCTGTAGTTTACAAATTTTTAATATTTTTTAATTAAACTTATCCGATTGGCAAGTTTTGTATTTTTCAATTTTTCACTAAAAATAACTTTTTAACAATAAATACAGCAATTAACATTCCTACAAGTTCAGCTAAGATATAATAAGGAGTGTTTAAATAACTAATACCAGTAAACGATTCTGTAAAAGTTCTAGCAATCGCAACAGCTGGATTTGCAAAAGAAGTAGACGAAGTAAACCAGTAACCAGCTGTAATATAAAGACCAACACTAGCAGCAACAGCAATTTTTCCTGACTTCATAGAGCCAAAAATTATTATTATAAGCCCTAATGTTGCTATTACTTCAGATGTGAATATGTAAATTCCATCTCTTGATTTAGTAGATAATTCATAAATGTCATGTTCAAAAAAGAAATTGGCTAAACCAACACCAATCAAGCAACCAATCAATTGAGCAATGATATAGTAGGGTAGCAGTTTCTTTTTTAATTTTCCCGTTATTGTCATGGCAATACTTACAAATGGATTAAAGTGAGCTCCTGATACATCAGCAAATACTGTAATAAGCACAAATAAACCTGCTCCTGTTGCTATTGTGTTTGCAATTAACATCACAGCAACGTCATTACTTAAGTTTTCAGCCATTAAACCTGAGCCAACAATTATCATGACTAAAAAACAACTTCCTATAAATTCACCAACAAATATTTTATTCTTCATTTGAGACCCATTCTTTAATCTTATTAGATAATATTTCATAAGTTTCATCAATTACTTTTTCAATCTCTGTATCAGAACTAGCAGATTTAATTTTTTCAACTGGGTCTTCAATATCCCAATGAATTATATCTTTTTTTTCAGGCCAGACCGGACAGACCTCATTATGGGCATTGTTACAAACTGTTATAACTTGATGAATTTTTATTTTATTTTTTAAAAACTGGTCAAAATTCTTTGAAGAATAATTTGATATATCGAAATTTTTTTTTTCTAAATATTTTTTTATATTAGGGTTTATTTTCCCTGTAGGATTGCTACCTGCGCTAAAAGCTTTAAATTTTAAACTATAATTTTTATTGACCAAAGCTTCCGCAAGAATACTTCTTGCTGAATTGCCTGTGCACACAAACAAAATATTCCTCATAAATCTATATCGAATACTTTATTATACCCGCAAACATTATAGGTATTTGCAATGCAAAGTTTGTAAGTAGCGGTTTATCCTTTGTTATGGTTCCAACAACTGTCCATCCAATAATACCAAGTCCGTGAGGTATCATGCTGTAAGGATAGTAATCTAAATAGAATGCTAATATTCCTAATAATGTTAAAAAAGTACTTATCCATTTAAGATATTTAATAGTTGTTTTATTCATATTTTTTCTCCTGATTATTATATTAAAGTATTGTTAAGGTTTTATTAAAAGATTACTTAGAAGCTTTTACTTTCTTTTCTATAAAAGCCGGAACATCATCTTCTTTGTCTATGAGCTCCTCTTTCTGATTTTTGGGCTGAAATGCATATAAAACATGCAATTTACAGTAAGAAAAACCTTCTATGGGAGCTCTGCCACAAAAATAAAAATTTTCTTCATCCGGGTGACCTATTGGCCATCTACAGTTTTTATCACCTAGTTCCTCTAGTTTTTTTGGATTTTCGGCTTCAAAATTTTTATCTAAAAGCAGGGATTTAAATTTGCTTTTTCTGCTAATGTATTTTTCTTGTTTATTGACCCCACCATCTGTTTGCTTTTTAGTCGTTGAAGAATGTTTCGCCGAAGCTCTTGCTGCTAATTTAAGTCGATGAGCTTTTCCAATTACTGCATTTCTAGTAGTATCGCCTAAAATTTCTGCAATCTGACTTGCTGTATGGCCTTTTCCCCATAGTTCTTTTAATTTTTTCTCTCGTTCTTCGGTCCAACTCATTTATGGTACAGCCTATATGTAGTTTTTTTATTTAAACGTATTACATTATCTAGTAGTGTTAAAATAAAATAGTTAAGAATTTGCTTAAAAAAAAAGTTTTTCACAGAATTTTTGTATTTTGAAGTTATAAGACTACGTATGGTTGAAATTGAAACAAAATATAAGTTTGGAAAGAGAAGATTTGGCACAGTAAATTGGATTGGCTTTTGGACTCTTTATAAAAAAGAAGTATTAAGATTTTTGATAGTTTGGATTCAAACACTTTTATCACCATTAATCTCTTCTTTGTTATTTTTATTGGTCTTGTCTCTTGCTTTAGGAAATAGCAGATCTGATATGCTAGGTTTTCCATTTATAGTCTTTTTAGCTCCCGGATTAATTGCAATGCAGGTTATCCAACAATCATTTTCTCATTCTTCTTCTTCTTTTATGATTGGGAAAATTCAGGGAAACATTGTTGATATCTTGTATGCGCCTTTATCCCCAGCTGAAGTAACGCTAGCTGTAAGTTTGGCAGCTACAACTAGAAGTTTTATGATTGCAATTGTTAGTATTTGCACTTTTTATTTCTTAGTAGATATAAAAGTTAGCAATTATTTTACCCTTATTTTTTTCACTTTTGTTTCATCTTTTATTCTTGGATCAGTTGGAATTATAGCCGGTTTGTGGGCTGAAAAATTCGATCATATGGCTTCGGTTACAAATTTTTTAATTATTCCACTATCTTTTTTATCAGGTACTTTTTACACAATAAATAATTTACCGCAATCTCTTCAAACCTTTAGTAAATGCAATCCCTTTTTTTATATGATTGATGGTTTTAGGTACAGTTTTTTGGAAAAATCAGATGGATCAATAATAATTGGAGCAATCTATCTTACGATATTATCCATATTGCTATGGTTTATATCTTATTTGCTTTATAAAAGGGGATATAAAATAAAATCTTAACCAATGAGCGCTTTAGTTAAAAATTATAATAGAAGAAGAATTGCCTTTAAAAGAGGCAAAGGAAGTTTTTTATACTCAACTAATGGAAAAAAATATTTAGATTTTGTTCAAGGCATAGCAGTAAACTCCTTGGGGCATGCAAATCCTTATCTAACCAGGGCAATTAATAAACAAGCTAAAAAGGTTTGGCATGTTTCAAATGCCTTTATAATCCCTGAAGGAGAAAGGCTTGCAAAAAGATTGACACAAAAAACTTTTGCAGACTATGTTTTGTTTCAAAACAGCGGCGTGGAAGCAACAGAAGCAGCCATCAAGGCTGCAAGAAGGTATTTTTACTCAATAGGAAAACCTCAAAAAAATAGAATTCTTTGTATAAAGGATTCTTTTCATGGGAGAACACTAGCAGCAATTTTTGCTAGTGGATCAAAAAAAATGACAGAGGGATTTGGACCCAAAGTGCCTGGATTTGACCATTTTAATTTTGCAGATCATAAAGGTCTAAAAAAGGCAATTACAAAGAAAACAGCTGCAATAATGGTAGAAACGGCAATGGGAGAGTCAGGTATAAAGGTTATACCTGATTGGTGTCTAAAAGGTTTAAGGAAAATTTGTAATAAAAAAAAAATTTTATTAATTTTAGATGAAGTTCAATGTGGAATAGGTAGATCAGGAAAGTTCTTTGCTTTTGAACATGCAAAAATTAAACCTGATATTGTGCCAGTAGCCAAAGGGATAGGTGGAGGCTTTCCAATTGGAGCAGTTCTAATGAACAAAAAAGTTGCATCCGCTATGATACCAGGATCACACGGTAGTACTTTTGGTGGAAACCCGCTAGCAATGAGCGTGGGTAATGCAGTTTTAGATCAAATATTTCAAAGAGGGTTTTTAAAAAATGTTCAGAGATCTTCTAAATATTTTATTTCTGAACTAAACAAATTAAAAGATGAGTATCCAAATGTAATCAAAGAAGTAAGAGGAATTGGTTTGCTTTTAGGTTTGCAGCTTTATAACGATCAAACCAAATTTATTAAAAAACTTGAGGATAACAAGCTTCTTACAATGAGAGCTGGAGAGAACGTAGTCAGAATCCTGCCTCCTTTAAATGTTAAAAAACAAGAAATAGACTTTGCTATAAAAATTATAAGCAAAGTATGTAACGAATTAACCTATGAATAACTTTATAAACATTTCTGATTTATCTAAAGTTGAATTAAGATCAATCATTGATAGCGCCAAGAAAAGAAAGTCCGAGAGAGGTGGCAAACCTCATTCTCAACCAGACGAAAATCAACCTCTTAATGGAAAGACAATGATTATGATTTTTGAAAAGACTTCCACTAGAACAAGAATATCTTTTGATTTAGCTGTTAAACAATTAGGTGGTTCTTCAATTATTTTAAATCAAGATGAAATCCATTATGGCAAAGGTGACGAAACTATAAAGGATACCGCAAAGGTTTTATCTCAATACGCGGATATTCTTATGATTAGAACAGACTCACACAATAATGTTGATGAATTTAAAAAACATTTAGAAATTCCAATTATTAACGGACTTACAAATCAAGGACATCCTTGCCAAGTAATGTCTGATATTCTTACTTTTGAGGAGTTAAAGGGGAATATTAAAGATAAAACTATTGCTTGGATTGGTGACGGAAATAATGTCTCAAACTCTTTTATTGAAGCAGCAGTAAAATTTCAATTCAAATTAAACATTGGTTGCCCTAAAAAATATCAGCCAGATAGCAAAATTGTTAAATTAGCGAAAAAAAATAATTGTCAACTTTTAATTACAGAGGATCCTTACAAGGCTGCCGAAGGAGCAGACTGTATTATGACAGATAAGTGGATTTCAATGAGCGATAAGGGTGACAAAAACAAAAAGAAAAAAATTCTTAAAAAGTACCAGGTGAATAAAAAAATCATGAAGGTGGCTAAATTAGATTCAATTTTTATGCATTGTCTTCCTGCAAGTAGAGAAGAGGAGGTAACAAGTGAAGTTATGGATGGCAAACAGTCTGTAGTTTGGCTTCAGGCATTTAATAGAATTCATGCACAAAAAAGTATCATCGAATGGTGTATGAAATAAATTAAGGATTAGGCAGAGGATTATCGCTCATGCTATTCATATACAAAATTACTGAAGCTCTATCTTTTTCACTTTTCAAGCCTGCAAATGCCATTTTTGTACCTTTAATGTGAGCCTGAGGTTTAATTAAATAACCGTTCATTTCTTCGTATGACCAAATTTTAGAATGAGCCACAAGTGCCTTCGAGTATTTGTACCCATCTATAGATGCAGATTGTCTACCTAATACACCGTACAAAGCTGGACCAATTTTATTTTTTCCACCTTTTGCAACAACATGGCAAGCGGAACATTTTTTAAAAACTTTTTGACCATGCTCTGCACTTCCAAGTGCTAAAAAATCTTTTAAGTTAAAACTGCCTGAACTAGATTTTTCTGCGTTAGCTGTTTTGACAACTGGAGCTTCCACTTTGTATGCGGCTACTTTGGGTTTTTCTACTTCAAATAATAAATCCGTGATTTTGCCTATGCCAAAAACTACTAAAACTGTAAATATAACAGCGGCTATAATTTTATTTATTTCAAAACCATTCATAAATTTGGTAATTAAAGTAGTAGATATATCACGAGTTAATTAAAAAGACTTTAAATAAATTCGGTGTTATTGCGTCTTTGAGCCGCATAAAAATTTATGAGCAATACAGTAATTATCATACCTTCACGCTTACAAGCTAAAAGATTACCTGACAAACCTCTCAAGTTAATTAAAAATAAGGAATTAATTCTTCATGTTTATGATTTAGCAGTAAAATCTAAAGTAGGAGAAGTCTTAGTTGTAACTCCCGATCAAATTATTGCAGAGTTAATAAAAAATAATGGGGGCAAATCATTTATTACCAAAAAAGAACACCACAGTGGAACTGACAGAATTTTTGAAGGATTTCAAGATTTTTTTTCCTCTAAATCTAAAGTTATAATTAATTTACAGGGCGACATGCCAAATTTAGATCCAAATTCAATAGTTGAACTAAATGATTATTTAAATAGAGGCCTGTGCGATATTGGAACTTTGGCTTCATCAATAAAAAATAAGGACGAATTGCTTAACAAAAACATTGTTAAAGTGGTTACAAAAAATAGAATTGAAAAATCTATATATTCAGAGGCTATTGATTTTGAGAGAGATATTTCTTCTTCAAAAAGTCAATTTATTTATCATCATGTAGGAATTTATGCCTTTACTAAAGAAGCTTTAATGCGATATGTAAAACTAAAAAGAACTAAGTTAGAATTAGAAAGAAATTTAGAACAAATGAGGGCAATGGAAAACAAAATGAAAATTCATGTTGGTTATGTATTTTCGAACCCGCTTAGTGTAGATACAAATCAAGATTTGTCCCAAGTAAAAAAAGTAATGGAAGATGACACAAAAAGTTAAGGTAGCGTTTCAAGGAGAAAAAGGAGCTTATTCACATTTAGCATGTGAGGAGCTATTTAAAGGAACACCAATCGAGGCTTGTAGCACTTTTGAAGAAACTTTTAAAATCGCATACGAGGACTCGAGCTATAAAATTGTGGTTCCTATTGAAAATTCGTTAGCAGGAAGAGTGGCCGATATTCATTACCTTCTACCAAAGTATAAATTACAAATATATGCGGAACATTTTCAAATTGTTGAACATAATCTTTTAGTAAAAGAGAACACAGAGTTAAAGGATATCAAGTATGTTCGAAGTCATGCTCAAGCAATAGACCAATGCCAAAAAATAATTCAAAAATACAAATTTCAAACTATTATTTCTGCTGATACCGCAGGTTCTGCTAAAGAACTTTCTAAAAGTAATGATAAAACTATAGCCGCAATTGCATCTAAGCTTTCAGCACAAATATATGGTTTAAAAGTATTATTAAAAAATATTGAAGATGAAAAATATAATATTACAAGATTTTTAGTGATGGGAAAAAATGTGCAACAACCAGAATATCAAAAAGGAAAAACATATGTTACGAGTTGTATTTTTAGATTAAAAAGTATTCCAGCAGCATTGTATAAATGTTTAGGAGGTTTCGCTACAAACCAAGTTAACCTCACAAAGCTAGAAAGCTTTTCTGTTAAAAATACTTTTGACCAAACAAATTTTTACCTTGATCTCGAGGGCCACATTGAGCAAAGCCAGGTACAAAAAGCTTTGGAGGAATTGAGTTTTCATACCGAAAGTCTAAATATCTTGGGCGTTTATGAGGCTTCCTCTTTTAGGCAAAAAAAATAGTCCACAAATTCAATATTACAGGCTTGTAGAATTCAATTCTATATTGATATAATAATTTGGAGGCCATCCAGGCGATTTCAATACGTTTAATGTGTCAGGGTGTAAAAACAGCAGCACGAACTTTTGAGAGCGGGTTGTTTGGTCTCCTAAATAAATGAATAAAAATAGATCCAAGATTTTAGCATTAAAATATAGACCTCGATTATTCGAAGATCTTATTGGACAAGAAGTAATTGCCGAAACTATTTCAAACGCAATTAAAATAAAAAAAACGCCTAACGCATATCTTTTAACTGGTATTAGAGGAGTTGGTAAAACTACAACTGCAAGGCTTATTGCTAAAGCATTAAATTGTTTAAAAAATATTAAAGATGGAAAAATGTGTAATGAGAATGAAATCTGCCAGCATTGTTCAGAAATTGAAAATTCAAATCACATTGATGTTCTTGAAATGGACGCAGCTTCTAAAACTGGTATTGATGACGTTCGTGAACTAATAGATGGTGCAAAATATAACCCAACAAGTGCGGCTTATAAAATATTCATAATTGACGAAGTTCATATGCTTTCAAAACAAGCTTTTAATGGATTATTAAAGACTTTGGAGGAACCACCAGAAAAGTTAAAATTTATTTTAGCCACTACAGAGGTTAGAAAAATACCAATAACAATTTTATCCAGGTGTCAAAGATTTGATTTAAAAAGAGTTAGTGTTTTAAAAATTTCAGACCATTTAAAAAAAATTTCAAATCTAGAAAAAGGAAAAATTTCAAATAGCGCAATAGAATTGCTCGCTAAAGGCTCCGAAGGTTCTGTAAGAGACGGAGTTTCTTTGTTAGATAGAGCGATAGTTTTTCAAAGTTTAAATCCCACAAAGGTTATAGAAATTGAAGATGTGAGAAAAATGCTTGGATTAGCAGACAAAACAAAACTCATAAACCTTTTAAAGCTTGTTTTTGAGGGAAACGAAAAAGAAGCCCTTGTAAATATAAGAGAGTTATTAGAGGACGGATTGGATGCCAAAAATTTTCTCAACGATATTTTGGAATTAATTTATTTGTTTAGCAGAAGAATAAACTTAGGGCCAATTGAAAAAGATCTTTTTATATCAGAGCCTGAACTTCGATTGATAGATGAAGTTTCCAAAAATTTAAATATGGAGGATCTTGGTTTATTTTGGCAATTAACACTCAAAACTATAGAGGATCTAAAAGTCATATCAAATGAGAACATTGCATTAGAAATGTATTTAATCCAACTGGTCCATATTAAAAATATTGATCAAAATGAAGAGAGCGTAAATTTATCGAAAAACATATCTGATAGTCCTGTTACCCAAAAAAAACAATTAAGTGAAAATGATAACGACCTAAAATCTACAAACTCTCTAAAAGATCAATTAAAAAATATTCAACAAATAAAGACTATGGAAAAAGGAGAGTTGAATAAAGAAAGTAAAAAAGAAGTTAACACTTTTCAGGTCAGATCTTTTTCAGAATTAATTTCTTTAGCTGAAAAAAACAAAGAATCAGAACTTAAATATGATCTAGATAGAAATGTTAAGTTAGTTAATTTTGAAAATGGAAAAATAGATATAAATTTTAACGAAAATTTGAATAAAAATTTTATAAAAAATTTATCTAAAAAACTTTTTGAATGGACAGGTAAAAGATGGATCATAACACTTAGTAAAGAGGAGGGGCTAAAAACTCTGTATGAAAAAAGAATTGATGATCGTGATAATCTTTTAAAAAAGGAAAAGCAAAACAAAATTTCAAAGGAGATGACATCTGTATTTCCCGACGCGGAATTAATTGATGTTAAAATTGAGGATGACTGATTTTTCTGAAATGTTAACTAAAGCTAAAAAAGTTCAAGAAAAAATGAGAGAGGTTCAAGAAAATATTAAAAAAGTTGAAGTGGAAGGCGTATCAGGCGGGAATTTGGTTAAAGTGATTTTAACAGGTAATTACGAAATGAAGTCTATACATGTAAGTCCAGAAGCAAAAAATGAGAAAGATACCGTGATTGTTGATTTAATAGTTGCGGCACACAATGACGCTAGAGAAAAATTAAAGAAAAAAACATCCGAAGAACTCATGAAGGCCACGGGAGTTCCTAACTTGCCTTTTGACTTTAAAATGCCTTTTTAAATGGATAACAATTTACCTGAAATAGAAGAATTAATTAAAAAGTTTTCCAAATTACCTGGTTTGGGACCCAAATCTGCAAAAAGAATAATATTAAAATTAATTGATAATAAAGATACTATGATTAAACCACTAGCTAAGTCTTTGGCTAATGTTTATAAAAATATAATACGTTGTAATAGCTGTGGAAATCTAAAAATTATAAATACAGAGTGTTTATGTGAAAAAAACGACAATAAATATGATAAAATATGTGTCGTTGAAAATTTAGCAGACATGTGGGTGATACAATCAGCAAATATTTTTAAAGGTTATTTTCATATTCTTGGAGGCACAGTAAATTCTAATGAAAAGTACGAGCAAAAAAATCTTTTAATAGACTCTCTTGTTAAAAGAATTAAAAAAAATAGTTTGAAAGAAGTTATTATAGCCACAAGCGCAACCGTTGAGGGTCAAACAACTGCTCATTATATTGAAGATGCGATAAAAAACGATAAAATTAAAATTTCTAAACTTGGCCAAGGTTTGCCTGTAGGTGGAGAAATAGAACAACTTGACGATGGTACTTTGGTATCTGCTTTCAAAAGTAGAGTGCCCGTCTCTAATGACTAATTTTTTTTTCTAATCTAATTTTATGTAGAAGTGGCTCTGTATACCCTGATGGTTGTTCTCTACCTTGAAAAATTAAATTACAAGCAGCGGTAAAAGCTAAGGATTTATCAAAATTAGGTGCCATAGGTAGGTAATTTTTGTCCCCACTATTTTGCTTATCAACAATTGCTGCCATTTTTTTCAAAGTCTCCATAACTTGATCTTTGGTACAAATTTTATGATGCAACCAGTTTGCCATGTGTTGAGAAGAGATTCTTAGTGTAGCCCTATCTTCCATTAAACCAATGTTATTTACATTGGGCACTTTTGAACAGCCAACACCTTGATCTATCCATCTTACTACATAACCTAAAATACCCTGGGCATTATTTTCTAGTTCCTTATTAATATTTTCCACTTGCCAATTTGGCCTCTCAGATTTTGGTATTATTAAAATATTTTCAAGTTTAGCTTTTTTTCGAGATTTAAGTTCCGATTGTTTTTTAAAAACATTTAACTGATGGTAGTGTATTACATGAAGTGTTGCTGCTGTAGGTGAAGGTACCCATGCACAATTGGCTCCCGCGTTAGGATGTCCAACTTTTTGCTGCATCATATCAGACATTCTATCCGGCATAGCCCACATTCCTTTGCCGATTTGAGCTTTACCTGAAAAACCACATGACAAACCTATATCAACATTCCAATCTTCATAAGTATTTAGCCAACTAGATTTTTTCATATCTCCTTTGAAAATCATCGGACCAGCCTCAAATGAAGTATGTATTTCATCTCCAGTCCTATCTAAAAATCCAGTATTTATAAAAACAACTCTTTCTTTTACCTTTCTTATACATTCTTTTAAATTTACTGTAGTTCTTCTTTCTTCGTCCATAATACCAACTTTAATAGAGTATTTAGGTATGCCTAAAACTTTTTCTACTTCTCCAAAAATATTATTTGTAAATTCTACTTCTTCCGGTCCATGCATTTTAGGTTTGACTATATATACTGAATTTTTTCTAGAGTTTTTTTTATTTTTGAAATCATGAAGCGCACAAAGTGTAGAGATAAACGCATCCATTATTCCTTCTGGAATTTCCGAGCCATCATTTAGTATTATTGCTGGATTAGTCATTAAGTGTCCAACATTTCTATTAAGCAAAAGTGCCCTTCCATGTAAAATAATCTCCGACCCATTTGGTGAAAAGTATCTCCTGTCGGGGCTCAATCTTCGAATAAATTTTTTGCCATCTTTTTTGACCTCGGTTTCTAAATTTCCCTTCATTAATCCAAGCCAATTTCTATAACAATTAACTTTATCAGATGAATCTACAGCTGCCACCGAGTCTTCATTGTCTATAATAGTAGAAATAGCAGACTCAATAATTATATTTGAAATATTTGCTTTATCGTTTTTTCCAATAGAATTTTTAGGATCAATAATAATATCTATATGTAAATGATTATTCTTTAACAGAATAGAATTAGGATCATCTTTATCTCCAGTAAAGCCAACAAATTGATTTTTATTTTTTAGTTTTTGTTTCTTTTTATTATTAAAAAAAACCAACTCTTCTTCATCAATTTGGATTTTATTTATTTCCGACCAACTTTCATTTTCTATTGGAATTGACCTGTCTAAAAATTCTCTTACATATTTCACAACTTTTTTTGCTCTCCCAGGGTCAAATGCATTGCCACTTTTTCCGGGTATTACATCTGTACCGTAAAGAGCATCATATAAACTTCCCCAACGAGCATTTGCTGCATTTAATGCGTACCTCGCATTATCGACTGGAACGACTAATTGAGGTCCAGCAATCGAGGTTATCTCCTCGTCAACGTTAGATGTACTGATCTTAAAATCTTCTTTTTCATCAACAATATAGTTTATGGATTTTAAAAATTTTAAGTATTTATCTTTATCAAAAGAAGAATCTTTGTTTTCTAAATGCCAACTATCTATTTGTCTCTGAATAATCTCTCTTTTTTCTAGCAGCTTTTTATTTATTGGGGTCAATTTGTTTAAAGCTTTTTCAAATCCACTCCAGAAATTTTCAGTATTAATATTCGTACCGGGAATTATTTCTTCATTTACAAAGTTTAAAAGTTGCTCATCAACCTTTAAATTATTTACATTGATTTTTTTCATAATGTTAGAATACATCAAATAATCATTAATTTAACAACACTTTATTGACACATTTGAATTTTATTGAAATTACTAATATTATTGTAATCAAAGAGATATATGAGAAATTATTTAGAATTTGAAAAAGAAATAAAATCACTAGAGGAGGATCTCGAGTCATCAAAAAACCCATTTGAAAAAGATGGAATTTCAGAAGTTAATACAAATAGAATTAGTAAAATCCAAGAAGAGATAGCTGAAAAATTAAAAGACACATATTCAAATCTTAACAGTTGGCAAAAAACTTTGGTGGCTAGACACGAGGATAGACCCAAAGCAAATTTTTATATCAATAATATATTTTCGAATTTTACCATGCTATCCGGTGATAGACTTTATGGTGAGGATAAATCTATCATCGCTGGATTTGGTTTAATTGATGGAAGGTCAGTTTTAATTTTGGGCCAAGAAAAAGGCGACAATCTAGATAGTAGATTAGAAAGAAATTTTGGAATGATGAAACCAGAAGGCTATAGAAAATGTATAAGACTTATGAGGCTTGCAGAGCGATTCAAAATTCCTATTATATCTTTAATTGATACACCAGGAGCATATCCGGGAATGGGTGCAGAAAAAAGAGGACAAGCAAATGCAATTGCAGAGTCAATAGAATGCTGCATGTCACTTAAGGTTCCAAACATATCGGTAATTATAGGTGAAGGTGGTTCCGGAGGCGCCATTGCTTTGGCTTCTTCCAATAAAGTTTTAATGTTGGAACACTCAATTTATTCAGTAATATCACCCGAGGGATGCGCTTCTATTCTTTGGAGAGACCCTAGTAAATCATTAGAAGCAGCCGAGGCCATGAAGCTAACTTCCAAAGATCTTCTAAAATTAGGAATCATAGACGAGGTTATAAATGAGCCCTTAGGTGGGGCCCATCGTGACTCTAAACAAGTGGCAATTGACATCAAGAAATCAATTATAGAAAATTTGAAAAGTTTTGATAAGTTGACAGGGGAAGAAATTTTTCAACAAAGAAAGACTAAATTTCTAAAAATCGGCAGAGATCAAGGCTTTAAAAAATCAACAGATTTACCAGATTATAGCCTAAGTTATTCCGAGCCTGTTTTGGCAAAATTATCGAGGTTTTACCAAAATCAAAAATATTTAGTATCATCGGTGCTGATAATTATATTTCTTTTAATAATTATCACTGTATTAATGTAACAATTAGGTGATTTTTTATTTAAATCTAATCATTTCCTTGACATTTATTCTAATAATATATTAAAGAGCCATTAAAAGTAATTAAGTTACATAGGTAACTTTTGCTTATTAAAGTTAATAAATAAGGAAGAAGAAAACATGAGTAGTCTAAAAGGCAAAGTAAAGTGGTTCAATGGAACTAAAGGTTATGGTTTTATTGAAAGAGAAGATAAGGAAAAAGACGTTTTCGTTCATTCTTCAGCAGTGAGAGCAGCCGGTTTAAAATATTTAAACGAAGGTGATGAGCTTACTTTTGATGTAGAGAACGGAGAAAAAGGACCTGCCGCGGTAAATCTACAGAAAACATCTTAAATCTTATTACCAGCACAATCTAAATTGGGGCAAAGGCAAAGATTTAAGCTTTTGTCCCAATATCTAAGGTTGAATTATATATTTAATTTGTTAAAAGAAAGGAAATGTTATTACAAATAAACATTTCTAAAACACATTCACACTCTCACAGAGTGCACGCTAAGCTATTGCTTAGCTAAATCACTACATATTTAAAATACAAATTTATAAACAATTAATATAAAAAGGAGTTATGCAGCAGTAGCTCAGTTGGTTAGAGCACTAGTTTGTGGAACTAGGGGTCGGTGGTTCGAATCCACCCTGCTGTACCAAAAAAATGGTAAAAGATAAAAAAACAAAACCTTCTAAGGAATTGCCATTAGGTTTTGTAGATAGACAAGAAAAAGAATTATTAATCCGTGATTTTGTAATTTCTAATATTAAAGAAGTTATGATTAAGTACGGTTTTCAATATCTCGAAACACCAAGTTTCGAGTATACGGATAGTATTGGAAAATTTTTACCAGACAAGGAAAGACCCGATGCTGGTGTATTTTCTTTTAAAGATGAAAATAAATGGATGTCACTTCGTTATGATCTGACCGCTCCTCTGGCAAGATATGTAGCAAAAAATTATCTTGAAATACCAAAACCATTCAAACGTTACCAATTAGGTTCTGTTTGGAGAAACGAAAAACCTGGACCAGGAAGATTTAGAGAGTTTTTACAATTTGATGCTGACTATGTAGGAACCAAAAATTTACAAGCCGACGCAGAACTTTGCGTATTAATTTCTGAGATATTAGAAAAGTGTGGTTTAGATAAGAAAGATTATACAGTAAAAATTTCTTCTAGAAAATTAACGGATAAATTATTCGAAAAGTTGAAAATTACATCGAAAGATCAAATTTCAACTACGCTGCGAGCCCTAGATAAAATTGACAGACTTGGCTGGGGGGAGGCAAAAAAACTTCTCAGTGAAGGTCGAAAAGATAAATCAGGAGATTATACCAAGGGAGCTAACCTTAGTGATGACCAGATCAAAACAATCGAATCTACTTTGCGAGGTAAAATTCCTGATAGCGAAGATATCTTGGAAATTCTAAAAATATTTGAGGCTTACAATTTTAAGAATTACAAATTTGATCCGTCAGTTATAAGAGGGTTAGAATACTACACCGGACCTATTTTTGAGGTTAATTTAAATTTTCAAGTAAAAAATTCAAAAGGACAGACTATTCAATTTGGATCAATAGGAGGAGGAGGAAGATATGACAATCTTGTTAGTAATTTTGGAAATTTAGATTGTCCCGCAACCGGAATATCAATTGGCCTAGATAGACTAGTATTTGCTTTGATGCAGAAAAAAGATTTTAAAATAAAGTCTACACGACCAGTCATTATATGTGTTTTCGATAAAGATAAAATTAAGGAATATATAAATATACTGAGTAAACTTAGATCCTCGAATATCAGTTCAGAGATTTATCCAGGAGAGGGTAAGTTAAAAAAACAAATGGAATATGCAAACAAATTAGGATCTCCAGCTGTTGTTTTGTATGGCGACAATGAAATAAAATCAGGAAAAGCGACTTTAAAAAATTTAGAAAGTGGAAATGAAAGTTCAGTTAAAATTGAGGAAATAGTAAATGAAATCAAAAAATTACTCTGAAAATATAATAAAAGTATTTAAGAAAGATGGTTTTGTTTTATCAGAACCAGATGTACTTTTAGATTCAGATTATATTATCGAAAGATCTGGGGAGAATTTTAGGAAGATAATGCTTACTTTTGAGGATGATACCGGAAAAAGTATGTGTTTGAGGCCGGATTTGACAGTTGCTTCCTGCATTAAATATTTAAAAGATAATTCTAAAGCAAATTCAAAAATATATTATTCAGGCCAAGCTTACAGAAGATCAAAAAGTTTAAAAAAAGTTATTAATTATCAATTAGGTTTAGAGATTTTTGGATCTAAAAATAAATCCATTGATGATTTAAAAGTTTTAAAAACAATAACTAATTCAATTAATAGAATAAAAATTAAAAATATATCGATTAAAGTTGGAGACGTAAGTTTATTCAAGCAATTAATCGAGTCTTTAAAAATACCAGAAAGATGGAGGATGAGATTAAAAAGACATTTTTGGCGGCCACAATATTTTGAAGATTTGCTTAGTAGGCTTGAAACAAATTCTGACGTTGATCCATCTACAGTTGAACTAGATAAGAAAAAGTTTTTCGAAATGAAGAATAATGATCAGAACAAGGAAGTTGCAAACCGAAAAGTTTCAGAAATTATATCTAGATTTGATAGAAAAATTAAAGATCCAAGATCATTTAAAGAAAATAAAAAAACAGTAAAAATTATTAAAGATTTTTTAAAAATCAATTGTCCGCTAGATAAATTAGAAAAAACACTAAATAATTTTATTAATAAAAATCAATTAAGCAAAAGTGTTTTTAAAGACCTAACAAGTTTAAAAAATTTGTCTAAGTTAAATTCTAAAATAACTTTTTCTACGAACTTTGGTAGAGACATAGAGTACTATTCTGGAGTAGTGTTTGAGATATATAATTCTTCCAAAAAAGAGATAGCAAGAGGCGGCAGATATGATTCTTTATTAAAGAGTCTCGGATCTAAGAAAAATATTTCAGCAGTAGGTGCTGCAATTAATCTAAATAATTTAAAGACATGAAAAATTTAATAACAATTGGATTATCAAGCAAAGGCAGATTAAAAGAGGGATCAATAGACTTTCTTGCTAGAAATAATTTAGAACTAACCTCAAATGGAGGAGAGAGAAACTATTTTGCTGAAGTGAAAAATTTTCCTAATATTAAAATTATTTATTTGCATGCAAAAGAAATCATTCAAAGAATTGGTGATGGTACTCTTGATATAGGAATTTCAGGTTTGGACCTTTTAAACGAGTCAACCACAAACTTGAAACAAAAGATCGAAGTTAAGAAAAAATTAGATTTCGGCTCAGCCAATGTTGTAGTTGCTATTCCCAATGATTGGATTGATGTGCAAACTGTTGCTGATTTAGAGGAAGTATCTTTCGATTTTAGAGATAAAAAAAATACTAGATTGAGAGTTGCAACAAAGTACCCAAATTTAACTAATAATTTTCTAGTTTCAAAAGGTGTTACCCAATACAAATTAGTTCCTAGCCTCGGAGCAACAGAAACTTACCCTTTTATTGGTTCTTCAGAAATTATTACCGATATCACTTCTACTGGAAAAACTTTAAGAGATAACAACCTTAGAATTTTAAAAGATGGTTTGATTTTAAAGTCACAAGCTTGTGTTCTGTACTCAAAAAAAAAGGCTGCGAAATTACAGCCTTTTTTAAATTCTTTAAAGTGATTGGGATTACATTCCCATTCCACCCATTCCTCCCATACCACCCATTCCACCTGGAGGCATAGCAGGACCAGAGTCCTTTTCTTCTGGTTTGTCGGCTATCATTGCTTCTGTTGTAATTAGTAAACCAGCTATAGACGAAGCATCTTGCAATGCTGATCTAACTACTTTCATTGGGTCAATAATTCCTTTTGAAAACATATCAACATATTGTTCTTCCTGAGCGTCAAAACCTTGAGATTGTTTTTTTCCATCTAACAATTTTCCAACAACTACAGAACCATCTACACCGGCATTAGCAGCAATTTGTCTTATAGGTGCTTGTAAGGCTTTTTTAATTATATCTACACCAGCTTTTTGATCATCACCTTTTACTTTTACTTTATCTAATTCTTGAGAAGCATAGAGTAATGCACAACCACCACCAACTACCACACCTTCTTCAACAGCAGCTCTTGTAGCATTAAGTGCATCTTCAACTCTGTCTTTTCTTTCCTTAACTTCAACTTCTGTTGCTCCACCAACTTTAATTACAGCCACACCACCAGCTAATTTTGCTAATCTTTCTTGAAGTTTTTCTTTGTCATAATCAGAAGTAGTTTCTTCAATTTGTTTTCTAATTTGATTACATCTTGCTTCAATATCTGCTTTCTTTCCTGTACCAGCAACTATTGTGCTATTTTCTTTATCAATTTTTACTTTTTTACAAGATCCTAAATTATTAATTTTAACATTTTCAAGTTTAGTACCAAGATCTTCGGATATGACTTGTCCACCAGTTAAAATTGCAATATCTTCCAGCATTTCTTTTCTTCTGTCACCAAAACCCGGAGCTTTTACTGCTACAACTTTCAAACCACCTCTAAGTTTATTTACTACAAGCGTAGCCAAAGCTTCACCTTCTACATCTTCAGAAATTATCATTAAAGGTCTATTAGCTTGAACCACAGACTCTAATAATGGAACCATTGGTTGTAAGTTAGTCAATTTTTTTTCGTGAAGTAATACTAAAGGGTTGTCTAATTCAGTTGTCATTTTATCTGCATTTGTAACGAAATAAGGAGATAAGTAACCCCTATCAAATTGCATACCTTCAACAACATCTAATTCAGTTTGAATTCCTTTTGCTTCTTCAACTGTGATAACTCCTTCGTTACCAACTTTTTGCATTGCTTTTGAAATCATATCTCCAATTTCTTTTTCTCCGTTTGCAGATATAGTTCCTACTTGAGCAACTTCTTCATTAGCTTTTACTTTTTTTGATGTTTTTTTAAGACTTTCAATTACACTTTCTACAGCTTTATCAATACCTCTTTTTATATCCATTGGATTCATGCCTGCAGTAACATACTTAATTCCTTCCCCAACTATTGCTTGAGCTAATATACTTGCTGTCGTGGTTCCATCACCTGCATTATCATTTGTTTTACTAGCAACTTCTTTAACCATTTGCGCGCCCATGTTTTCAAATTTATCCTCAAGTTCAATTTCTTTGGCAACAGTAACTCCATCTTTAGTTGTTCTTGGAGCACCATAAGATTTATCGATTACAACATTTCTTCCTTTTGGCCCAAGTGTTGTTTTTACTGTGTTTGCGAGTGTGTCAACGCCCTTTAGCATTTTAGCTCGGGCTTCGTTGTTAAATTTTATAATTTTTGGCATCTAGATCTCCTTTTTATATATTTATTTACTTTTTGTAATACCCATAATGTCAGACTCTTTCATTATGCTATATTCTTTTCCATCAATTTTAACTTCGGTTCCGGACCACTTTCCAAATAAAACTCGGTCCCCAATTTTGACGTCCATTTTTACGATTTTACCATCTTCAGTTTTGGCACCATTTCCAACAGCAACAACTTCACCTTCCTGAGGCTTTTCTTTGGCTGTATCTGGTATAATTATTCCACCCTTCGTTTTTTCTTCACTATCAAGCACTTTAATCAGCACTCTGTCATGTAGCGGTCTAAATTTCATGAAATCTCCTATAATTTATAATAATGTGAAATATGGTATGTATTTAGAATTTTGCAAGTGTATGATAATAAAAAATTTGTCTAAAAAAGCTTGAATTTCCTATGAAAATTAAAAAATTAGAGCATCTTTCTGAAGTTTTCAAAGAATATGATGCATTTATTATTGATTTGTGGGGGGTAATGCATAATGGCATTAAATTAAATTCTTCCGCAATTAATACTGTTAAGGAGCTTGAGGCAAATGGAAAAAGAGTTGTTTTTTTATCAAACGCTCCTCGTCCAACTAAAAATGTTGTGGAGTTTTTAAAAAAAATGAAAATGGAAGATAGGTTTCTTAAAAACGTTTTAACTTCAGGAGAGGCAGCATTAAATTCACTCAAAAAAAATAAGTTCGGAGAAAAATTTTATCATTTGGGCCCACAGAGAGACGATACTTTATTCTATGATATGAAAAAAAATAAAACTTCACTTGAAAAATGCGACTTTATTCTTTGCACAGGTCTTTTTGATGATGAAGAGGAAAATTTAAAATATTACCAAGATCTATTAAAAAAATTCACAAAAAAAAAATTGATATGTACCAACCCCGACCTTGTTGTTCGTAGAGGGAAAGAAGAAGAATATTGCGCAGGCAAAATAGCTGAAATTTTTGAAGATCTAGGAGGGGATGTAGTTTACTTTGGCAAACCACATAAAGAAGTTTATCTTTCCTGTTTAAAAGCAGATCAAAAAACTTTAGTTATTGGAGATAATCTTAAAACTGATATTAAAGGCGCAAACAACATGAACTTAGACTCGGTATTTATAACTAGTGGTGTACATACATCTAAAATAAATAACGAAGAGTTATTAGACAATCTATTAAAGGAACACAATGTTTCGGCTAAATATTTTCAAAAGGAACTAACTTGGTAGATGAAAATTTATAAAAACTTTAACATTAAGAAAAAATTTAAAAATTCTGCAATTGCAATTGGCAACTTTGATGGTTTTCACTTGGGACATCAAAAAGTGATAAAAAAAGGTAAATATATTGCTAGGAAAAATAATCTTAAATTTGGTTTATTGGTTTTTCATCCTTTGCCAGTAATGTTTTTTAATAAAAAATTAAAAAATTTTAGGATAGACTCTTTGAAGCAGAAAATTGAGTCCTCAAAAAAACTTGGAATCGATTTCTTAATAATAAGAAAATTTGATAGAAATTTTTCAAAAACGAGTGCAGAAAACTTTATACGTTTAATTCTTCATAAAAAATTAAAAGCAAAATTAATTTTTATAAGTAGGAACTTTAGATTTGGAAAAAATAGAGCTGGAGATATTCATTTACTTAAAAAGAAGGAAAATTTAATGAATTATAAAACCCAAACTATTTTGCCTTTTAAAAGAAAAAATAAAATAATTTCATCAACCCTGATAAGAAAAAATATAAAAAAAGGAAAAATTAATTTTGTAAACAAAATGCTTGGCAGAGCTTGGGCAATCGAAGGTGTGGTAAAAAGGGGAGAAAAAAGAGGAAGGAAAATTGGTTTCCCAACATGTAATTTAGATCTAGGAAACTACATGGCTCCAAAATCTGGAGTTTATTCTTCAGTAATTATTATAAATAAAAAGATCAAAAAAAAAGGTATTGTAAATATAGGTTATAAGCCAACTTTTGGAAAAAATAAACTTTTATTAGAAGCACATATTTTTGGTTTGAAAAAAAATTTATATGATAAAAGTATTAAAGTAATGTTAACTAAATTTATTAGAAAAGAAAAAAAATTTAAAAATATTACTCAATTAAAAAAACAAATTAAAAAAGACATAAGAAAAGTTAAAAGGTAAATGGCCGAAAATAATTTAAATCTTCCTAAAACATCTTTTTCTATGAAGGCAAACCTTCCTTCTAAAGAACTAAAGATTTTGGATAATTGGGATAAAACAAAACTATATGAAAAATTGAGAAAGAAATCGTCGGGAAAAGAAAAATTTATACTGCACGATGGTCCTCCGTATGCGAATGGGCATATTCATATGGGAACAGCTTTAAATAAAATTTTAAAAGATATTGTTACGAAGTTTCATCAAATGACTAATAAAGACTCAATATATGTTCCCGGCTGGGACTGTCACGGATTACCAATAGAATGGAAAATTGAAGAGGAATATAAGAAGAAGAAAAAAAATAAAGACGAAATTCCAACAAAAGATTTTAGAAAAGAGTGTAGAGAGTTCGCGCAGAAATGGATTGGTATTCACAAAACTGAATTTAAAAGATTAGGTGTTATTGGGGACTGGGAAAATTATTATTCTACAATGAGTTTTGATGCAGAAGCTCAAATTGTAAGAGAGCTTGGAAAATTTCTTTTAGAAGGAAGTCTTTATCGTGGTTTCAAACCAGTTTTATGGTCAACCGTAGAAAAAACGGCCCTGGCTGATGCTGAAGTTGAATATAAAGATCATAAGTCAAATACTATTTATGCCGAGTTCCATATTAAAAAAACTGATAAAGATTTTTTGAAAGATGCTTCAATTATAATTTGGACAACTACTCCCTGGACAATTCCAGCTAATAAAGCTCTAGCATATAACAAAGACTTAAAATATTCTGTTTTACAGCTTGATAATAAAAAAATTGTTGTAGCAGAAAAATTAATTGATTCCGTAATAGAGAATTGCAGTTTAGGAAAATTCAAAATTTTAAAATCGTTTGAAGGTCAATTATTTAAAAATACAATATGCTCACATCCTTTTAAAAATTTAGGTTACAATTTTGATGTTCCTATGTTGGAAGCAGACTTTGTTACTCTAGAACAAGGTACTGGAATTGTTCATTGTGCTCCTAGTCATGGCCCAGATGACTTTAATTTATGTTTAAAACATGGAATGAAAGCTATAGAGACCGTTAATAATGACGGCAGGTATACAAAAAATATTCCTATTTTTGAGGGTACACACGTCTTCAAAGCAGATGAAATTATTATAAAAAATTTAAGTGAGCAAAAAAATCTTTTGGGTAGCGGTACCCTAGTTCATAGTTACCCCCACTCTTGGAGATCGAAAGCGCCTTTGGTGCACAGAGCAACACCACAATGGTTTATTTCTATGGAGAGCCACAAGTTAAGAATGAAGGCTTTAAAATCAATAGATCAAACTTCTTTCTTTCCAGCAAAAGGAAAGGCAAGAATAAGAGCTATGATTGAAACCCGTCCAGACTGGTGTATTTCAAGGCAAAGATCTTGGGGTGTTCCTTTACCTATTTTTGTAAATAAGAAAACAAACGAACCTTTGAGAGATAAGGGAGTTATTGAAAATATAGCAAAGATTTATGAAAAGGAGGGATCTGATTGTTGGTTTTATGATGATCCTCAAAGGTTCCTTGGAAATAAATATAAAAAAGAAGATTATATAAAATCTAGCGATATCGTTGAGGTTTGGTTTGATAGTGGATCTACACATTCATTTGTATTGGAAAAAAGGAAAGATTTAAAATGGCCAGCATCAATGTATTTAGAGGGTTCTGACCAACACAGAGGTTGGTTTCACTCGTCACTTTTAGAGTCTTGTGGAACTAGGGGCAGAGCTCCCTTTGAAAGTATACTTTCACACGGCTTTGTAGTGGATGGAAAAGGGATGAAAATGTCAAAATCTGCTGGAAATATTATTTCACCTGAAGATATTTTAAAAAAATACGGTGCAGATATACTTAGACTTTGGGTTGCTTCTTCAGACTATGCGGAGGATTTAAGGATAGATCATGTGATATTAGAACAACATGCTGAATCTTATAGAAAAATAAGAAATACTTTCAGATATATTTTGGGAAATTTAAAGGACGATTTCAGTCCGCAAAATTTCAAATCAATTAAAGTGAAAGAATTACCTGAGTTGGAGCAAGTAATTTTGCATAAACTTTATTTTTTAAGTTTAGAAATTAAAAAGAGTTTAAAAGATTATAACTTCCACAAGCTTCAAAAAGAGTTGCTAAATTTTTGCACGCTTGATCTATCTTCATTTTATTTTGATATAAGAAAAGATACATTGTATTGTGACGATGTAAGTTCACAAAAAAGAAAGTCATGTGTAACTTCACTAAATATTATTCTTGAATGTCTATTAAAATGGTACGCACCAGTTTTATCGTTTACAACCGAGGAAATAACTGACTTATCAAATAAAAATAAAAAAATGAGTATCCATGAGGAAACTTTTTCTGTCTTACCAGAAAATTGGCAAAATGAAACTCTATACAAAAAATGGGAAAAATTACTTTCTTTTAGACAGGAAGTTAATATCGCTATAGAAGAAAAAAGATCAAAAAAAATAATTGGCTCTAGTTTAGAAGCTGATGTAAAAATTTCATTATCTAAAAAAGACCATGAAGTTCTAAATAGTATAGATGCAGAGGAATTTTTTATTACATCTAATGTTACAAAAACTATAAAGGATGATGTAAAAGATAAATTGTCAATATCAGTAAAGAAAGCCGACGGGATAAAGTGTTCAAGATGCTGGAAAATAGTGCCAAGTGTAAAAGACAAAAAATGTCCGAGATGTTTGAAAATAAAATAAAAGTAAAAAAATTTGATATTTTTAGTTTCATAATAATAATTCTTACTTTTGGTTTAGATAGACTTTCAAAAGTATATGTAATCAACCTTATCGAAAAGAGTCAAAGCGAACTCTTTATAAATGATTTTTTAAACATCACTTTAAATTGGAATACAGGAATTGGTTTTGGATTATTTAGTTTAAATACAGGAATAATGTACAATATTATCTCTGCCTTAATTTTGTTAATAATTATTTATTTGATATATCTCATGGTAAATGGAGATAATGTATTAAAACTAATTATAGCCTTGATCATTGGCGGGGCTATAGGAAATCTTTACGATAGACTTACATACTTTGCAGTTCCAGATTTCATTGATCTACACGTAGGTGATTTTCATTGGTTTACTTTTAATTTTGCAGATATCTTCATTTCTTTAGGTATTATTGCAATGATTTTTAAAGAAATTTTGTTTAGTAAGAAAGCATGATGTTAATGAAAAAAAATTTTTTTTTAATATTAATTTTATTTTTTCTAACTCATTGTGGATCTTTCGCGGATTTCCGAAAAGCGGTTACTGGTCAGAAAGAAATAACCACAGATGAATTTTTGATTAAAAAAAAGGATCCATTAATATTACCACCAGAATATGAAAAGCTCCCTGTTCCAGGCACCAAGAGTTCATCAAAAGACACAAAAGATTCTTTAGAAAATATTTTAAAAAAAGAAGATAGCGCAAACAATTCTTCCAAAAGCATCTCTGACTTAGAAAATCAAGTTTTGAGAGAGTTAAGGAAAAATTAAAGATGAACATAAAAAGTATCAAAAAAGAATTTTCAGAAAAAAATAACAACTTATTCAAATCCTTCTTCCCAAATTCAAATTATAATTTCAAATTTAATGAAATAAATAAATTCAGAAAATTTAAAACAGTTATTGTTTTGGGAATGGGTGGTTCAATTCTTGGGACAAAAGCAATTTATTCTTTCTTAAAATATAAAATAAAAAAAAATTTTATCTTTATTGATAATCTTGATCAAGAAAAATTAATTAAAACTAAAAAAAATTATAATTTAAAAAATGTTTTATTTCTAATAATTTCTAAATCAGGAAATACTACAGAAACAATAGTCAATACTGGTTTTTTTAAACCTTTTTTAAAAAAATCTAATACTATTATCATTGCTGAAGACAAAAATAATCTATTAGCAAATTTTGCGAAGGAAAAATCTTTTAAATTAGTTAAGCACAGCTCAAAAATTGGAGGAAGATATTCTGTGTTTTCGGATGTAGGCATGCTACCTTCGTATTTAATGGGCCTAAACCCGATTAATTTTAAAAAAAATATACCAAAGCTTTTTAATAACAGTGTATTTTTAAAAGAATCTATTAAACAAATTAAAAAAATTAAATTAAAAAAATTTAAAACTTTAATATTTTTTAATTATCTGCCAGAGCTAGAGGATTTTCTATTTTGGAGTCAACAATTAATTGCTGAAAGCCTCGGTAAAAAAAAAACAGGAATTATGCCAGTGATCTCAAGCGCCCCAAAGGACCATCATAGTTTACTCCAATTATATCTAGATGGACCAAGGGATAAGTATTTTTATATATTTAGTGTAAAAAAAAATAAAAGAGCAAAACTAAGATTCAATTCTTTTGGAAAAAAGACCTCGTTCTTAAATAAAAAAAACTATGAAAATATTAAGAACGCTCAAAAAGATGCTTTTAAAAAAGCTTTAGATACAGAAAAGATTCCTTATAGAGAAATAATTATCAATAAGATTGACGAAAATAATATAGGTAAATTATTTTTTACTTTTATTTTAGAAACCTTTATTTTAAGTAAAATAATTAAAGTTAACCCTTTTAATCAACCCGCTGTTGAAAAAGTTAAAATTTTTACAAAGAAAATTTTAATTTCAAACAATTTTTCCAAAAAAAATTTCTGATCGTCCATAAATCCTGTTTTCAATTACTTTTATTGACCGATTAATATCTTCCTTGGTGTTTTTTTCTCGATGTATTACGATGATATGGTTTTTGTTTAATACCCTAATGTCCCTAAGAATATTAAGTATATCTAAATATTCCTTATTTTTATATGGTGGGTCAAAAAAAACTATATCAAATCTTTCAAAACTTCCTTTTCGTAAGAATTTATTAAAAAAAAAAGCAACATCCATCTGATGTAAAGTTGATATGTTTTCAATATCAATTTTTTTTATATTTTTTTCTAATTCATTCAAAGCCGAAATGTTATTTTCTACAAAAACAACTTTAGACGCTTCTCTCGACATGCATTCAAGACCAAAAGAGCCTGTCCCAGCATATAGGTCAAGAACTTTAGAATTTTTTAAACTAATTTTTGAATTTTTTGAGTGGCTTAAAACATTAAAAATATTTTCTCTAACACTGTCTTTTAAAGGTCTAGTTTTAAGACTCATTGGAAAGTTAATTTTTCTGTTTTTAAATTTCCCACTTATTATTCTCATTTAATTACTCTCCAGCCAATATCTTTTCTGAAGAAACCATCATCCCAATCAATTTGCTTTAAATTTTTTAAACATCTCTTTCTCGCATCAGACAAACTTTTTGCACAAGATGTTATGTTTAAAACGCGACCACCTTTAGAAAAAATTTTATTATTTTTTCTATAAGTACCAGCATGAAAAATTTGATTATCATGATCAGTTATTACTGATGATAAATTTTTAATTTCACTATCTTTTATGTAAGTTTCTGGATAACCTTTTGCGCATAAAACTATAGTTATTGATTCTTTTTCATACCATTGAATTTTTAAATCATTTAATTTATTTTTTGTTATATAATCAAAAATTTCTAAAAGGTCTGATTTTAATGTCATCATTAAAACTTGGCACTCAGGATCTCCCATTCGAATGTTATATTCTATTAAGTAAGGTTCTGAGTTCTTAATCATTAAGCCAGCATATAAAAAACCTTCATAAGGATGACCTAAATTTTTCATTGCAGACAGAGTGGGTTCAATAATCTTTTTTCTTATTTTTTCATCTAAATTTTTATTTAGCATTTTTGCTGGGGAGTACGCACCCATACCTCCAGTATTTGGACCTTTGTCTCCCTCACCAACTCTTTTATGATCTTGTGCTGAACCAAAAAAACTGTATGAATTTTTATCTGATAAAACAAAATAGCTCAGCTCCTCTCCCTCAAGAAATTCTTCTAGTATTACTTTATTCGATGATTTAAATTTTCCATCTAAAATTTCTTTAATTTTAATTTTCGCCTCATCGAATGACTCACATATACTAACCCCCTTGCCAGCAGCAAGCCCATCTGCTTTCACAACTATTGGTGCACCATTTTTTTTTAGAAAAATTTCTGCTTTATTTAAATTATCAAAAACACCATAATTTGCCGTCGGAATATTATTTTTTTTGCAAATATTTTTCATAAAAGATTTTGAGCCTTCTAATTGAGAACTAAATTTATCAGGGCCAATCACTTTTACCGATCTTTGTCTTAAAAAATCAACTATACCCTCCACTAAAGGCTGTTCAGGACCAACTATAACTATTTCGATATTTTTTGTTTTAATTGTTTTATAAATTTCCTCAAAATTACCTAGATCTATTTTTATATTTTCCGCGATTTTTTCTGTTCCAGCATTTCCTGGTATACAAAGTAACTTGCCTAACTTTTTAGATTGATGCAATT
This sequence comes from uncultured Pelagibacteraceae bacterium, assembly GCA_902581795.1. Classification (GTDB taxonomy): domain Bacteria; phylum Pseudomonadota; class Alphaproteobacteria; order Pelagibacterales; family Pelagibacteraceae; genus Anoxypelagibacter. The sequence goes on along the minus strand of CACHPL010000001.1, from coordinate 310,550 downwards.
TGTAACAAATTGCATGCTCTCTACCTCCGCTTCCTAAAACTGCTAAATTCATATATTGTAGATGTTTAAGGTAAATTAACATGAACAAAAATAAAGCAAAACTTAAATTTCTCAGTAATAAATTTGAGATAATTGAGGCGGGAGACCATGTTGTATGCTCAGTTTCAGGAAAGGTTATACCGTTGGATCAATTAAGTTATTGGAGTGTAGATTTACAAGAGGCTTACTATTCACCTGTGGAAGTAAAAGAAAGAATTAATCAAATCAAAAAATAAAATAATTATTTCCATCTTCCGTGAGTCCAAATCCATTGTTTCGGGTTTTTTATAACCATTTTTTCGATTTCTTTATTAATTTTAATCGTTATATTTTTTTTATCCTTATCTAGATCGTTAGTTTTATGAAATTCTATAGGTTTTAATACTTCCATCTCGAATGAGCTAATATCTTTTCTTTCAAAATAAATTGGGATTATATTACATTCAAACTTAAGAGCCAGTTGTGCTGGTAGTGTTGTTGTGTGGGCAGTTTTATTGAAAAAAGGAAATCTTTCCGACTCCCCCAATCTTTGATCTACCATTAATGCCACGCTGTAATTTTTGTTTATATATTCGATCACCTTTCTGGTTCCGCTTACACCTTTTGCAATTTGGTTTTTACAAATATATTTTTTTCTCAAATAAATCATGAAAGGATTTAAAAAAATATTATTTAATGGTCTATAAATAGCTGCAAGGTTAATTCCGTATTTTTCTAATTCCATAGCCATCAATTCAAAATTTCCAAAATGTCCTGAAATAAAAATAGAAGGTTTTTTTGATTTTAAAACGTTATCAAGAATTTCCTTTCCTTTAATTTGAACATGGAGATTAGAAAATTTATTTAAACGAAATTTATCTAGGTACATGTATTCTGCTAATATGTACCCATAATTCTCCCACATAGAATTTATAATTATATCAGCGTCTTCTTTTGAAATATTTTTAAAAACGTTAGATATATTTTCGTTTATAATATTTTTAGATCTAAAAAAAATTCCGAATTTCAAAAATAAAAATGAACAAATTTTTCTTCCTAACTTAATACCTAAAATCTTTATTATAAAGAATAAAATATAAAAAAAAAATGCTTCGAATATATATTTTAAGATTTTCATAGAATTAATTTTTTTATTTCATTTGCATAATTTTGCTCTTTAAATTCTACCTTGATAGGTAAAAAACTTACTCTTTTTCTAAAAATTTTATTTATTCTTAAGTAATCTTTTTCTGTAGTAATTAAACTTGCGTTATATTGTTTTTCTAAATTCGCAAGAGTATCTAATTCATTTTGTGAATATTCATAGTGGTCAGGATATTCTATTTCTTTTACTATATTTAAATGATTAAATTTAAGAAAATCAAAAAAGTTTTTTGGGTTACCAATTCCAGCAAATGCTATTAACTTTTTATTTTTAAAATTTGTAATATTTGCAGCTCTGTAGCTATAATAAAAAAATTTAAGCTTCGGGTTATATCTTTTAAGTTTTGTTTCAAAATTTAGATCTTTTTCTCCATTAATCAGAATAAGCTGGCATCTTTTCAAAGATTTTAGGCTCTCTCTCAGTGGTCCAGCAGGTAACGTATGTCCATTTCCAATTTTTTGCATTGCATTAAAACTTATAATATTCAAATTTTTATATATCTCAAAGTCTTGATATCCATCGTCTAATATAACGCAATCATATTTTTTATTTATGGCTTCGGTTATACCCTCAGTTCGATTTTTTGATAAAATAGTTTTACAATAACTTTTTAATAGCAAAGCCTCATCTCTCTGATTTTTATAATTTTTTTTAATTATTACTGGATTTTTTTTTAGATCTCTTAAAATATCAAACGTTTTTATTGATAAAGGTGTTTTTCCTGTTCCTCCTATATATATATTTCCAATGCAAATTATTGGAATAGAAAATTTTTTTTCATCTTTGGTTTTTCTATTAAAAAAAAAAATTAATTTATAGATTAAAGTAAAAGGCAGCAAAATTAATGAAAAAAGAGTCAAATAATTTTTATCCCAAAACTTTGGTTTAATGATTTTCATTTTATAAATTTATCGTATTCCAGCGTAACATTATTAAAAATTTTCTTACTATAAATTTTAAATTCATCTATTTTGTGACTATTTTTTTCGGGATTATCTTTCAAGCTTTTGACTAATTTATAAGCAAGATCCTCAGGATCATTTATTTTATCTTTGCTTATTTCTTCAGCTAAATGATTTTTATTCAAATAATCATATATTTCCCTAAAATTATATACAAATGGACCATGGTAAACTTTACATCCCATTCTCACAGCATCAATAGGGTTTTGACCTCCAACTTTAGATAATGATGAAATTAATGACTTTCCAATAAATATATTTTTATAATAATTAAGATATTTAGAGATGGATCCATAATAATTTACTAAAATAATGTCCGCATTTTTATCTACAATTTCATTTTCATTTTTTATTTGTACCTTTAGATTCAAACTTAATAACTGTTTATAAATTTTTTTTATCCTATGTATGTGTCTTGGTATAATTATAGTAATTAAATTTTTTTCCAACTTTTTTAATGATTTGTGAACCTTGGCACAAAAATATTCCTCATCTTTATGTGTGCTCAGTGCCACCCATCCTTTTTTATTATTGATTAATTTGAATTGATCATTATTTTTCTCTTTAATGAGATTTGTTTGATTACAAAATTTTATATTTCCAAAATATTTAATATTTTTTACTTTTAAAAGTTCTAAATATCCCGCCGAATCTTTACTTGATGCTATACATAATGAAAAAGATCCAAAAGTGTCGAAGGCAAATTTTTTAAAAACCATCCATCTATCAAATGTTTTTTTTGTAATTCTGGCGTTTAAAAGTATAAAAGGAATTCCGCTTTTCTTTATTTCAAAAATAAAATTTGGCCATATTTCTGAGTCAACAAAAGAAACGATATTCGGTCTCCAGTTACTGATAAAATTTTTAATTAATGGTTTAAAATCGTAAGGTAAAAATTGGTGGAATACTCTTTTGTTATTTCTAAATATTTTTTCAAATTGATTATATGAGCTTAAAGTGACCGTGGTTATCAAAACATTATATTTTTGATTCTCTTTTAAATAAAACTCAACGAATGGTAATACACTGTTAAGCTCACCTAGGCTGGCGACGTGAAACCAAAAAAGATATCCATCAGGTCTTTTTATGTTTTGAATAAAAACTTTCTCTTTAAATTTTGAAGAATGCTCTTTTTTTATAAATATTCTAAAAATAACAAAAAACAAATATGGTATGTAAAACAAAGTTATAAAAAAATTATATATGGCTTTAACCATTTTAATTGAGTATTTGCTTTTGATATAAATTTTTATACTCTCGCGAATTTTCTAAAAGTTTATCATGCGTCCCAATCGCTAAAATATTTCCTTTACTCATAAGCACGATTTTGTCAGCTTTTCTTATGGTTGAAAATCTGTGAGCAATTACAATTGTCGTTCTATTTTGTGTTAAATTAAGTATTGCGTTTTGAACCTTAGACTCAGACTCTGAATCTAAAGAAGATGTGGCTTCATCTAAGAGTATAATCGGAGAATTTTTTAGTATTGCCCTTGCTATTGATATTCTTTGTTTTTCACCCCCCGATAGTCGAATACCATTTTCACCAATTATAGTTTCATATTTTAAGGGTAAGTTTTTTATAAAATCATCGGCTGCAGCTTGCTTACATGCCTCTATAACCTCTTCCTCACTAGCACTTAACTTTGCGTATCTAACATTATTAATAACACTGTCATCAAAAAGAATTACATCTTGACTAACAAGCGAAATACTTTTTCTAAGTGAACCCAAAGATATTTCTTTAATTTTTTGATTATCGATAGTGATCTCACCACTTTGTGGGTCGTAAAATCTTGGTATAAGATTTAATATTGTGCTTTTACCTGCTCCACTATGCCCAACTAAAGCGGTCATTTTACCACCCTCTATATCAAGATCAAAATTTTTGACGGCACTTTCTTTTCCCGAAATATATTGAAAGTTAATATTTTTAAAATTTAAACCTGATTTTTCTATTTTAAGATCTGGAGCATTTTTTGCATTTGAAATTATAATTTTTTCATCTATGACTCCAAAAATTCTTTCAGCTGCTACGGTTCCTTGATAAATTATCATGTTTATAGTCGCTAAGGACCTGATAGGTTGATAGGCAAGCATCATAGCAGCAAGAAATGAAAAGAAATTATTTAAACCAATTTCACCTCTAGCAATCAGAAAGCCTGAAAAATAAATAAAACCAGCTATCATTATACCAGTTAAAATTTCCATTACAGGAGTGGCTCTAATCAGTATTTTATTCATTTTAATCTCTTTATCTGTTAAATCCCTAATGGCTGTTTCTGCCTTACCTTTTTCATGATCTTCTTTTTGATAAATTTTAATTATTTTAGTTGCTTTTAATATTTCAGAAATTATTTTTGAAAAACTTCCAGTAGACTCAGTACTTGCTTTTGTGGCTTTTCCCATTCTTTTACCTAAAGATTTTGCTACAAAAGCTGCAAATGGCATCATTATTAAAGAAAACAAGGCAAGCTTCCAATTTTGATAAAACATCAAACTAGCAAGGGCAATTAAAGTTATACTATCCTTCATTATATTTAACACACCCGTACTTACAAGTTGCTGAATCATTCCCACATCGTATAAAAAATGCGCAATATATTTACCAGAATGTTTTTTTTCAATTGATTGAATATCTTTCATTAGGAGACTATTTGTCATTTCATTCAAAAGCTTTTCTTTAATTCTGTGCCCTAAAACAATGACAATCGATCTTGCGGTGTATAGAGAAATTCCTTTTGAAGCAAACGCAAGGATAATTAATATTGGGACCATTATCGCATAGGTTTTATCTTGATCGATAAAAATTTTTTTTATAGCTGGATCTAGGAGATAGGCGGTAGCTGACGTTGATCCTGCAACTATTATTGATAAAAATAGAGCTGCAAGTATTTTATTTAGATATTGTTTTGTATAATTTTTATACAATCTTTTTAAATAAAAAATTATTTTCTCTAATTTCATTAAAATTCAAAATTTAGTAAAAAAAAACCTAAAAAAACAATACCTCCAGATAAGTTGTTTAACTTAAATGCTTTGAGACAGTTTAAGGGTTCTTTGTTTCTAGTAATTTTCATTTGATAAAAAAGGCTAATCATAAACATAAGTATAAAAATTAAACAGTAACTTATTTTTAAATTTATCATAACAAAGAGTATTACAAACGAACTTAATATGTAGCAAGTTCCTACAAAAAAATTAATATTATTTTTAAATTTAATTGCAGTTGATTTGACCCCAATAACTTCATCATCTGAAATATCCTGTATTCCATAAATAGTGTCATAGCCTAGTGTCCAAAATATGGCTCCAATGTAAAAGACTATAGGTAAATAACTGATTCCATTCGCAACAGAAGTCCAAGCCATAATCAAACCCCAATTAAAAGTGAAGCCAAGAAATAACTGTGGCCAATAGGTGTATCTTTTCATGAAAGGATAAGAAAATGCAAATAACATAGAAAATATACCAAGGTAAATTGTTAGCGTGTTAAACTGAATTAAAACAATAAAGGCTAAAAGACATAAAATTAAAACGTACATCCAAGCAAGATTTTTTTTTAATTTTCCTGAAGCGATTGGTCTATTTTTTGTTCTTGCAACCTGTTTATCAATTTTTTCATCTACTATGTCATTAACAATACATCCAGCACTTCTCATAAATACCGAGCCGCAAAAAAATAGAAAAAGATGTGAAAAAAACATACCAAAGTCTTTATGATAAAACAGGGCAATACTCAAACCCCATGAACATGGCCAAAATAGCAATAGAAAACCTATTGGCTTGTTAAGTCTTGTGACGCTAATGAAACTTCTAATATGTGTCGACATTATTAGTTCTTGTAAATATCAAACACTAAATACATAATCAATTTGATTCGAAATGAACATAGATTATACAGTAACAGCATTAATGTTTCCGGCTATACCACTTATAATGACGGTATACAGTAATAGGTTTCACACTTTAAGCGCATTGATCAGAAAACTTCATGATGAGCATGTATTTGAAAAGCACATACCCCCTGAATGGGAAAGGCAACTTCAAAATCTAAGTCAGAGAATAAATTATCTAAAGTACGCTATTGGAGCAGCAAGTTTGGGTTTTTTATTTAACATGCTTACAGTACTGGGCTTATATTTAGAGGCGGTGATAATTGCTAGATTAATATTTGCATCTTGCTGTATATCAATGATTATATCTATTTTACTATTTTTATTGGAAATATTTCTATCTACAAATGCGTTAAAATTACATTTGTCAGATATGAAAATTGATGGAAAATAAGCCTTATGAAAATTAATGCTATAAGAGCCTTTATTATTGCATCTATTGTAATTATTCTGCTATATGCATTGGGCCTTTTCTTACCTATAATAATTACTTCGAGCTAAACATGTTTGGTAAACCAATTATACTTGTAATTATATTAATTCTTCTACTTGCATTTTATCTCGTTATTAGGATGGGAGCAGGCAAGAAAAAAGATATAGAAGATTCAAAAAATTTAACAAGATACCTTTTTGGAGTTAGGATATTAATAATTATATTAGCGGTTGTAGGCTTAATTTTGTGGTTTTTACTCTAACTTTTTGTGTAAACCAACTTTCCAAACTCTAGTTTTTCTTTATAAGATTTTTCAAAAACTTTTTTCTGAGTCTCGCTCATTCTGCTTCTTAAGATTTTAAGATTTTCTACTTTCCATTGATCTGTTGTATCTAAATTTTTCCAAATTTTTTTTTCTTTATCTGTTCTGGCACAACCATAGCAAAATCCCGTATCCGGATCACTTTTACAAATACTAATACATGGACTTATTATTTTTAGATTATTCATGGGGTATTAAAACAGCTGGGCCCAAAATTTTTCTATTTTCAAGATCTTCGTGAGCGCTTTTTACTTCTGATAGCTTATATTCCTTAAAAATTTTTATTTTTATTTTACCGAATTTAATTTGTTCAAAAAGTGCTGTTGAGCCTTCTTCAAGAGCCTTTCTTCCAGCCCCATAGTCAGCCAATCCAGGTCTAGTAAAAAATAAACTCTTATGCGCTATATATTTTTTAACATCAATTGGGTCTAAAGCTCCCGAAGCATTTCCAAACGAGATCATCATTCCCATCGGTTTTAAACAATTTATAGATTTTTCAAATGTTTTTTTTCCAACACCATCATAAACTACATTAATTCCTTTGTTATTGGTAATTTCTAAAACTTTCTTATCAAAATCTTCTTTATTGTAATTAATTACAAATTCACATCCATTTTTTTTTGCAATATCAATTTTATCATCTGATCCTACTGTACCTATTACTCTGCAGCCTATACTTTTCGCCCATTGGCAAAAAATTTGTCCAACCCCACCTGCCGCAGCGTGAAACAAAATTAATTCACCTGCACTAGCTTTATAAGTTTTAAATAATAGATAATGCGAAGTTAAACCTTTAGTCATAATGCTTGCAGCAGTTTTTTCGCTAACACCCTCTGGAATTTTTACTGCAATTTTTTCTGGAATAATCCTTTCCTCAGAATAAGAACCAAGAGGCATCTGTGAGTATGCTACCCTATCACCTTTAGAAAAATATTTTACATTAGAACCAACATCTTCAACCATTGCAGCTGCTTCCATGCCAATACCAGATGGTAAACTTAATTTATAAAGTCCAGATCTATGATAGGTATCAATGAAATTCAGACCAATTGCTAAATTTTTAATTTTAATTTCATTTGGTCCGGGTTTTCCAACGGTAACGTCCTTTAGCTCCAATACATTTGGACCACCGTGCTTAGATATTATAATTGATTTCGGCATTTTAACTTATATAAATTCTTCATGGCTCCAAAAGCAAGACTTTTTTATCCCAAGGAATTAAAAAGTGGTCTTATTTCAAAACTTTCTGAAAATCAATCACATTATATTAAGAATGTTATGAGATTAAAAGTAGGAGAAAAATTTTCACTTTTCAATTCTTCAAACGGAGAATGGAATGTAATAGTGATTTCTTACATAAATAGCCTGATAGAGTTCAAAGTGGAACAATTGTTCAGATCTAAAATTAAAGAAAATAATTTATGGCTAGCTTTTTCTCCAATTAAAAAAATTGCGCAAGATTTAATGTTACAAAAAACCACTGAACTTGGGATACAAAAATTTATTCCACTTTTATGTGAAAGAAGTGTTGTTAGAGAAATTAATATTAAAAGAGCAGAAAAAATTATTATTGAAGCGAGTCAACAATCAAATAGGATTTCAGTTCCTGAAATTTATAGAATAGAAACATTACAAAAGTTTTTAAAAAAATTTCCCCAAAATAGTTCATTAGTATTTTGCGATATTAACTCTGATTTTAATGATATAAAAAAAATCTTACCTGCTAAAAATTCGATCTGTATTCTTATTGGACCGGAAGGGGACTTTTCTGAAGCAGAAAGACAATTAATAGTTGATCATAAAAAAACAATTTCTATATCATTGGCTAACAATATTTTACGTGCTGAGACTGCAGCAATCGCAGCCACCACAATTTTAAGTTATAATTTAAATTTGAAGTAATTTACCCTTGTAATTTGAGCCTAATTTAACCATGAAAAAGTGTCGCAAAAACTTATTAAGCATGCATAAAGCAAATATATATAGTAATAAATAATAAATTAATATTATGAGTACTTCTTACGCACTACTTTTGGGTTTGGTCATTTTTTTGATCGTATTCATTTATTTCGTTTTTTTTTCAGTTTCTTTAAGACTAGAAAAAAATGAAAATGAAGCTGAGATTGCTGTTAAAAGAAAGCCTGTTCAATTTAGATGGAAAGATTTAGTTGATTCGAAAAACAAAAAATTAGGTTTTATAGATCTAGGAAATCATATCCTAATTGTAGGTATAGTACTTTTGGGAATTTTTATTATAACAAACGCGTAAAATGATTGTTGCACTTAGTATATTTTTAATAACGGTTGGATCAATAGCATTTCATTTTTGGTCTCCATGGTGGTGGACGGAAGTTGCATCAAACTGGGGAAATATGGATGACACAATAATTTTAACATTTTGGATCACTGGTTTTGTTTTCGTGGCTATATGTTTTTTCGTTGCGTATTGTGTTTGGAAATTTAGCTACAACAAAGACAGAAGAGCTGAATATAAACCGGAAGATAAAAAGTTAGAAAGTAGATTGACATGGGCAACCGCTATAGGAGTTGCCGCCCTATTAGCACCAGGATTAGTTGTTTGGAACCAATATGTTACCGTTCCCGATAACGCTTACAAAGTAGAAGTTTTTGCATATCAGTGGGGTTGGAAATATAGACTACCAGGTGATGATGGTATTTTGGGAAAAACAGATATCAAATATATAAATGATGATAATCCTTTTGGACTTATCATAGAGGATACAAATGGTAAAGATGATCTTTTAGTTGACGCACAGGAACTTCACCTTTTAATAGACCGTCCGGTAAAATTTGAATTAAGAACCATCGATGTTTTACATAATTTTTATGTCCCACAATTTAGAGGAAAGATGGATATGGTTCCAGGTATTGTGACATACTATTGGCTTACACCGACAAGAACGGGTGATTTTGAAGTTTTATGTGCTGAGTATTGTGGTTCAGGTCACTATGCTATGAGGGGTAGAGTTATAGTAGATGAAGAACAAGATTATAAAAAGTGGGAAGCAAAACAAATAACTTTTGAGAAAATGTTAGCAAAAAATCAAAAAAACGACAATTTGCAACTAGTAAAAAAGGATAAATAAACTATATAAGTGAATTGAAATATGTCAGACGAATACGAACATAAATTAGAAGCAAAATCAGATTACGCTGGTGATGCGTCATCAGTTTCTTCACCCGATATAGATTCCGTTCCAGATGCAGAACTTCCAGATCAAGAGCTTTATCACTCTCACAGTTGGTGGACTACATATGTTTTTTCACAAGATGCAAAATATATTGGTATCCAATATGCTTTAACAGCAGTAGGCACAGGTCTTTTAGGATTAGTTTTATCTTGGTTGATGAGAATTCAATTGGCTTTTCCTGGTTTGGGATGGTTGGATCCAGGAGCATATTACCAGTTTGTGACAATGCACGGGATGATAATGGTAGTTTATTTATTAACGGCATTATTTTTAGGAGGTTTTGGTAATTTATTAATACCACTAATGTGTGGTGCTAGGGATATGGCTTTCCCATATGTAAACATGCTGAGTTATTGGGCATTTGTGGTTGCAGTTTTGGTTTTATTAGCCAGCTTTTTTGTACCTGGGGGTCCCACAGGAGCGGGTTGGACTCTTTATCCGCCACAAGCTATTACTGCCGGAACACCAGGAAGCGACATGGGTATAATTTTAATGCTAATTTCATTAATACTTTTTGTTGCTGGTTTTACGATGGGAGGACTAAATTATATTATTACTGTATTACAATTAAGAGCTCGAGGCATGACTCTTATGAGGTTGCCTCTTACGATTTGGGGAATATTTACAGCAACTGTTCTTGCTATGTTTGCATTTCCTGCTTTGTTAGTAGGCTGTTTGATGATGACATTAGACAGTTTGCTTGGAACAAGTTTTTTTATGCCAGCAATGGTTTCTTTAGGAGAGACACTGACCCACGAGGGAGGAAGTCCAATTTTATTTCAACATTTATTTTGGTTCTTTGGCCATCCAGAAGTCTACATTGTGGCTCTACCTGCATTTGGTATCGTATCTGATTTACTTTCTGTACATTCTAGAAAAACAATTTTTGGATATAGAATGATGGTGTGGGCAATAGTTGGAATTGGCGCTTTGAGCTTTTTTGTATGGGCGCACCACATGTATGTAAGTGGTATGAATCCTTGGTTTGGTTTCTTTTTTGCAACAACAACTTTAATTATTGCGGTCCCTACAGCTATAAAAGTTTATAACTGGATTTTAACTCTTTGGAGAGGAAATATACAACTTTCATTGCCAATGTTATTTTCTTTAGGTTTTATTGTCACTTTTTTAAATGGTGGATTAACAGGATTGTTTCTAGGAAATGTTACTGTTGATGTTCCTTTATCCGATACTTATTTTGTGGTTGCACATTTTCATATGGTCATGGGCATCGCGCCAATACTTGTAATCTTTGGAGCAATTTATCATTGGTACCCATTAATAACTGGGAGAATGATGGACGAAACACTCGGAAAAATCCACTTTTGGATCACATTTATAGGATCATATGCAATTTATTTTCCTATGCATTACCAAGGCTTTGTTGGTGTCCCAAGAAGATATTTTGAAATTTATGATAGCCCATATATTGATACATCTACACTTCTTTTAAATAAATTTATAACCATAGCAGTTCTAATAGTAGGAGCAGCACAATTACTATTTTTATATAATTTAATCACTAGTGCTCGACTAGGAAAGAAATCAGAAAAAAATCCTTGGAAAGCAAATTCTTTAGAATGGCAAACACCTCAAATGCCACCTGAACATGGTAACTGGGGCAAGGAACTTCCTAAGGTTTACAGATGGCCTTATGATTTCAGTGTTCCTGGGGCTAAAGAAGATTATATTCCACAAAACCAACCTCCAAGCGAGATAGTAGGAGCGAAAGTTGAGAAAACGTGAACAAAAAAAAAAGTATTTTTCAATTACTAACTGAAAAGCCTTGGGAAAAAGATCAAATAGAGGCAGATAACCAGCACCAAGGACAAACGGTTAATTTAAGCAAACAGAAGCTAGGTTTAAGAACGTTAATGGCTGCCAGCACAGTTTTATTTTCACTGTTTATAGTGGCGTATTCTGATCGTATGCTTATAAGTGACTGGAAAAATATGCCTGAACCGTGGTTGCTTTGGTTAAATACAGGTATTTTAGTTATAAGCAGTTTAGTTTTTCACATGACAACAAAATATGCTGAAAAGGGTATTTTTGATAAAACAAAAAATTGTTTATATTTTGTAGGTTTTCTTGCTTATTCTTTTCTGATAGGCCAGCTTATTGTTTGGTATCAACTTATGAGTACCGGATATTACGCTACAACTAATGTTGCTAACGCTTTCTTCTATTTGTTTACCACAATTCATGGTCTTCATATAGTTGGAGGTATTTATTTTTGGGGCAAAACTACTTCAAAATTTATTAAAAGGACCCACAAAAAAGAAGAAATAAATAATTTAATTGATACTTGTGCAGTATACTGGCACTTTTTATTAGCTGTTTGGATTGTTCTTTTTGGATTAATGTTATCAAGTTAAGGAATATTAAATATGTCCGACTCATCATTTGAAAATCTTCCTAAAGGTTGGAAAAGTGTTCCAAGTGATTTAGGTTCAGATCAAACCGCGTTTAAGGGTGTTCAGTGGGGTAAAGCAATGATGTGGATCTTCTTATTAAGTGATACATTTATTTTTAGTTGTTTTTTAATTTCATATATGAAGGGCAGGGCCTCAACAGTTGTTGATTGGCCAAACACAAGCGAAGTGTTTTCGCTTGATTTTATGGGAGTGCCTGTGCCGTTACTTCTAATCGCAATAATGACTTTTGTGCTTATCACAAGTAGCGGAACCATGGCTTTAGCTGTGAAGTATGGGTATGAAAAAAATAAAAAAATGTGTGGCTGGTTTATTCTTGCTACAGCAATTGGTGGTTTGACATTTGTAGGAATGCAAGCCTATGAGTGGTCAAAATTAATACATGAAGGAGTGAGACCATGGTCAAATCCTTTTGGCGCAGCTCAATTTGGTTCATATTTTTTCATGATCACTGGTTTTCATGGTACACACGTATCTATAGGTGTAATATTTCTATTCATTTTTGCTAGAAAAGTATTTAGAGGAGATTTTGATAGCGGAAGAAGGGGATTTTTCACTACAATGAAGTCTGATTACGTTTCGATCGAAATATTGGGACTTTATTGGCACTTTGTGGATTTAGTGTGGGTTTTTATTTTTGCTTTTTTCTATCTTTGGTAAGATAACAATATGTATGAACGAAAAAACTGAATTAGATAATAATAAAGAAAAATCATCAACTACACATAAGATAGGTATTTACTTATGGATTTGGGGACTGTTATTTGTTTTAAGTTTTTTTTCTTACATGGTTGATTGGTACCAGTTTCAAGGTTTACTTAGATGGTCACTAATTTTATTTTTCATGTTCTTGAAAGCAGGTTTAATTATGGCCTTCTTTATGCATCTTTTTTGGGAAAGATATGCATTAGTGAACGTTTTGCTATGGCCTATGACTGCAATAGCGTGTTTCGTAGGTCTAATGGTTGCTGAGGGAAAATATACAGTTTTTACTAGACTTATCTATTTTGTTTTGGGTGAATAATTCGAGGTAGGATTTCAATTGCTTAATACTCAAACAAAAACTAGAGAATTTAAATTTGACACCGTTCATTACATAAAAGCTTTATTCGAATTAATGAAGCCAAGAGTTATGTCTCTTGCCATTTTTACTTGTGTAGTCGGTTTTTTAATCGCTCCATTTAAAAGTGTTGATTATTTATATGCGATTTTATCCATCGCTGCAGTTGCTCTTGGATCTGGCGCTGCCGGCTCCTTAAATTGCTGGTATGAAGCCGATGTTGATAAAGTTATGTCTAGAACTTGTTTGAGACCAATTCCAACTGGAAAGTTAACTAAAAAAGAAGCACTAATTTTTGGTGTAATATCCTCTTTTGTTTCAGTAGGAGCTTTATATTTTTTTTCAAATCTTATTGCAGCTTCGTTACTTGCCTTAACAATTTTATTTTATGTTTTTGTTTATACAATTTGGCTTAAGAGGAAGACTCCACAAAATATTGTGATTGGTGGAGCTGCGGGCGCTTTGCCACCAGTAATTGGTTGGGCAATAGCGACCGGAAGTGTTTCAATTGAACCAATTATTTTATTTCTAATAATTTTTGTTTGGACACCATCTCATTTTTGGGCCTTAAGCCTTTTTAAATCTGAAGATTATAAAAAAGCTAATATTCCAATGTTGCCCGTAACATCGGGAGTAGAAACTACTAAGAAAAATATATTTGTATATTCAATTTTATTATTTCCTGTTGCAACAGCCCCGTATTATTTAGAATTTTTAGGTCTTATTTATTTATTGTTTTCATTTCCTTTAAGCGCATACTATATTTTTGTTTGCTTTCAGCTTCTGAAAACAAAAGATAAAAAATCTGAAAAAAATATTTCTAAACAAATATTTGCTTTTTCAATTCTTTATTTGTTTGCAATCTTCATATCAATATTAGTGGATAAATTTGCTTAAATATAAAAAAAATATCTTTCTATTATTAAGTTTATTGATATTTATTCTAATTATTTCGTTTGTTTTTATAAAAATCGATAAATCTAGTAATCAATGGATTTCAACAAAATTAGTAACAAGTGTACATAAAGATTTGCCTTTAGAGTTTGAGTCAGAGGAAAAAAATATTATTTTGAAACCTGGTGAAGTAAAGACAATAAATTATTTTGTAAAGAACTTAAGTAAAACAAGCGTCACAGCAATGGCAACTTTTCAGGTTTATCCACCTGAACTAAAGGAATACATGACTAAAATGAACTGCTTTTGTTATGAGAAACAAACTTTAAAAGCAGGAGAAAAAGAAAAATACGCTTTGGTTTTATTGGTTGACCCAAATGTGACAAAGAATATAAAAGAAGCTATAATTCAGTTTGTATATTTTAAAAAATGATTATTGATATTTCAAATACCGAAATTCTTAAAATGTGCGCTGTATGTATTTCAGAGACATCAGGCGGTCAATTGGCTCTATTAATCATTGTGGTTTCGCTTACTCTTCTAGGATTACTTAATAGATCATGGAAAAAAAATTTTAAAAACGAAGAAAAATCATCTAGCTAGTGGAATATATCAGCACACGGAACAAAACATTAAAATATAATTTCAAAGATATTTTTTTAAGAGGACTCGCTCCCGATGGGGGTTTGTTTATACCACGGCAAATAAAAAAGTATAATAATTCTGAAATAGAAAAATTAAGTAAATTAAATTACGTAGATCTTGCAACAGAAATTATTTTAAACTTTTGCTCATCAGATTTTGAAAAAAATAAATTAAAAAAACTTTTAGAAATGTCCTATAAAAATTTTACAACTCAGGAGGTAATAAATATTAAGAAATTTGGAGACATAAATTTAATAGAACTTTATCATGGACCGACTTTAGCATTTAAAGATATAGCAATGCAGGTACTTGGAAATATGTATGACGAGCTTAATATTTCATCTAACAAAACAGTAAATATTGTAGTAGCGACTTCTGGTGATACCGGTTCAGCAGCTATAGCTGCCCTAAATGATAGAAAAAATATTAATGTTTTTGTTTTGCATCCATATAATAAAATTTCAAATATTCAAAGAAAAATAATGACAACTGTTGGATCAAACAATATTTACAACATAGCTATTAGGGGAACATTTGATGATTGCCAAAAACATGTAAAAGAAATGTTTTCTGAAAATAAATTTAGAGAAAAAATTAATATGTCAGGCGTAAACTCTATTAACTGGGCAAGAATAGTTTGCCAAATAGTTTATTATTTTTACTCTTATTTTAAGTTTAAAAACAAAAAAATTAATTTTGCAGTCCCAACTGGAAACTTTGGAGATGTATTTGCAGGGTATATGGCTAAAAAAATGGGATTACCAATTGAAAAATTAATAATTGCTACCAATGAAAATGACATTTTAGAAAGAGTTATTAACACAGGGGAATATAAACCGAGTAAAGTCAAGCCCTCCTTATCTCCGAGCATGGATGTTCAAATATCAAGTAACTTTGAGAGACTACTTTTTTACATTCTTGATGAAGACGATAAAAAAGTTTCAGTTTTTATGAATGATTTAAAATTAAAAGGTTCATTTTTATTAAATAAAGAGCAGATCGCTATTATAAAAAAAGATTTTAGTGCTAAAAAAATAAATGACAAGGAAACTATTGAAATCATTAAAAATTTTTCAAAAAATCATGATTTTATATTAGATCCACATACAGCAACTGCAGTTGGAGCATCTAAAATTATTAAGGATAACTCTGTAATTTTAATATTAGGCACAGCCCACCCCTATAAATTTTTAGAGACGATTAAAATGGCAACATCTAAGGAAGTGGCAATGCCTAAGCAAATAGCCCATCTAATGGATAAAAAAGAAAAGTATGATGTTTTAGAAAATAAAATAACTGATATAAAAGAATATATTCTAGGAAAAATATCATGAAAATTAAAATTGGTGACAAATTACCTCAAAATGATTTTTTTTATTTAGATGAAAAAAACGAAGTAAAAAAAATTACAACAAACGATCTGTTAAAAGATCAAAAAGCTATAATTTTGGGTATGCCTGGAGCATTTACCAAAACATGCTCAACGGTTCATTTGCCTGGATATGTAAAAAACTACGATTTAGCCTTAAAAAAAGGAATAACAAAAATAATTTGTATTGCTGTTAACGACCCAAATGTAATGAAAGCCTGGGGTCAAAATCAAAATGTAGATAATAAGATATTCATGGTAGGAGACCCTTTTTGCAAATTTACTAGAGCTATCGGGGCTGAAGTAGATAAGTCCGCAAAAGGTTTGGGAATACGATCAAATAGATACACAATGCTCTTAGAGAATAGCGTAGTAAAGAAGATTGAGGAAGAAAAAGAAACAGCCAATTGCGAATTATCTGCAGCAGAAAATTTTTTAAACAAAATTTAATTATATAGTTGGAAGTTGATTATTTTTCCAACCAATTTTCTCTCCACCGTCTCCTCTAAAACCATCTGAAACATTTAAGCATTTAAAACCTTTTTCAGTTAAAAGCTCCGCTGCTCTTTGGGATCTATTACCTGATCCACACATTACTAGAATTTCAGAATTTTTATCAATTTTTAAATCTTCAAATTCTTTTATAAAATTTTCGTTAATAATTCTTCCTTGAAACTGGGACGATAAAAAATATGTTTTAATTCCTATTTTATCACCATCGGGTTTTCCTATTTGGTCCCACTCTTCTTTTGTTCTTACGTCTAACAAAATACTTTTTGGATTCTCTTTAATGAAGTCTTTGATTTTATCACTTGGAATTTGTTTAATCATTTATCTTTTTATAGCTCCTTGTGCAATTTCATCAACAAGATTATTGTACTTATTTTGAGCGTGACCCTTAACCCATATCCATTTTATAGAATGCTTCGAAGATAAATTTTTTAATTTTTTCCATAATTCGATATTTTTAACAGGTTTTTTTGAGGCAGTTTTCCATCCATTTTTTTCCCACTTTTTTATCCAAGTTGTAATTCCATCTTTTACATAAGTAGAGTCGGTATAAATTGTAATTTCTGACTTTTTTTTAAATTTTTCTATTGCTTTAATCGGGGCTAATAACTCCATTTTGTTATTTGTTGTATTTTTTTGGCTTCCTGAGAATTGTTCTTTAATTATGCCATCCATTATTATTATAGCTGCCCAACCACCTGGACCAGGATTTCCCGAGCATGCTCCATCGGTGTATATTTTATATTTCATATTAAATTAGATAATCTTCAAAGCTTTTCGCGTTTTTATGAAATTCTAGTCTCTTTAAATATTCCTCAGGATCCTTTATTTTTACAACCGCATCATCAACTTTATTTAAATAATCAAAAACTCTTGTAAGAAGAAACCTTAAAGCAGCTCCTTGAGAAAGAACTTTGATTGCGATTTTTTCATCTTTAGATATTTTTCTTACTTCATTATATCCCTCCATTAACTTTGTAGCTTTGGTTACATTAAAACTTAAATTTTGCTTTACACCGTCGAAACACAATGCATTAAAACATACTGCAATTTCAAAAGCGTAAAAATCGTTACATGAGAAATAAAAATCAATAAATCCTGAAAATTTATTATTCTTGAAAAAAATATTATCACTGAATAAATCTGCGTGGATGATCCCAGATGGTAAGTTTTTTGGCCATTCTTTTTCGATATTTATTAAATTTGCCTCAATTAACTTTGGGAGCTCGGGATGAATTTTATTACACTTGTCTTTAACTTGAGAAAATATACTTCTCCAAGATCTTACTGATAAATCATTTTTTCTTATAAATTTAAAATTTTTTGTAATTTGATGCAGTTTTGCGATTTGGTTACCAACAATTTTACACTCAAAAGGGGATAGATTACTTTTAGACTTACCATCTAGAAAACTCACAATCATAAGCTTTTTACTATTAAAATCTGATATATAATTATTATCTTTATTTAATATTGGCTTTGGACAATTAAAGCCATTTTTACTAAGTTCAAACATCAAATTTGAAAAAAAAGGAAGGTCTGTTTCCTTAACTCTTCTTTCATATATAGTTAAAATATATTTTCCTTTTTCAGTTTCAATAGAGTAATTTGTATTTTCAATACCTTCCTTTATACCTTCAAATCTTTTAAGTTTTCCCAATTTGTAATTTAATAAAATTTTATTGATTTCTTCTTTTTCTATTTTTGTATATACAGCCATTTAATTTAAATCTTTAGGTAATTTAAAAACTACTTTCTCATTTGCTGTAACAATTTCCTCAATCGATACATTCATATTCTCTTTTATTTCAGAAATAAAATTTTGAACTAATTCTTCAGGCGCTGATGCACCAGATGACAATCCAATTGTTTTACATTTCTTTATTTTTTCTAAAGGTGCTTTTTTTCCATAGAAAATAAGCTCAGACTCTTTACAACCTGATTTTTTTGCAACCTCAACTAATCTTGCAGAATTTGAGGAATTTCTACTGCCAATCACAAAAAACATTTCACAATTGGGAGCAATTTTTTTGACTGCAGCTTGCCTATTAGTTGTTGCATAACAGATATCTTCCTTAATTGGTCCTTTTATATTTGGAAACTTTTCTTTTAACGTATCAATGATTTCTTTTGTATCGTCCACAGATAAGGTTGTTTGTGTGACGTATGCTAAGGGTCTTGAAAATTTTAAATTTTTAACTTCATCAATGCTTTCCACGAGTTTGATGGACCCCTCAGGTAACTGCCCCATGGTACCAATGACCTCTGGATGGTTTTTATGTCCGATAAGAACAATGTCAAAACCTTTTTTATAAAGCTGTTCCGTTTCACGATGTACCTTAGAAACTAATGGACAGGTAGCATCAACATAGAAGATTTTTTTTAATTTTGCTTCTTCAGGTATTTTTTTAGGTACACCATGTGCTGAAAAAATAACTGGTCTAGATGTATCTTTTATTTCTGATATTTCCTCAACAAAGATAGCACCTAGCTTTTTTAATGACTCAACTACATTCTTATTATGAACTATTTCATGTCTAACATAAACTGGGGAACCATATTTATCTATAGTTTTTTTTACTATTTCAATAGCTCTATCTACACCAGCACAAAAACCTCTTGGGGCAGCTAAAAAAATTTTAATTTTGTTCTTCATTAATTTCTAACAAATATTCTAGCAATATATGCGGAAATGTTAATGACGCCAAACCAATAAATATCACTTTAATAATAACATCGTTCAAACCATAGTATTTTGATAAAAAAATAGCTGCTATCAAATATAAAGTTGCAGTTACAACTGTTAAAGGCAAAGCCTTCTTAATAAAAATTTTTGCACCATTAGAGAAGTTGTTTTTATCAAGCTCGTTAGACAAAGATATAATATGTCTTATTGAGTGAAGAAAACAAAAGTAAATTGTGAAAGCAATTATTGGAGAAAATATATAATTTAAAATTATAATTGATAGCATATCTAAAAATATAATCTCAAAATCTTTAAATTCATTTTTATAAGCAAAATATAAATAGCCCACAAAGCTTAAAAATAGACAAACATTAATAATCCAATGTTCTAATTCTATGAAAATTAAAAATTCTTTACTTAGCATTAAAGTTTCGAAAATTTTTAAAGTTTCATCAACATGAAAAAAAAGTGGTGCAAAAATTATCAATGATCCCTTAATTAAATAAAAAACTTGATCTAAAAAAGAGTTTCTATTGTGTAAAAACGAAGTGTCTTCAAGCCCGAAGTGATAAGAGGCAACAACTAAAAAAGCTATTAAAGTATATGTGCTATATAAACTCCAAACAAAAATTACCAACGCAGATATAAATATATAAATTGAGAAAAATATAGCTTTATTCTTTACCTTATAAATTATCAGCAATTTATTTGCCTTATAATTATCCAACGCTCCATGAGAAATTCCAATTGATAAAATTAAAAATAAACAAACAAATAAAATAGTTAATTCATTTAAAAGTGAAAAAAAATTTTTACCAAGCAAAGCAAAAATTGACAGTCCAACCGTTAATAATGCAAAGTAGAATGTGTGTTTACCGTATATTTTATTTATCATTTTAATTAAAAATAGATTTAATAAATATCCATTTAGGCATTTTTAAAATTATCGACATATCCTCAAAAATATTACTTTTATTTGATAGAAATTTAATAGCTGTACTGTATGAACTGTTAAATATTTTTGAAAATATATTTGGCATTTTTTCAGGATATTTTTTTAAAACTCGAAGAAAAATTTCGTCTAAAAATCTATATTTTTGTCCAATATTGTAAACTTTTGTCTTTTTAATATTTTCGATATTTTTCCTAATATATTTTGAATGTTCTTGAATATTTAAAAAGGTATAACCCGTACTAAGCCTTGTCATTCCACCAGCAGTTCCAATATTTATTTTATTATTTTCTTTTTTATTGATTGGATAAAAAAGGGGAATAGCACCTTCCTCTCTATAATTTATTTTATAGTCTTTGATGCCCAAATTATTTAAATAAATTTTTATTTGGTAGTCATAATCTTTTAAAGAATCGTCTTTTTTAGATAACCATGTAGTTTCAACCATTGCTTTATTTTTACTAAAAGGCAAAATATAAAAGAAATGAACGCTGCCTCTCTGTTCACAGTTAAAATCCATTAAATTTACAGCTCTCTCATTAAAACAAGTTTCTTTTGTTTCAATTTCTACACCGTGAAAATGTTGCCAAAAATTAGAATCACTTTTTCCTTTTAGAGAGGGCAAACTATTAAATATAAAAGAGTTCCTTATATCTAAGTCCTTAATATTTTTAAAAAATTTTATATTTTTATTTTTTTTTAATCGCGTATTTATTTTGTCATAAAAAAGCCCACTATCTATACTCTCATACGGAAATTGATCGCATCTAATAGTTTTTGACTCAGAGTTAGTTTTTATAGAAAACTCATTCCATCTATTTTTAATACAGTCATCAAAATTATGTTGATCAACTTTCCAAAAGGACCAGGTTTTATCTCTTTTATAATTATCTCTCGGTTCAATAATCGCAAGCGTTTTATCATCAAGTTTGTTATGAGTATCAAGCTCATAAGCCAAAGATAGGCCAGCACAACCACCTCCAATTATTACATAATCATATTCTTTCATTTAGACCTATATCTTCGTTAATCAAATTATACTCCATTTCCTTCTCGTATTTTTTTTTCTTAATAAAAAAAAGTGTTATCAAATCTTTTAAAGAAAATAATGTTTGGATTATTTTTCCAAAGTTAGAAACATAAATTTTTCCAGCTTTTCGATAGCTTTCTAAATCCTTTTTGTCTAAAATTTTTTTACCTATTTGTCTATAAACTCTTCTAGCAACGAGTATTGAAAAACGACTACTCAGTGGTATATCTTTAATTCCCACAAAAGAACTATCATAAAAAGAATCAGCCTTTAAAATTGTATTTTTAATACTTTTGAAAACATCGCTTGAACTTTTGATTAAATATACTCTATTTTTTTTTTCATCCTCGACTACGTCCCTCCCAATATTTGTTAATTGCATTGCAATTCCCAAGTCAATTGCTCTATGTAATGACTCTTTTTGTTTGACACCAAATATTTTCGCCATCATTAAGCCAACTGTTCCTGCAACTCTATAGGAATAAATCAATAATTCCTTTTCTGTTTTTAACCTTACTTCGTTTTTTAGATCAGAATTAACTCCATCAAATAAATCATCGACTATTTTTTTTGAAATATTTCTTTCATTCATTAAATCCCACATATTTTTTATTACACTGTCATTTTGATCTTTTTGTTGAAATTTTTTTTTAAAATTTTCGAGCTCTTTTTTTTTAATTTCTAGATCTTTATTTTGGTCAGCAATATTATCTATTGTTCTACAAAAATCATACAATACAGAACATTTAAAATAAATTTTTTTTGGTAAAAAAAAACCAGACCAATTAAATGATTTTGCATAAATAGATAAATAATTTTTTGTAGTCATTATAAAATTTTATCAAGAACTTTAGCTGAAGAAATTACTCCAGGCATACCAGCGCCTGGATGTGTTCCAGCTCCAACAAAATATAAATTATCGAAAACTTCTGATTGATTATGAAATCTGAAATAAGCAGATTGTGAAAATTTTGGTTGTATAGAAAATCCTGAACCATGTAAAGTAGCCAGATCTTTCTCAAAGTAGTCTGGTGTTAGATAAAAATCGCTCACAATATTTTCTTTTATACCAGGTAAAACTGATTTATCCATTTTATCTAAAACTAAATTTTTAAATTTATCTCCTTCATTTGACCAATTAATGTTCGATAAATTATTAGGAACCGGAACAAGAACATAAAAAGCATCTTGACCATTGGGTGCCATATTTGAATCGGTCGCAGATGGTCTATGCAAGTAGTAACTAATATCATCTGACAGAACTTTCTTTTCAAATATTTTTTCTAAATGTTTTTCGTAAGATCTTCCAAAACAAATTGTATGATGTGCCACGTCCTTATATTGTTTTTTTGATCCAAAATAATAAACAAAAAGACCCATTGAATAGTCCATTCTCTTCATTTTTTCTTTGAATAAAAAATTATAATTATTTTGTGATTTAATTAAATTTTTATATACATTCGGTGGATCGGAGTTGCAGACGACGTAATCACAATTAATAACATTAGATTTATTAATTTTAACAGCCTTGACGTCTTTGTTATTTGAAACAATCTCGGTTACTTCTGCATCTTTAATAATTTTAATACCTTCTTCTTGCATTAATTTTTCCAGTGCTTTTACCACACTTCCTGTACCACCCATGGAATAGTGGATCCCCCATTTTTTTTCTAAAAATAAAATAAGCGTATATATAGAGGTAGTTGTGAAGGGGTTTCCGCCTACCAATAAAGGATGCATACTAAAAACTCTTCTTAATTTTTCATTTGATATATAGCTAGAAACTAAACCGTAAACAGATTTATAACTTTTTAAGTTTAATAAAGCTGGAATTTGTTTGAGCATAAAAGATAAATTGTCAAAAGGTTTATCAGATAAGTCAGTAAAACCTTTATCAAAAATTTTTTCAGTAAATTTAACTAACTTCTGGTATCCCTGATAGTCTTTTTCTGAGAATTTTTTTATTTCTCTTTCCATTGATTTCTCATTACCTGAATAATCAAAAGTATCGCCATCACTAAAAACAAACCGGTACCACAAATCTAATGGGACTATTTTTACATAATCAGATATTTTTTTATTAAATAATGAAAATAATTCTTCAAAAAGATAAGGTGCAGTTATAACAGTGGGACCACCATCGTAAATAAAGTTTCCTTTTTTAAAAACTCTAGCTCTCCCACCTAAATCAGGATGTTTTTCGACCAAAGTCACGTCGTAGCCTTTTGCCTTTAATCTAATAGCTGAAGCTAGACCGCCAAAACCCGAACCAATAACAATAACTTTTTTTGTCATATGATTGGATCTTACTCTAGATAGATTTGTTTTTTAAAATTTTTTTTACTTCCTCAATACTATTAAGGTAAATTTTATCGAGTTTTTTCTTATCAATTGAGTTTTTTATGATTTTTTCTACAGATTTCATCGCAATATCTATCGAGGAATTTTTTACTTCTTCTAGAGCTTGCTTTTTCATTTGTTTAATTTTGTCTTCTGCAGTTTTTTTTCTACTCTCAATAAGAAAATGAAATTCTTTATTCTTTTTAATTACATTTTTTTCAGATTCGTTTTTAGCTTCAGAAATTAAAATATCTATCTCTTTTTTGGATTTACTAACTTTGGTTTCATATTCACTTAAAATATTTTTTGCATCATCTTTAAGTTTTTCCGCATCTTCGATATCTTTTTTAATTTTTTTAATACTTTCATCTAGAGCATTATAAATTTTCTGAGGTACCTTAAAGTAAAATAGCACTCCAACAAATATTAAAAAAGATACCGCGACCCAAAAAGTAGCATCAATATTCATTTTTAGTTCTTATAACCTTTCATTGTTTCGCTTATAGTGGCGCTCATACTACTTTTGTTTAATTCTTCCCCAAAAATATTTTCTATCAAATTTGATGCAATTTCCTCGGCTATTACACCTGTTTTATGTACTGAATTAATTTTAAACTTTTCAATCTCACTTTCAGCGTTTTGAATTTCTTTTTCTATTTCTTTTTCAATTTGTTTTTTTTTTACTTCCATACTTTCATTTAAAGTTTTTCTACTTTCAAAAATAATTTTTTTCGCTTCTATTTTTGCTGTTTTTATTAAATGGTCATACTCTTTAAGTTTTTTTTCTGCATTTTCTTTTAAGACGCTGGCTTCCTCTATGTCTTTTCTAATTTTATTTTCTCTACTATCAATACTATTTTTGATCTTGGGTATAAAAATTTTAGATATTAAAAAATATATTGATGAAAAAATTATTATTAACCAAAAGGCTTGTGACGCCCAATAAGTCGGGTCAAGCTGAGGCATTCCAGCCTCAGCTGCTATAAGATTTTTATTGGATAAAATCCAAATGGTAAATACACTTAAAATCTTATTCATGCTTAAATAAATTAAAAAGCAAAAAGTATTATAAGTGCTACTACTAGCCCAAAAAGCCCTGTAGCTTCAGCTAAAGCAAACCCCAAAAGTAAATTGGGAAACTGCTTTTGAGCTGCCGACGGGTTTCTCATTGCACCAGATAAATAATTTCCAAAAATTATTCCAATGCCAACCCCAGCGCCAGCTAAAGCAATCGCGGCTAATCCCGCTCCGATCATTTTTGCTGCTTCTAGTTCCATTTTTCCTCCTTTTTTTTGTTAATGATGTAAATTAAGTGCGTCGTTTAAATAAATACATGTTAAAATTGCAAAAACATATGCTTGTAAAAAAGCTACTAAAATTTCTAAACCTGTTAAAGCAACAGAAAAGGTCAAAGGAAGCCAACCGCCAATCAAACCTAGGCTTATAACAAAACCTCCAAAAACTTTTAACATTGTATGTCCGGCCATCATATTGGCAAATAACCTAACAGATAGACTTACAGGTCTACTTAGATAAGAAATAATTTCAATAATAGTAATTATCGGCAAAAGTAGAATTGGTACTCCACTAGGAACAAATATTTTTAGGTATTTAAAACCATGTATTACGAAACCTAAAATGGTAACACCTATGAAAATAAATATTGCAAAAGTTAAGGTAACAATAATATGACTTGTTACTGTAAAAGAGTAAGGAAGCATTCCAATCATATTGCAGATTAATATAAAAATGAACAGAGTAAAAATAAATGGAAAGTAAGGTTTAGCTTTTTTACCTGCGGTATCACTAATCATTTTAGAGATAAAATTATAAAGCACTTCTGAAATTAGTTGTATTTTAGTAGGAACTAATTTTTTTTCTCTTGTTCCAAATACAAGGAATACAATTATTAATAAAGCACTTAACAACATAAAAAAACTAGCATTAGTAAATGAAATATCTATACCGTTGATTTCTATTTCCGGACCAATTTTATGGACATTAAATTGGTGCATTGGATTTGTTGCCATAATCTATTTACCGCTTTCTTGCATTCTTTTTGCTGCTTTAAAGACATTGACTATTCCAGCCGCAGAACCAAAAAGAAAGAATATTATTATTAATATTGGTTTAGTATCAAACCAACTATCTAAAATAAACCCAATAATTGTCCCAACTGCAACTGCGGCGACCAGTTCCGTCCCAAGTTTGAAAGCATTTCCTAGATATGTGTTTTTTTCGTTGTCCTTTTTTGGGATTTTTTTTTCTAGTTTAGATTTTGCAATTTTGAGGCGAGTTTTGAAATCATCCAAATCCTTCATAAAATTTAAGCAACTAGTTCTTCTGCTTTTTCTAAATTTACGGCTACCAATTTACTTATACCCTTTTCTGGCATTGTTATGCCGTACAACCTATTCATTTTGGACATAGTAAAAGCGTGATGGGTAATTATTATGAATTTTGTCTTTGTAATTGAAATTAGTTCATTCAATAAAGAACAAAATCTAGTAACATTTGCGTCATCTAAAGGTGCGTCAACTTCATCTAACACGCATATAGGTGCTGGATTAGTTAAAAAAATTGCAAAAATTAATGATAATGCTGTAAGGGCTTGTTCTCCACCTGATAACAATGTGATAGATTGTAGTCTTTTTCCAGGAGGAGAAACCAACATTTCCAACCCAGCTTCTAGCGGGTCATCAGAGTCTACCAATTCAAGTTTAGCACTACCACCATTGAAAAGCTTGGTATAAACTTCATTAAATTTTTTATTAACTTTTTTAAAAGCTTCTAAAAGTCTCTCTCGGCCTCTTTGGTTTAATTCATTTATACTTGTCTTTAATTTAACAATTGCTGAAACAAGATCGGCCCTATCTTCTTCCATTTTTTTAATTGTAGTTTGAAACTTTTCAGTTTCTAAGTCTGCCCTTAAATTGACCGAACCTAATGCTTCTCTATTTTTCTTAATATTTTGCAAATCTTCTTCCTGTTCCTGAATCGATGGTAAATTTTCTACTTCATTCAAATTTGAAATTGTTAACAAATTACTTGGGTTGTCAATTTTCAATTCACTTCTAACTAAATAAATTAAGTCCATTTTTCTTTGATCAATCCCCTCTGTTGTTGCTTCAAATCTAGCTTTATTTTCTCTCAAAACTGTAAGTTTTTCCTGTACTATTTTTAAATTATCATTCAAAGAGCTATATCTTTCGCTTGCTTTTAATATCTCAATATCTAACTCCTCATTTTGTTTTTTTGTATTCTCAAGGTTTTGTAAATTTTGTCCCTTGTTAACAGCAATTTTTTCAGGATTTTTTCGATTTTCCTCTAATTCTTTTTCAACTTTGTTTCTTCTTTCAGTTAGTTCCATTATCATCTTTTCAGAATTTAATTTTAAATCTTTCCAATTTTCTAACTCTTGATCAATATTTTTAATTCTTTCTTTTCTTTTAATCGAGTCACTTTTAATAGTCTCATTTTTACCGAAATAGATTGCATATTCTTCTTGGGAAGAAGTAATTTTATTTACTATAACTTTAAGTTCATTAAAAATTGTTTTAGTCAGCTGTTGATTATTTTCTATATAGCTCTCAATAGTGTTTATAATATTTTCTAATTTAGACTGTAAATCTTTCAATTTTTCTTTAGAGAGACTTAGATCTTGAGTAGATTGTTGGTCGGTTCCGAAAAGTTCTTTTTCAGTTCTAAGTAACTCATTTTTTTCCTCTAACATTCTTTTTTCATTCAAAGAAGCATCAAGTGAAATGCTTTTTTCTCTCTCAAGATCTGAGTCAATGGTTTTTAAATTATTTAATAATTTTGTATTTAGGTCTTTAATTCTCTTTTCTTCATCTTGCAAATTTGCTACCTCAAGATTTATTTTTTGAAGTTTTGATAAATTTTCTAATTTTTTATCCTTTAAGGGTTGTATTTTTTTTTCCTCATCTTTTAGAATGTTATTACTATTATCTATTTCAACCTTAATAACCTTAATCTGATCATCTACTTCACTCGATTTTTTTTTGATTTCATCAATTTCTTTTTCTATATCTTTAAGTTTAAGATAATATAGTCCTGCCTCTAGAGATTTTATTTGCTGTGAGATTTCCCTGTATTTTGTTGCATCTTCAGCTTGTTTTTTTAAATTTTCTAATTGTTTTTCTTGCTGTCTTTTCAATTCATCCGCTCTTTTTAAATTATTTTCAGCAGCGTTTAACCTCGTTTCTGCTTCGTGTCTCCTAATGTGTATACCCGAAATTCCTGCAGCCTCCTCTAGTACAGACTTTCTCTCGGCAGGTTTTGCAGTAACTATCATACCTATTTTTCCTTGACTTATAAGAGATGGTGAATGAGCGCCGGTTGAAAGATCGGCAAAAAAAGTTTGAGCATCTTTTGCCCGAACTTCTCTTTCATTAATAAAATATTTTGATCCTTTGTCGCGTTCAATTTTACGTTTAATTAAAATTTCATCAAATTCTATATATTGCCCTTGACCTTTTCTTTCTGAGTTATCAATAGTAATTGCAACTTCTGCAATATTTTTTGAAGGTCTATTTGAGGTTCCGGCAAAAATTACATCTTCCATACCAGTCCCTCTCATACTTTTTGCGGAAGTTTCGCCCATACACCATCTCAACGCTTCTACAATATTTGATTTACCGCAACCATTCGGACCAACTATTCCGGTAAGACCATCTTCTATCAAAAAGACGGTTTTATCAAAAAAAGATTTAAAACCAGATAATTCAAGTTTTTTAAATTTCATAATTATAATAACTCTTCAATTGCTTTTTTAAATTCATTATATTTGTGTGAACCTTCATATTTTTTTTCATTTATAAAAATTGTTGGGGTTGAGGATATTGAATATTTTTTATTTCCATCTATTCTTTCAGTTAAAATTTCATCCTCCAAAGCTTCATCGTTGAGGCAAGATTTAATTTTAACACTACTTAAATTATAATTTTCTGCAATTTTAATCAATTTTAAATTAATACTTTCAATGTCCTTTCCTCTGAACCACGATTGTTGTTTAGCATAAATCTCATGTAGGAATTCAAATTTTTTTTCATTATCCTCATAACATTTTAGGATTTTTTCTGCATTTAAAGCCTGAAGATCCAGTGGAAAACTATGATGCTCAAATTTTACTAAGTTTTTATCAATAAACTCATTTTTTAATTTATTAAAAACCCCCACATGAAAATGTGCACAATGTGGACAAGAAAGTGATGAAAATACTTTTATTGTTATTTTTGCATCTTTACTTCCAATCGAGGTTAAATTATTCGTTTCAGAAGAATTTATACTTTGATTGCATAGAAAATTTATAATAATTAAAAAAAAAATTATTTTTTTCATTTTGAAGATTTCAAATTTATTTTTTTTTCGCTAAAAGCATCTATTAAATTAGATAAATTTTTTTTTAAATTAAGGCCTTCTATTTTTTCAATTTTTTCTTTGTAATGATTTACCTTTTGTTTATCTATTTTAAATGCTTCAATTTTTTTTATTTTTCCTCTTATCAAAATTAGTTTAACATTCTTGATAAACTGGTATCCAAAAAAAGAATTTATTCTATCCACAATTTCTTTTTTAGAATATTCTACAGTTAATTGATCTCCATGATGGACGTTTAAAAGCAAAGTTCCATTTCTCAATTCTTTTCCTGTTTTTACTGATTTAGGGTATGTTACTTGTGCAATCTCCTTTCCAACTATTTCAGACCAATTATTTATTATTGACGAATAATTATACCCCCCTTTTTTAAGAATAGTTTTTAAGCCATGTGGCAAGGAATTCCCCACAGGTCTTATTCCTTGAATCGAGTAAGATGATTTATTAGTATATTTTTTTTTACCATGCATTTCAAAGCCAATTTATCAAAAAAAATAATTACTTGGTATGATAATAATAAGCGCTCTTTACCGTGGCGTTTGTCATTCAATTCTCCAAGAAAGCTGTACTATAGACTATTAAGTGAGTTTATGCTGCAACAAACCCAGGTTAAGACAGTGATTCCTTATTTTAATAAATTTACAAAAAAGATTAAAACTTTGGAAAGTCTTGCTACAACTACAGAAAGAAAAATTTTAAAACTTTGGGAGGGATTAGGTTATTACAGAAGAGCAAAAAATTTGCTATCAACAGCAAGAGTTTTAGTAAATGACAAACAGTCAAAACTTCCCCAAAACTTAGACGAGTTAAAAAAACTACCAGGCATTGGTGATTATACAGCAAATGTTTTGCTGGCACTTATATACAATCAACCTAGATTGGGTTTGGATGGTAATGTTAAAAGGGTTTTTTCTAGGATTTTCAATGTACCTGAAAAAAAAATAAACTTTAAACTTTTTATCGAGAAAAATAAAAAAAATTTATTTTATCTTAATAGAAATTCAGATTTTGTAGAGGCCATGATGGAGTTTGGAGCTCTAATTTGCAAACCCAAAGAACCTCTTTGTAACGTTTGTCCTATTAATAAAATCTGCAAATTTTATAAGTCTGGTAAAAATACCAAATTAGTAAGTAAAATTAAAAAAAACAAAAAAAGCTATAATATTTTTTGCTACCTTAATAAAAAAAAACAAATTGGATTAACAAAGAAGAACGATTTAGGATTTTTGAAAGAATATAACTTGCCAATTATGAGAGAAAATGCACATAAAGAAAAAATAAAAAATTGGAATTTTTTATGTAACTATAAAAATTCTATTTCAAATAAGAGATTAGATATTAATTTGTATTATAAATTTTCAAATAAAATTCCCAAAGACTTAAATTGGCATTCTATACATAATAATAAAGAATTCTTGCCAACATTTACAAAAAAAATAATTAGACAGGTGGAAAATTTATATTGATGAAAAAAAAAGTTGCCATAATAGGATCTGGAATTGCTGGATTAACAATAGCAAATCTATTCAAAAAAAATTCTAATTTTGAGATTATGGTTTACGAAAGAGAAAAACTATTAAGCCTGGAAGAGGGCTATGGTATACAATTAGCACCAAATAGTACTTCTATTTTAAATAAAATAGGATTATCTAATATAGATAATAAAGATTTTTTTAATCCATCTAAATTAAATTTTTATTCATGTGATAATCAAAAGATTTGTGATTTAGATTTATCAAGATTTAATTCTGAGAAATTTAAATATACAACTTTAAAAAGATCGGTTTTGATAGAATTTTTAAAAAATAAATTATTTTCTAATAATCTAAGGTTTGGAAAAGAGGTGAAAAAAATTTCAAAAATTAAAGAAAAACTTTTAATTAATTTTAAAGATAACTCTAATGATCTTGTAGACTTTATAGTTGTTTCAGATGGTGTCTTTTCAAATACAAAATCAGTTATAGAAAATAAAAATATTCAGCCAATATATAATGGATCAATTGCAATAAGAACAATTATCAAAAATTTGTCAGAATTCAATTATGACAAAAATAATATATCATTAATTATGCTTAAAAATGCTCATATTGTGATTTACCCAATCAATAAAAAGGAAGAATTAAATGTTGTTTGTATAATACGTCAAAAATTATCTAATAATATTGATTTAAAAGAACTAATAAACAAAGAAATACTTTCACAAAATAAAAATTTAGAAAATCTTTTTAAGAACCAATTAGAATATTGGCCGATTTATACTTCAAAAAAACCTTCAAAATCAATTTATGAAAATTTATTTTACATAGGAGATGCTTTTTATACTTTTCCTCCTACTATGGCTCAGGGCGCGTCTCAGTCAATAGAGGCTGCTTATGAACTGTTTTATTTATTATCTAAAGATAATAAAAATACACCAGAACTCTTTTTCAAAAAAAGATTGGAGAAAACAAAAGTTATTAATAGAAGATCTAAATTAAATCATCATATATTCCATTTTTCTAATCCACTCTTAAAAACTATTAGAAATAAATCTTTAAAATTAATGATAAAAAATAAATTTTTTTTAGAAAATTATATTGGAAAAGTTTATAATTAATTAAGTATTTTTTGATATTAATCTCTGTCTTAAATTATCAATAGAAACCGAGTTCCCTTTTATGTTGCAATACCAATACGTCCAGCCGTTATAACTTTCGGTTCCCATAATTTTAGCTGCTACTCTATGAATCGATCCTTCGTTACCTTTATGTTTTAAACTTCCATCAGCCATTATTTTTGCATTATATTTCTTTTTTTGATCAAATAATACAGATCCTGGTTTTATTATGCCCATTTCAACCAAAGAACCGAAAGGTATCCTAAGTTTAGACTTATTATTCTGAATTGTATCAAGGTAATTATCTTCAATAATTTTTGTTGAGTTTATTCTATTATTTGCTGCGCTAAAATATTTTTTATCTTTTTCTATTCCGAAAAACTTTCTACCAAGTTTTTTTGCTACTACAGCAGAAGTCCCTGTGCCTAAAAACGGGTCACATATTAAATCACCTTTGTTAGTCGTTGCTAATATAATTCTATGCAACAATGCTTCAGGTTTTTGTGTTGAATGAATTTTTTTTCCGTCCTTTTTTAATCTTTCTTTTCCGTTACAAATAGGAAGTGTCCAGTCAGATCTCATTTGTAAATCATCATTTAAGCATTTTAAGGATTGATAATTAAATGTGTATTTTGATTTTTTACTTTTTGACGCCCAAATCAAAGTTTCATGTGCATTTGTAAATCGTGTTCCTTTAAAATTTGGCATCGGGTTATTTTTTCTCCAAATGACATCATTTAATATCCAGTAATTTAAATTTTGAATATGATAACCAAGTCTGAAAATATTATGGTAAGTGCCTATTACCCATATAGAACCATTATCCTTTAAAATTCTTTTGCATTCTTTTAACCACTCTTTGGAAAAGCTGTCGTAATGTTTAAAATTTAAAAATTGATCCCATTTATCATTTACTCCATTAACTTTGCTATCGTCGGGTCTTTTTAACTTTTCTCCAATTTGCATGTTGTAAGGAGGATCAGCAAAAACTAAATCAAAACTTTTATCCGGAATCTTTTTTAAAATTTCTAAAGACTCACCATTTACAACCTTGTTGAAAAATTTTGTCATTTATTGAATTCAACCCTAAATTGAATCCACCGTCAAATTTTTTTTTAAGAAAAATTGAGTCTATTGTGGGCTAAGGAAACTTATTTAGACAAGATGTTGTATACTGGTTTGTAGCTTTTTCTATGGTAACTTGTTGCACCAAATTTTTTTAAAGCATTCAAATGTTGCGATGTACCATAACCAAAATTTTTATGCCATTTGTATTTTGGAAATTTATTTCCTAACTTTATCATATAAAAATCTCTATAAACTTTTGCCACAATAGAGGCTGCTGAAATACATTTAATTTTTTGATCTCCCTTGATAACTGTTTTAGAGTTTTTTAATTTTTTTGGGGCATGAGTTCCATCAACTAAAAAAAGATGAGGTTTTTTTTTTAATTTTTTTGCAGCTCTTTCCATTGATAGAAGGGTAGCATTAAAAATATTATATTTATCTATTTCATTTACTGATGCCAAACCAATAGCATACCATGAATTTTTTTTTATATATTTTGCAATTTTTACCCTATTTTTAAAGGAGATTTGTTTTGAATCTTTCAAAAATTTTCTATTAATATTTTTCTTTAAAATAACCACGCATGATATGACAGGGCCAGCTAAACATCCTCTTCCAACCTCATCTATACCCGCTAGAATCTTATTTTGCATTAATTTTTATTTTTAGCTCTCCTATTTTTTTTCTTATCATTTTTAAATCCTCCCAAGCATATTTTTTTTGATCTGGTTGTCTCATTAAAAATGCTGGATGAAAAGATGCTATAACATCAACATCCTTGTTACCAAATTTTTTTTTAGTCCATTTACCCCTGGCTTTTGAAATTACTACCTCACTACCCACTATTGCATTTAATGATGTACTTCCTAATAATAACAATATTTTTGGACTAATTATTTCAATGTGCTCTTTCAAAAATGGAAGATATCTTGCCACCTCATCTTCGCTAGGTTTTCTATTCATAGGCGGCCTAAAATTTACAACATTTGATATATATACATTGTTTCTGTTCAACTTAATCGCTTCTAACATTTTATCTAGAAGTTTACCGGCTCTACCCACAAATGGCTTTCCTTCTTTATCTTCATTTGCACCTGGTCCTTCTCCTATAATCATTATTTTAGATGATGGATTTCCATCTGAAAAAACTAAATTATTTGCATTTTTTTTTAATTCACAATTTTTTACTTTACTTATTTTTTCTCTGAGTTTTTTAAGTTTAGACAATTTGCTGTCAATAGATTGATTGGTATTAAGCTTTTTATATCTACTTAAAGATTTATTGTCGTATACTACTTCATTATTAATTAATTTATGGTAAAGTTTCCATTTAGGTGTTTTAGGTATAATTTTGTTTTTCATAATTTATGAAGATTATTTATTCAACATTAAGACTTTTATTATATACCTTTGTATTGTTTGGTATAACTAATTTTTCTTATTCAAAAACAACAAATTTCAATTATGACGCTAACAACATTTCTAACTATTTTTCTGGTTTAGTTTCTTTTAATAATTTTGACTATATAAACTCAGAAAAATTTTTTAAAAAAATTAATAGTTTAGAGGAAACAAACGACAACTACTCTTCCAAACTCATTCAGTCTTTGATAAACCAAGAAAAATATAAGGAAGCACAAATTTATGCTAAAAAAATAGAAAAAAAGAATTTATCAAATTTTGAAAGCAATCTTGTTCTTGGTTTGCTTGAATTTAAAAATAAAAATTATCTAAAATCAGAAGCTTATTTTAATAAATTACAGCCAAATATACAAAATAGTTTAATTTACGATATTTTAAAAACTTCTTTAAATAATTGGCTTGTCATTGAAAAAACTAAAGATTTAAAGAATATTCAATTGATAGAATCTCTCTCAAATAGTAATTCTAATCTAAAAGCCATACAAAAAACTTTTGCAAACTGTTATTTTGATACTGAAAGTACCACCATAGAATTTCAAAAAATTATCAATAATAATGATTACGATTTTTCAAGATATCACTTCTTTTTTGCAAATTACTTATCAAAAAAAAATAACATTACATTCGCAGAAAAGGTGATTAAAGAAGCTTCAGAAAAATATCCAGGCAACCTTCTTATTAATCAATTAAACAAAACATTCAAAGAAAAAGAAAAAAATAGAAACCAATTTAACTGCAAAAAGTCTGAGCATATAATTGCAGAGATTTTTTATATTATAGGTAACGCTCTTTCCTCAACAGGTGACTACAAGCTTTCAAATTTTTATGTAAATTTATCTAAATATCTTAATCCAAATTTTATATCTTTCGAGTCTTTGTTGGGTGAAAATTTTTTGATTTTAAAAAAATATGACAAAGCTGTTAAAGTTTATAAAAAATTAGGTAATGGTGGATCAATTTATAAGTGGTATTCAAATAAACAAATTGCAAATATATTGAATGAAGAAAATAAAAAAGAGGAGTCCGTATCTTTTCTAACTAAAGAATATAATAAAATTGATGCTAATATTTATCAAACATTTGAATTCGCAAATTTTTTAAAAAATAACAAGGAATACAAAAAATCAATTATACTTTATTCAAATTTACTATCTGCTATCAATGAAAACCACAATCTTTATCCAAAAGTTTTAGACAGAAGGGGGATAGCATATGAAAGAAGTGATGAATGGGAGCTAGCTGAAAAAGACTTGCTATTATCTCTTAAACTTTCTCCTGATGAACCATACGTAATGAATTATTTGGCTTATTCATGGATAGAAAAAGAAAAAAATATTAACAAAGCTATTAAAATGCTGAGGAAAGCAAATAAGTTAAAAAAAAACGATGGATATATTACTGACTCCTTAGGTTGGGCTTTGTACAAATTAAAAAACTATTTACAAGCAAAAGAATATCTCAGGCTCGCAATTACTTTAATGCCTACTGACCCGGTAGTAAATGATCATTTTGCGGATTGTTTGTGGATGAATGGGCAAAAAATACAAGCTAGATACTATTGGGAATATGTTTTAAATCTTAAATCGACTGAGAAAGATTTAAAAGACAAAGTCAAAAAAAAATTATTATTTGGTTTAGAAAAAATTTAAAATATTTATGCAAGTTCGTAGTCTCAGGTCATATTGTAAGGTAAATTTATTCTTAGACGTAGGAAGAAAAATAAATAAATTAAAATTACACGATATTAGATCCCTAATTTTTTTAATTAATATTTTTGATGAAATTAATGTTAAAAAAAATAAACTTTCAAAAGACGTTATTAAATTTAAAGGACCATTTAGCAGTCATGTTAATAACTACGATAATTCGATAAAAAAATCTTTATCTTTGTTAAAGGAAAAAGGTTTTATAAAGCAAAATCAAAATTATAATGTAAGTATCAAAAAGAATATTCCAGTATTTTCAGGATTGGGCGGAGGATCTAGCAACGCAAGTTCAATAATTAAATACTTTTTAAAGGGGAAAAAATTATCATATAAAAATCTTAACTATTTCACTAAAGTTTTGGGCTCTGATCTTAGGGTTTTTTTTAAATCTTCTAGGATTTTGCAACAAAGTTTATTTAATATTAAAAACTTAAAAAAAAATTACAAGTATTATTTTATATTAGTTTATCCTCACTTGAGATGTTCTACCAAAGAAATTTACTCAAGGTTAAAAGTTTTTAAAGGAATTAATAGGAAAAATCTCTATGAGCCAAAATCAAAAGTTAAGTTTGCTTATAACTTAAAATTTGAACAAAATTCTTTGCAGAGAATTGTATGCGCTAAGTTTCCTGTAATTCAAAAAATTTTATTTGAATTAGCCTCAACCAAGGGCTGCTGTTTCTCTAGAATATCTGGATCAGGATCTGCATGTTTTGGGGTTTTTTTGAATAAAAAGGCTGCTGATTTAGGTGTAAAAAAGATTAAAAAAAAATTTCCAAGATACTGGTGTGTTGTCACTAGAACTATTTAAATTGGTTTTTTTATGGTATATCACAAATTACTTTGGGGCGTAGCCAAGCGGTAAGGCAGCGGTTTTTGGTACCGCCATCCTAGGTTCGAATCCTAGCGCCCCAGCCAAGAATATGTTTTTAATTGATAATATAAAAAGAGCTCTATTTCCTTTTTACAAATCAGAGAAAATTAAAAAGATTTTTGATGTTTTAAATCAAAATGGCCAAAATAATGCAATGCTTGTTGGAGGATGCGTTAGAAAATATATTTTAAAACAAAAAATCGACGAAATTGATATTGCAACTATTTTTACTCCCGATGAATTAATTGAAAAATTTTCAAAAACGAATATCAAAATTAAAAAGACCGGAATAGAACATGGAACGATAACCTTAATTTTAGAAAATGAAAGTTTTGAAATAACAACTCTAAGAGAAGATATATCTACGGATGGAAGGCATGCAAAAGTGTCTTTCACAAAAGATTGGAAAAAAGATTCAGACAGAAGAGATTTCACAATTAACGCGATATATTTAGATTCCAAAGGGAAAATACTGGATCCCCAAATGGGTTTGAAAGATTTAAAAAATAAAAAAGTAAATTTTATTGGCAATCCAGATTTGCGTATAAAAGAGGATTATTTAAGAATTCTTAGATATTTAAGATTTTCTCTTGAATATGAAAATTTTGAACCAAACGATACAAATTTAAAAGCTATAAAATTGAATCTTAATGGTATTACAAAATTATCAAAAGAAAGAATCTACAACGAATTAAAGAAAATTATAAAATTGGAAAATTTTCAAAACATATTAAGAAGTAGTTTTTTATTACATATATTTAAACTTATTTTCCCAGAGTTTAAATATATTGATAGACTAAAAAACCTTTCTAATTTTAAAAATATTAACAATATCGAATTAGATGAGAATTTTATTTTGTCCACAATGCTCATAGACTTATCCGATAATCATGAGTATTTTTCACACAAATATAATATTTCAAACGAAACAAAAAATTGCATTAACCTTTACTCAAAGCTTTTTGCAAATATAGCGTCAAACAAAAATTTTTTTACAAAAGATTTAAATAAAAACATATTTTATTTTGGAAAGAGAAAAATTAAATTAATATTATTAATTTTCTCAATGACTAAGGAAAAAGTTTCCTTACCAAAAATAAAAAAAACTTTTAAAAAAATAGATAGCGTTTCAATTCCAAAATTTCCAATTACAGGCGATTATTTGATAAAAAAAGGTTTTAAAAGTGGAAAAAAAGTAGGTGAACTTTTAAAAAAAATAGAGGAACAATGGATTGATAACAATTTCGAATTAGATGATGGTAAGTTAAATGATTTTTTAAAAAAAAATTAAAACTAAATATATTCTACATTAATTACTTCAAAATTTTTTTCTCCAGATGGGCTCATAAAATTAATCAAATCATTATTTTGCTTTCCAATTAATGCCTTACCCATTGGAGATTTAAAATAAATTAAATTTTTGTTTATATTTGCCTCGTCTTTACCTACAATTTTGAAAGTAGTTTTAATTTTTTTTTCTAAGTCTTTTACTGTAACAGTGGATCCAAATATAATTTTTCCTGTATTATCGATTTTAGTAACATCAATTACATTCGCTCTTGCAATGACATCGTTAATCTCTTGAATCCTTCCTTCGATGTGTCCTTGTTGTTCTTTAGCAGCGTGATATTCTGCATTTTCTTTCAGATCACCATGACCTCTTGCCTCTGCAATTGCTGCTACAACTTTTGGTCTTTGATTATTTTTTAAATCTTCCAATTCTTCATGAAGTTTTTTTAATCCTTGAACTGTAATAGGTTCTTTTTCCATTTATTTCCATTTCGCAATTGGTGGTAAGGACATCAAAATAGCTTCTGTATTTCCCCCGGTATTCAAGCCAAATTTTGTTCCTTTATCATATAATAAATTAAACTCAACATATCTTCCTCTTTTTTCTAATTGTTTATCTTTATCCTTTTTTGACCATTTTGTACTGAATTTTTTTTCTATAATTGATGTGGCACATTCAAGAAAACAAAGACCAGAGTCTTGAACAAATCTAAAATCTTTTTTCCAATTACTTTTTTTATAATCAAAAAAAATTCCACCAATGCCTCTAGCCTCATTTCTATGAGGCAAATAAAAATAATTATCACACCATTTCTTATATTTTAAATAATATTTCATATTATGTTTATTGCACATTTGCCTAATTTTTTTATGAAATAATTTTTTTTCTTTAGGATCTTTTAAAGCAGGAGTGGCATCCATTCCACCAC
This sequence comes from uncultured Pelagibacteraceae bacterium, assembly GCA_902581795.1. Taxonomy (GTDB): domain Bacteria; phylum Pseudomonadota; class Alphaproteobacteria; order Pelagibacterales; family Pelagibacteraceae; genus Anoxypelagibacter. Next base: position 271,345 of record CACHPL010000001.1, on the reverse strand, counting down.
CGAACCATTTTTTTGATGTCACAATGAATCTAGTATTAAAATGCATTGCAGGAATTTTAGGGTTTTTCATATGAGCCACAATAGAAATACCTGATGCCCAGTAGTTAGGGTTTTTTTTAGCCCCTAAAATTTGTGATCTAAACCTTTTGCTAAACTTTCCAGAAACTTTAGAAAAATTTACTCCTAAACTTTCAAAAACCAATCCATCTCTCATAATAGCAGAAATACCACCTCCCTGATTTAAATTCTTTTGTGATTTTTGCCATGATCTTTTTTTAAAGATTTTGTTATTGAATTTTTTATTTTTTTTTCTTTCTAAAATTTCAAATTCTTTACAAATTTGAAATTGTAAGAATTTAAACCACTGACTTGATATTTCTTTTTGGATTTCTAAATTTAGTTTCATTTAAATAATTATATTGTTAATAAAAGCTTAATTTTTCATTTTAATTTAACCAATTCCGTGTGTCATTCTGCCCCGGGGTTGTTTTATAAATAAGTCTTATATATAAACAATAAATGGTAATATATTTTCATGGATAAATCAGGAAAAAAAAATAGAAGAGAGTTCCTTTTTACTGCTAGTTACACAGTAGGAGCGGTAGGACTTGGGGCTACTATTTGGCCCTTTATCGACCAAATGAATCCTGATAGTTCAGTGAAAGCTTTGGCAACAACTGAAGTTGACATAAGTCAAATTGAACCTGGAAAAGCTATTACAGTACTATGGAGAGGTAAACCGGTTTTTGTAAAGAGAAGGACGCCTGAGGAAATCGCAGATGCAAAAAAGGTTAAATTAGAAAGTTTAAAACATCCTGAGAAAGATGAAGATAGAGTAAAGAAAGAAGAATGGCTGGTCATGTTGGGAATTTGTACTCACCTTGGATGCGTTCCGCTATCTAATAAAGGGGAATACAATGGTTGGTTTTGTCCATGTCACGGATCGCACTACGATACTTCTGGTAGAATTAGAAAAGGACCAGCTCCTACAAACATGGAAGTACCGAAATACGAATTCGTGGATAATAATACAATTAAAATTGGTTAAAATTAAATGAGCGAACATACATATACACCATCATCAAAGTTTGGAAAATGGTTTAACGATAGACTTCCATTGCTTACATTGAGCGATCACCTGATTAATTATCCTACACCAAAAAACTTAAATTACTGGTGGACTTTTGGAGGAATTTTAACTTTTTGTTTGGTTACTCAAATAGTTACAGGTTTAGTTCTTGCCATGCATTACGTCGCTCACGCAGATTTAGCATTTGATAGCATTGAGCATATTATGCGTAATGTAAATTATGGATGGTTAATAAGATACATTCATGCAAACGGAGCCTCAATGTTTTTCCTAGCAGTTTATATTCATATTTTTAGATCTTTATTTTATGGTTCTTACAAATCACCTAGAGAAATTATTTGGATTTTAGGAATGTTAATTTATATATTAATGATGGCTACAGCATTCATGGGTTACGTGCTGCCATGGGGACAAATGAGCTTTTGGGGAGCAACGGTTATCACAAATTTATTCAGTGCTATTCCATTGGTTGGAGAAAGCATAGTCACATGGTTATGGGGAGGATATTCAGTAGACAATCCAACACTAACAAGATTTTTTAGTTTGCACTATTTATTTCCTTTTATCATATTAGGTTTAGTCGTTCTTCATATTTGGGCTCTACATGTACCTGGAAATAATAACCCTGTGGGTATTGATATTAAAAAACCATCAAAAGATACCGTACCTTTTCACCCGTATATTACCATCAAGGATCTTTTTGCCTTATTAATTTTTATTATAATTTTTTCTGGATTTATATTTTTTTCACCTAATATTCTTGGGCATCCAGACAATTATATTCCCGCTAATCCGCTAGTAACACCTACGCATATAGTTCCTGAGTGGTATCTATTACCATTTTATGCAATCTTGCGATCTGTACCAGATAAATTAGGTGGCGTGGTTTTATTATTTGCATCCCTACTAATTCTTTTAGCTTTACCTTGGTTGGATAGCAGCAAAGTAAGATCAGCAGTTTTTAGACCTGTTTATAGAATTTTCTTTTGGGTTCTTATGATAGATGTATTTGCTTTAGGATATGTGGGAGCAATGCCCGCAGAGGGATTATATCTTTTAATTGCTAGGGTTGGTACAGCTTATTACTTTTTACATTTTCTAGTAGTTTTACCTTTTTTAAGCAGGATAGAAAAAACAGATCCATTACCATTGAGTATATCCGAACCGGTTTTTACCGGAATGCCCAAACCGGAACTTATGAGAAGTGACAATAGATTTAAATAATGTACCTATTTAAATTGAGATACGCTCTTTATATATTTATATTAATTACAATTTATTTTAATCCGGTTTACTCTGCAGAAAAAATCGAGCTATTAAAACAAAATTGGTCATTTAAAGGAATTACTGGAAAATTTGATAGAGCTTCTCTTCAAAGAGGATACCAAGTCTATACTGAAGTTTGCGCGTCTTGCCATTCAATGCGCCTTTTAAGTTATCGTAATTTAGGAGAAAAAGGGGGGCCAGAATTTTCAGTTGATCAAGTAAAAGCAATTGCTGCTAATTTTGAAGTAGAAGATGGTCCTAATGACCAGGGAGAAATGTTTATAAGGCCCGCTAGACCCTCGGACAGATTCGTTTCTCCATATCCGAACAAACAAGCATCAATCGTCGCAAATGGTGGGGCGTACCCTCCAGATATGTCGGTTTTAGTAAAAGCAAGAAAAGGTGGTGCTGACTATATTTATTCTGTTTTAATGGGATATGAAGATCCGCCATCAAATATGCAATTAGATGATGGGGTTTATTACAATAAATTTATGGAAGGAAAAAAAATTAAAATGTCTAATCCACTTTCAGATGGGTTAGTTGAGTATGCTGACGGAACTTCCGCTACACAGGAACAAATGGCAAAAGATATTACAACTTTTTTAACTTGGTCAGCTGAACCTCATTTAGAAACTAGGCACAAAACAGGACTTAGAGTAATTATATTTTTGATTATTCTTTCAATTCTTGTCTATTTCAGCATGAAGAGAATTTGGTCAAGGATTGACCCTGAAGTATAAAACATCTCCGTCTTTTACAATATAATCTTTACCTTCAACTCTCAATTTGCCGTTTTCTTTAGCTTTTTCAAAACTACCAAATTTTTTAAAATCATCATAAGTAACGGTTTCGGCCCTAATAAATTTTTTTTCAAAATCTGTATGTATTACACCGGCTGCTTTTTGAGCTATAGTATTTTTTTTTATTGTCCAAGCCCTACTTTCTTCAGGACCTGATGTAAAAAAAGTATTCAAATCAAGTAAGTCATAACCGGTTTTAATTAATTTATTTAATCCCGTTTTTTCTAAACCTATATTTTTCATGTAGGTTTCTCTCTCCTCAGGTTTTAACTCTGTAATTTGGTCCTCTATGTCTGCGCAAATAATAATTTGTTTTTTATCAGGATATTTTTTTTTAAGTGTTTCAGTATATTTATTTCCAGATTTAACATTTGTTTCATCTACATTGTTAACAATAATGTAGGGTTTGGTTGAAATAAGTCCAATTTCTTTGAGTATTTTTTGATCATTTTTATCATTTAAATCATTCAATTCATTTCCGTTATTAAGTTTTTTTAACACTGTTTCTAATAAATTAAGTTCTTTTTCAGATATTTTTTTTCTATTGCTTTTGTGAAGTTTTTTTTCTAATTGATTTATATCGGATAATATTATCTCAGTTTTGATGGTTTCAAGATCATTCACTGGATCTATAGTTTTATTAACATGTTGTATGTTTTCAGAGTCAAAGCATCTTACGAGATGTACTATTGCATCAACTTCTCTTATATGGGATAGAAATTGATTACCCAAGCCTTCTCCTTTGGATGCTCCTTTTACTAATCCAGCTATATCTACGAAAGTAATATTAGCGTTTATTTTTTTTTTTGAATTTGAAAGCTTAAATAAATTTTCTAACCTTTCGTCTGGAACATCTACTATACCAATGTTTGGGTCTATAGTACAAAAAGGAAAATTAGCAGCCTGCGCGTTTTTTGAAGATGTTAAGGCGTTAAAGAGAGTTGACTTACCTACATTGGGTAATCCAACAATTCCACATTTAAACCCCATTCAAATTTTCATTTACCTTACTTGAGAAAATATCCATTTTTTTATTAATAAGGGTAGGTATTAACTTCACTATATTTTCTGTTATGTCTTGTATTTTTTCTTCTTCATTTTCGTTGAAGTCATCAAGAACATGATTATTTACTTTTTTATTGTCTTTTGGATGGCCAATTCCCACTCTCACTCTAGAGTAATCTTTTCCAATGGACTTATCTATTGACTCAATTCCATTATGTCCTGCGCTGCTCCCACCAAATTTTGCTTTCACCTTTCCCAAGTCAATATCCATGTCATCATGAAAAACAATCACATTTTTTGCATCAATTTTAAAATAATCAATTAGCTCTTTAATACAGGTTCCAGAATTGTTCATGAAGGTTAAAGGTTTGATTGCGTAAACTTTTTTATCGTTAATATTTCCTGTTGTTAGTAGCCCCTTAAATTTTGGTTTTTGTTTAGAAAGATTAAATTGTTTATTAATTGCATCTATAATTTTAAAACCAATATTATGTCTGTTATTGATATTATTTGGACCGGGATTTCCTAAGCCTACTAATAAAAGCATATTAAATTATTTTTTGTCCTGTTTTTTTTCTGCCCCAGGTTTTGCAGCAGTTTTTTTATCAGCAGGTTGTTCTTTGCCTTTTTCCTCTTTTTTAGTGGCCTCACCATCTTTTGCTGCTTCAGCACCCTCAGCTCCTGTACCCTCAGCTGTTGCGGCTGTTTCACCTTCTACTCCTTCAGCAGCTTCTTCAGCAGGTTTTTCAGGTTCTTTAACTATTGTTGGAGGCGCAATTGTTGCAACAACAAAATCTCTATCTGTAATTGTTGGTTTTGTATTTTCAGGTAATTTTACTGAAGAAATTTTCACACTAGCACCAATGTCTAGTGCTGTAAGGTCGATTTCTATGTTTTCAGGAATATTTTCAGCAACACATTCTAATTCTATTTTACGTCTAACTATATTTAGAACACCGCCTTTTTTTAAGCCAGGAGAATCGTTGTTATTTTTAAACGTAACAGGTATTTCTAAAATAATTTTTGAGCCTTTAAGGATTCTCATAAAATCTATGTGAGAAGGTTTGTCGGAAATAACATGATATGAAATTTCTCTTGGAATAACTTTTTCTTTTTTTCCATCTACATCAAGATCAATAATAGTTGATAAAAATGTATCAGAATTTAAATCTTTAAGTGAGTTTTCTTGAATACTTAATTTCAAATTTGGACTTTTGCCACCGTATAAAATCGCAGGTATAAAGCCCTTTGATCTCAAATTATTTAACTCTCCAGTTGTTTTGTTATTTCTTATAGTGGCTTTTAAATTATTTTTCATTGAATGAGCAATTTACCCCAACTTTAAAATAAAACAAGTCCTAATTGAATAGATCTGATACAGAAGTTGAGTTTGAAATCCTTTTTATTGCTTCGGCCATAAGAGGAGCGATGGTTAATACTTGTATTTTATTAATGTTTTTTACTCTTTTGGCATTGTCTATACTATCTGTAATTATTAATTTTTTAATTTTCGATTTTTTTATCTTATTTATAGCATCTCCGCTGAGCACTGCATGAGTTACAAAAACGTAGACATCTTTTGCACCTTTTTTAATTAGTGCTTCAGCTGCATTCACAATTGTGCCGCCACTATCAATAATATCATCAACAATAACACAATCCTTATTTTTCACTTCACCGATAATATTCATAACTTGCGACTTTCCTGCTTGTGGTCTTCTCTTATCAATAATTGCTAAATCCGCATTTATTTTTTTTGCTAAACCTCTAGTTCTCTCTATTCCCCCGGCATCCGGTGATACACATATAAAATTTTTACTTTTAATATTTTTTTTAATATACCTTGCAAATATGGGAGTGGTAAAAAGATTGTCCACAGGCATATCAAAAAAACCTTGAATTTGTCCTGAATGTAAATCTACAGTTACAATTCTATTGGCCCCAGCATTAGTAATTAAATTAGAGACTAATTTCGCAGATATAGAAGTTCTAGGAACCACTTTTCTATCCTGTCTCGCATAACCAAAGTACGGAATTACAGCTGTTACATTTTTTGCAGACGATCTTTTTAATGCATCAATGCATAGTAAAAGTTCCATTAGATTATCGTTAGCAGGAGTTGAGGTAGACTGGATTACGAAAACACTATTGCCTCTAATATTTTCATTTATTTCAACATAAATTTCGCCATCAGCAAAATTTTTAATGTTGGTATTCACCAATTTTAGCTTTAGGTGTTTTGAAATACTTTTGCTGAGTAGGGGATTGCTTGTTCCTGATAAAATTTTCATTAGAACATCCTTTATATACATCCATTAAGTAGAATTTTCAATTAATTTTTTTGTTAATTTTTCTTAATCACAGAAATACATCTTCCATAATCATCTTGACCTAATTTTTTGGCTCTTCTATGACTAAAGTATTCATTATTTGAAGCAAAGGTGTCTATTGTTACATTCTCGATTTCAGAAATATCAAAACCTCCGAGTTTTTTATTAATAAAACCTCTTAGGTCAAAATAAAAAGTTTCTTTGTCTTTTTTCAAAAAAAATAAATCATGATATTTGGATTTTCCAATAAATTTAGAATAAAAGTCATATTTGACCTCATAATTTTTTTGATTAATACATGGACCTATCGAAACAATTAAGTTTTTGAGATTTCCCCCCAATTTTTCAATTTCTTTAAGAGTATTGTCTATTATTCCATTAACCGCGCCTCTCCAGCCAGCATGTATACAACCAATAATTTGTTGAGATTGTTCGTAAATAAGAATTGGAGCACAATCAGCAGTTAGCACACCTAAAGCAAAAGAATTATTTTTTGTAATCATTGCATCACATTCAACTTTTTTCATATAGTTTTTTTCCTCTATAATTTTTACTTTATTACTATGAGTTTGATTCATAAGTATTAAATTTTTTTTTTCGATATCGAACTTTTTTGATACGATTTCTAAATTTTTTTGTACATTTGACTGATTATCATTACTTCCTATTCCGCAATTTAGACTTTCGTATATACCGGTTGATGTACCATTTTTTTTTGAAAAAAAACAATGTTGAATATCCTGATTTTTTTTTAAATTTTCTGAAAAAAACATTATTTAAACGCTAAAGAAAAATCACACTTTTTATTTTTTGTAAAAATTACTTTAAAGTTTTCTCCCATCATGCTTGGATCAACCAATCTTTTAAGCCTCGAATACAAATCTGATTTTTCCTTATCATTCATGTTGTTACTGGCTATTTTAAAGCGTTGCACAATACCTAGTCTTTGAAGGAATTTACTCTGAGATATAACGTTTTCAACTATAAGTCCTTTGTGAAAAAAATATTCTTTATATAATTCAAAGTTTACCAAAGAGGTGATATCTGCTTCACCTACGTTTTTAGTAAATTTATTAAACTTATGATTCATAACCGATTGTAACGTACTAATATTTTTACTTTCATTATAACCATAATCAATAAAAAGAGCTCCGCCATTTAACTCTTTAATTTTAACGCAAATAGCATCAAGCTCTTTAAATCCATATTCTGGATACTCAATAATTCCCTTATTTTGTAAAAGTTTGTAATATTCAAGTTTTTTAATTTGTTTTTTTATAGCTTTTTTAAATGTAAAGTTTATTTTATTTTTTTTAAAAACTGCATATTTTTCGAAGACTAAGTTATTAACTTTTTTGAATTGCTTAATGGGTAGAGCATCTAAAAATTCATTACCAAAAAACACAACCGGACCATTTTTGATATTACTAAAATTTTTTATCCATGAAATTTTTTTAGAACGTAATTTTTTTTTTTGAGTTATTTTAAGTTTTTCACTTTTTTCATAAAGCATTATATTGATTGAATTATATAACTCAGGAAATTTCTTTAATGTCTTTAATAATATTAAACAAAAATCTCCGTTTCCAGGACCCAGTTCAACAAAATGAAATTTTTTTGGTTTTTTTAAATTCTCCCAAAAACTGACTAACCAAATTGCAATCATTTCACAAAAAATATTTGAAATATTTGGTGCTGTTATATAATCGCCCCCAACTCCAAAAGGATCTTTTTTTTGATAGTATCCAATATTTTTGTCATAAAGGACTTTTTCTAAGTATTCATCTAATGACATTGATTTTCCTTTAGAAAAAATTTTATCTATTTTTTTCATTTAGGTTTATTTTAAGTAAAAAAAACGTTCCCAGTAAAATCATAACAAAACTTAGGATAGATCCCATACTAAAACTCGAAAATATAAAACCAATATGTTCGTCAGGTTCCCTGAAGTTTTCAGAAAAGATTCTAAAAATACCATATAATATTAAAAACATGGAAGAAACAAAACCTGAAGAGGTGTTTTTTTTTAAAATTATAAAATTTAATATTGCAAATAATATTATCCCTTCAGAAATTGCTTCATATATTTGTGATGGATGTCTTGTTAAATTGTCTACTTTTGGAAAAATAATACCCCATGATTTGTCAGTTGGGGTTCCATACAATTCCCCATTTATATAATTTGATACTCTTCCTAAGAAAATACCTATAGGCGCAGCACAAGCTATTGTATCAAAATATACTTTAAAATTTAAATTTTTAATTTTCGAAAAAAAATATATTGTTATTATCACTCCAATTAATCCACCATGGAAAGACATTCCGCCCTTCCAAATTTTGAAAATTTCTAAAAAATTTTCAAAGTAAAAAAAGGGATTATAAAACAAAACATATCCAAGTCGTCCTCCAATAATAATACCGATTATTAAATATCCCACTAAATCGTCAAAATTTTTGAAATAAACTTCTTGATTATTAAATTTTATTTTTAATATAGTTTTTCCGTACCACCATCCAATTAGAATTCCAAAAATATAAGCAAGGGAATACCATCTAATTTGAATTATACCAAAATCAATTAAAACTGGATCAAAATTATGGATCATTATTTTTTAAATACACTTATCATAATTGAAATTAAATTACTTATAATTTAAAGTAAAATTATGAATAATTCCCAAAAATTTTTAAAAATCCTATCAGGTTTTATTGAAACTGGTATTTTAACATCTCAGGATATTCAAAAAGATCTAAAAACTTCAATTAAATTTAAGAAAGAAAAATTAGTTAGTACGCTAGAGTTGGTGACTAAAGATGAATTTGATGTTTTAAAAAAAATAATAGAAAAACAGCAAAAAGAAATTAACAAACTAAAAAAAAAGATTTTGAAATCTAAAAAGGCAAAGAGATCTTAACCAATAAACCTTTGTGGCGGCTCTCTGATAAAGAAATATTCCCACCATGCGATCTAACAATATCTTGAGCTAAAGATAACCCAAGACCTACGCCTGATTTATTTAAACCTCTACTTTTGTCTACTCTGTAAAATGGTTTAAAAACATTCAAATATTCATTTTTCGGAATACCTGGTCCATTATCTTCTATAATTATAACCGCACTATTGATAGATTTTTTTAGCTCAACAAATACCTTGCTTCCATAAGAAAGACCATTACCTACTATGTTGGATATACATCTTTTGATTAAATTTTTTCTACCTTCAATCTGAATTTCATCTTCAAAATTAAAAGTGTATTTATTTGTGTCGTAATTTTTTAGAATAGAATTAATAAGATCATTTAATTTAATTTTAACAGAAGTTTCTTCCCCTTGTGATTTTGCATATTGAAGATAATCATTAAGCATTTTTTCCATCTCATCAATGTCTTCGGCCATTTTATTAGCTGTTTCTTTTTTATCCATCATGGCCAATTGTAGCTTAAGTCTGGTCAAAGGAGTTCTCAAGTCATGACTAATTCCAGAGAGCATTTCTGAACGTTGAGTTAAATGTCGATTGATTCTTTTTATCATTCTATCAAACTCAAAAGTGGCTTTTCTTATTTCGGATGATCCAGAGGGCCTTAAACTATCGATCATCTCTCCCTTGCCAAATCTTTCTGCGGCTTTTGCTAAATTAACTATAGGTCTAGTTTGGTTTCTTAAGAACATAATTGCGATAAGTATTAAAAGAAAAGACGGTAGTGTTATCCACATTACAAAGACTCTTACTGATGAAGGAGCAATTTTATCTTTTGGAAAAAAAATTTGAATAACTTCATTGTTTAAAAGTATCCTTAAATCAACTAAATCTAAGTAGGTGACCGTATCGAACCAATAATCCTGACCAAAAACTGGTTTCAACTCTCTTCTTAAGGATCTGTCCATCGGACTAAAACGTCTGTCAGATCTTGTTTCAGGTAACTTCTCATTTTCTTTAATATTAATTACAAAATCAAAGTTTTTTTTATAAACGTCGGTAAGAAAATTTGTGTTACTTATATTTTTAGAATTATAAACATCAAAAAGCGTTTTAATTTCACCTACAAGAGATCTTGTCATTCCTTTATTTGCTTTGATCCATATACTATCAAAAAAAACCACCGAAATTGTAATTTGTAAAAGTATCACAGGAGCCGCTACAATAATTAGAGCCCTATAAAAAAGTCCTTTAGGCAATACTTTTTTCAAAAATTTATTTAGTCCATAGGACATAACCAGATCCTCTTATAGTTTGTAGAAATTTTGGATTTTTTGGATTAGTTTCAATTTTTTTCCTCAATCTTGTTATCATTACATCAATTGATCTTTCTTTAGAAATTTTAGAAATTTTTCCAATGTCATTTCTTGAAAATATTTTTCCAGGAGATGCAAGCATTTTAACAAGAACATTTTTTTCTGAAGAATTAATCTTTTTGGTCTTCAGACCAAGTTTGATTGTCATTTTATTTAAATTTAACTCAGCCTCACCAATTTTTGTTAAGTTAGAAATACTAAAATTAGAATTCATTTTTATTACGTTTTTTATTCTTAGTAATAATTCTTGTGGTTCAAAAGGTTTTCCTAGGTAATCGTCAGCACCTAATTCAAGACCATGAATTCTACTCTCTACCTCCCCCTTGGCTGTAAGTAAAATGATAGGTATATTTTTTGTTTGTTTCAGCTCTTTTGTTAGTTCATAACCACTTTGTCCAGGCATCATAACGTCAAGAATAATTAAATGAAAATTAAATATTTCTAATTTTGATTTAGCATCCAGTGAGTCCACCGCAGAAGAAACAATAAAACCTTTTTCAATTAAAAACTGCTTTATCAACTCTCTTATTTTGTCATCATCATCTACAACTAAAATATGAAATTTATTCTTTTCCATTGATAATTTTTTTTAATACCTCTTTAAAATGTATGACCGAATCTGAATTTGAATTTTTTAAAGCATTGAAGAAACGTTTTTTTTGGGTTGCAAATACTTGCTTATAAAAATCTTTTCCAACCTGGTCTAAATATAAAAGTTTTCTTCTTGTATCAGCCTTGTCTTTAACTTGTTTTATTATTTTAGATTTTTTAAGATCTTTTAAAACTCTATTTAAGCTTTGTTTAGTGATCTTGAGTTTCAATAAAAGCTCATTTACACTTATTCCTTCATTTCTCTCAACCAAGTACAAAGTTCTATAGTGAGCCGACCCCAAAGAATTTTTTTTTAAAATCTCTTTAGGATCTGAGAACGTTTCTCTATAAGCATAAAAAAGTAATTTAATGCAATCTTTTATCTGTTCATCTTTTAGATAGAGTAAATCTTTCATTTTTTGGTCAGATATATTGACTTATTTTATCAACAATTATACTTTTTTGTTAGGAAAAAATTATTTAATTTAAATTTAATGGACACAATTCCTTACGATAAAAGATCAGGTAAAATTTGGTTCAACAACGAGCTGGTTGAGTGGAAAGATACAAAAGTGCATGTTTTAAGTCACGGGCTACATTATGCAAGCTGTGTCTTTGAGGGGGAGCGAGTTTATGATGGTGAAATTTTCAAACTGGAAGAACATACTAATAGATTGTTTTACTCAGCAAAAAGAATGGGTATCGAAATGCCTTACACAGAAGAGGAAATAAACAATGCAAGCAAGGAAATTGTAAGTGCTCAAAAAGTCAAGAACGGATATGTTCGACCTGTCGCTTGGAGAGGTAGTGAGATGATGGCAATTTCAGCACAAAAAAATAAGATACATGTTGCTGTTGCGTCATGGGAGTGGGGTTCCTACTTTGATCCAAAGTTAAAATTAAATGGAATAAAGTTAGACATCTCATCATGGAGGAGGCCATCGCCTAACTCTGTTCCTTGGGATACTAAAGCTGCAGGTTTATATATGATTTGTACTTTATCAAAACACGAAGCTGAAAGAAAAGGTTACACAGACTCTTTAATGTTGGATCATGAAGGAAACATAGCGGAAGCTACTGGTGCAAATATTTTTTTTAAAGATAAATCGGGTTCTCTCCATACTCCTATTCCTGACTCTTTTTTAGATGGAATAACAAGAAAGTGCGTTATTTCTATTGCAAAATCTAAAGGGATAAAGATAGTCGAAAGAAAAATAAAACCTGATGAGATGTCCAATTTTGTGGGATGTTTTTTAACTGGAACAGCTGCAGAAATAACACCAGTTTCCGAGATAGATAAATTTAAATTTAATGTATGCGAGTTAATTAAAGATTTATCAAAAAGTTATCAAAATCTTGTAAGAAAGAAAGCTGCAGCCTAACTCTTTTCTGCGCTAATTATTACTGACCAGGCAAGAAATTTTAAATATTTTTGACTTAATAAGAACTTATCAATTTTACTTATTACCCCAAATAATTTTGACTCTGCTGGAGATTTATATAGTGGAAATAAAATTAGCGTTAGAAATCCGTAATATTTTATCTCTACATTTTTGAACATTTTTTTAATAAGATTTATGTCATCATATTTAAATGGGTGTTCATCTTCTGATCTAGCTTTAGGAGTAAATTTTCTATAAATATTTATGAATGGATTTGTTGCAAGAGGCTCAACAAAAATTAAAGTTCCGTTTTTTTTAAGCACCCTATTAATCTCATTTAAAGATTTATCCAAATTGAGATGGTGAAGTATTCCTGAACCATAAACTAAATCAAAACTATTTTTATCCAAACTTAGTTTTTCACAATTATCAACTCTGTAGTCTATTTTGTTATTATTCGTTTGTTTTCTATTTTTCGCTTTTTTAATTGCTTCTTCAGAGATATCTATTGCAATAATTTTCTTTGGTTTAAAAGCGCTAATTTGTTCAGCAAAATTTCCTATGCCACAACCATAATCTAGCACTTCTGCGGATTTGGTTTTAACCTGTAAAATATTTATAAAATCGCTGTATAAATGATATAAAGCCTTGTAAAATTTATTTTGAGATCTTTCTTGACCGGAAGCATGTAGTTCATTGTGAAATTTTCTTTCTCTTATATTGATATCAGATAGGGACATAAATCATTTCTTTTCATCATCATCCATCGCACTAATAATACCTTTAGCAAAATAGTCATAAGCTGTATACAAAGTTAAAAAAGCTGAAAGCCACAACAAAATTATTCCTATAGTTTGTGCATTATAATCTTGGAAATTTATAAGCTTATTCCCCGTATCCCCAGTTAATAAAATTGCTATAGAAAACATTTGAATGAAGGTCTTAAATTTTGCAAGATTTGAAACCGGCATCGATACCGCCTGTTTTGCCAAAAACTCTCTTAATCCAGATATTAATATTTCTCTAGTTAATATGATGATAGCAGCGATTACCTCGTAGTTTTTAATAATTCCATTCATTACTAATAAAACTAGAGCTGCAGAAACTAAAATTTTATCTGCAATTGGATCTAAAAGCTCTCCCAACTTAGACTCTTCTTTGTAAAGCCTAGCTAAAAGACCATCTAAGTAATCAGTAAAACTTGCTAGAATGAAAAGAAAAAATGGAACTAAATCACCGACTATTCCAGGAATAAAAAACGAAAAAACAAAAATTGGGACAATAATTATTCTGCCTATTGTTAATATATTGGGTATTTTTATTTTCATAATTAGTTATCGTGGAAAAAATCATGAATTTTTTTTGCCATTTTTTCCTCGATTCCCTCTACAGACTTTAAATCTTCAAAACTTGCAGACTCAACTGATTTTGCAGAACCAAAGTGATGAAGCAAAGATCTTTTTCTATTTCTACCTATTCCTGAAATTTGATCAAGTAAAGATTTGCTTAAATTTTTCCTTCTTTTGGCTCTATGTGTACTAATTGCAAATCTATGTGCTTCATCTCTAAGTCTCTGAAGAAAAAAAAGGGTAGGGTCATTTTTTTTGAACTTAACAATTTTATTATCATGAAAAAAAGTCTCATCACCTGCATTTCTATTTTTTCCTTTTGCAATAGCGATTATTGGTAATTCATGAAGACCAAGGTCATTTAAAACTTCTCTACTAACAGAGTATTGGCCTTTGCCACCATCTATCAATATTAAATCTGGTAGTGTCATATTAGTATTTTCATCTTTAATCGCTCTTACAAATCTTCTATTTAAAACTTCTTTCATCATGCCGTAGTCATCACCTTTGACCGCATCAGATTTAATATTAAATTTTCTGTATCTTTTTTTAATAAAACCCTCTTTGCCAAAAGTAATAAGTGCACCCACAGAATCTGATCCTTGCACGTGGCTATTATCATATACCTCAATAAGATTAACGTTAAAATTTAAATTAAATTTATCAGAAAGTTTATCTATCAATTTTGAATTACTCTCGGTCTCCAAAATTTTTTGTGTTAAAGCTTGTTTGGCATTTTTCTTAGCCATTTCTGAAACAATTTTTTCGTCTTTAGTAGCGGCTTTTTTAATTACTATTTCTTTCTTTTCTCTTCTAGAGAATGTTTTTTCTAATAAAGCCTTTTCATAAATTTCAATATTTAAAAGAACAAGCTTAGGTACAGTTTTGTTTTCATAAAATTGACCTAAAAAAGATGATAAAATTTTTTCCTCCTTTTCGTCAGGATCATGTTTTGGAAAAAAAGCCTGATTACCCCAATTTTGCTTTGACCTAAAAAAGAAAACTTGAACACAAGTCTTACCAGACTCTTTAAAAACAGATACAACATCCGCTTCTTTAAGGTTTGTTTGATTTATTTTTTGGGAAGATTGAATTTGTGTTAGTGCTTTTATTCTGTCCCTAATGATAGCAGCTTTTTCGTAATCTAAATCCTTGCTAGCTTTCTCCATTTCTGTAGATAAGTTTTTTTGAATTCTTTGTGATTTACCGGAGATAAAATCGACTGCATCACCGACTAAATTTTTATAACTTTCTTCCTCAATTTTGCCCACACAAGGTGCGGAGCACCTTCTGATTTGATATAAAATACATGCTCTATCCCTATTTTTGAAAACTGTATCATCACAAACTCTTAACAAAAATATTTTTTGAAGAATTTTAATTGTCCAGTTTGCTGATCCTACGGATGCAAAAGGTCCAAAATAATATCCCTCTCTATTTTTTTTTCCTCTAAGTTTTGTTAATTGTGGCCATTTATCTTTTTGACCAATAAAAATATACGGGAACGACTTATCATCTCTTAATAAAATATTGAATCTCGGCTTATGCTTTTTGATTAGATTTGCTTCTAATAATAGAGCTTCACTCTCATTTGTTGTTGTTGTAGTTTCAAGCCTTCTTGTTAGTGAGAGCATTCTTTCTGTTCGTATTGGAAGGTGACTCTCTGAAATATAGCTTTTCAAACGATTTGGAATATTTTTGGCTTTGCCAACATAAAGAATTTCACTTTTATCACTCAGCATTTTATAAACACCAGGATTATTTGTGAGATTTACTATCTTCTTTCGAATTATATCTTTACCTTTTTCAATACTCATTTGTTCTAGTTTTTTCTAACTCAATTCCAACTGAAGTTGTATTTTTAATGACATCTAATTTTTCAATTCTTAAAAGAATTTTTTTTATTTTCAAATTCTCAAAAAGCTTTAAGAATATCTTTTCTGCCAAAGTCTCAAGTAGCGGATAATGCTTTCTAGAAGTAATTTTTTTAATAGCTTTAATTACTTGTTCGTAGTTAATTATACTTTTTAAATCTTTATCATTTGGAATAAGATTCTGATCAATATTTATAACTAAATTAAATTTTACTCTTTGTTTTTTCTTTTTTTCAAAATTATGAATTCCTACAGAAATCTTTAATACTAAATCCTTTATTAGAACTTTTCTTTTATAACTATAAAATCTTTTTTGTTTAAATTTAATTATTTTCATTCTTTTGATTTAATTATATCAGGTGTTTTCCACGCTAAACTTTGGCCACTATCTACACTAATTATTTGGCCTGTAATGCTATCATTTTCTAGGAAATATTTAATTGATGCACATATATTATTTAAATCAACTTGCTTTTGAAGGATTGTAGATTTCCATTGAGCTTTAAAATGTTTTTCTGATTGTCTCTTATTTTTTAAAGTTGGACCTGGCGAAATTCCATTTACTCTTATATTAGGAGCAAGTTTCATAGCAGCAGTAGTTGTGAGTGTTGCAAGTGCAGCTTTACTCAAAGTATATGAAAAAAAGAAAGGAGTAAGTTTTTTTACTCTTTGATCAATAATATTTATAACGTTTGCCTCTTTATTTTTCACATATCTTTTAAAATCTTTAATTAAAAATGCTGGGGCTTTTAAATTTACATCTACATGTTTTGAAAAACCTTTATCACTAAAATTTTCCAAATCATCATTTTCAAATAAAGATGCATTGTTAATTAGACAGTCTAAACCTTTCATTTTTTTGTGAGCAAATGGCACTATTTTTTTAACTTGATTAATTTTACTTAAGTCTGCCTTAATTAAATGAACCTTACTACCCATTTCTTCTAGTTCCGACTTTAATTGTTGTGCTGATTTTTTTGATTTGTTAAAATGAATTATTATATCAATATCGTACCCAGCTAAACTTTTTGCTATAGCTGAACCAATTCTAGTAGCACCACCAGTTATAATTATTTTTTTGGCTTCCATTTTTTAATAGATTTTCTTGGTTTAGTGCCTGGCATTCCCATTTTAGACCTTCCTTGAGGATATACTTTTTTATTCAAATTGTACTGAGAAATTTTTGGATTTAAATTAATTTCAAGTTCATTTGTCTCCAATTTTCTAATTTCATCTCTAATTTTTGCTGCTTCCTCAAATTCTAAATTTGATGCTGCTTCTTTCATTTTTTTATTTAGTGCTTTAAGGTGTTTTTTTAAGTTTCCACCAACATTCGAACCTTCGCTAATTTTTATGTAATCTTTTTCATAAACTGACTCTAAAATATCATTAATCTCCTTCTTGACCGACTCTGCACTAATATTATTTTTTTTATTATATTCAACCTGTCTACTTCTTCTTCTATCAGTCTCTTTAATGGCTTTATCAATGCTTTTTGTTACTTTATCTGCATAAAGAATTACTTTGCCATCTACATTTCTCGCAGCCCTACCAATGGTTTGAATTAATGAGGTTTCTGATCTTAAAAAACCCTCTTTGTCTGCGTCTAAAATTGCAACTAATGCACATTCTGGTATATCTAATCCTTCTCTTAATAGATTGATACCAACCAAAATATCAAAAACACCCATTCGTAAATCTCTGATAATTTCAATTCTCTCAAGTGTATCTATGTCTGAGTGCATATATCTTACTTTCAAACCGTTTTCGTGAAGATATTCTGTTAAATCTTCTGCCATTTTTTTTGTAAGAGTTGTAACTAAAATTCTATATCCTTTACCAATAACTTTGTTAGACTCATGGAATAAATCATCAACCTGAGTTTTCGCTGGTCGTATCTCAACGGGTGGATCAATTAAGCCTGTTGGTCTTATAACTTGATCTATATATTTATTTTGAGTTTGTTTTAGTTCCCAAGGCCCAGGAGTGGCGGATACAAAAACAGTTTGAGTTCTCATAGCATCCCACTCTTCAAACTTTAATGGTCTATTATCCATACAGGAAGGTAATCTGAAACCATACTCAGCGAGAGTTTTCTTTCTCGTGTGATCACCTTTGTACATACCATTTAATTGAGGGACAGTTACGTGGCTTTCATCTACAAATATAATAGTATTGTCAGGAAAATATTCAAAAAGAGTAGGCGGAGGTTCCCCTTTATTTCTTCCAGATAAAAATCTTGAATAATTTTCAATTCCCGCACATGTTCCTGTTGCTTCTATCATTTCAAGATCAAACTTAGTTCTTTCTCTCAATCTCTGTGCTTCTAAAAGTTTATTATTTGTCTTATGATCTTCTAAAGTCACTTCCAATTCTTTTTTAATTTCTTTAATAGCTTGATCAATAGTTGGTTTTGGAGTTATGTAATGGCTGTTAGCATATAATTTTATTACCGCAAAATCGTTTGTTTTGTCTCCCGTTAGAGGATCAAATTCCTCTATTTTTTCTAGTTTATTTCCATTTAAACTTAATCTCCAAGCTCTATCTTCTAAATGTGATGGGAATATTTCTAAATTTTCTCCTCTAACTCTAAAAGTACCTCGGAAAAAATTTTGATCATTTCTCTTATATTGCAAATTAACAAATGTTTTAATAATTTCTTCCCTTTCATATTCATAATTTTTTTTTAACGCCAATGTCATCTTGCTATAAGCTTCAACTGAACCAAGTCCATAAATACAAGAAACACTAGCTACAATAATTACGTCATCTCTTTCAAGCAAAGATCTAGTTGCCGAATGCCTCATCCTATCTATCTGTTCATTTATAGAAGCCTCTTTTTCTATATAAGTATCTGACCTTGGAACATATGCCTCAGGAGTATAATAATCATAATAAGACACAAAATACTCAACAGCATTATTTGGAAAAAAACTTTTCATTTCGCCGTATAATTGTGCAGCTAAAGTTTTATTCGGTGCTAAAACTAAAGCAGGTCGATTTGAAGATTCTATTACTTTTGCCATAGTAAAGGTTTTTCCAGACCCAGTGACACCCAGCAGAACCTGTTCACTCTGTTTATCTTTTAAATTTTTAAGTATCTTTTTAATTGCTTCAGGTTGATCCCCAGCAGGTTGAAAATTACTTTTAATTTTAAACTTAATTCCGCCTTCAAGTTTTTTCTTAACAGGAGCGTTATTAGCCTCTAAATTATCTATTTTTTCTTGGTATGTATTTTGCATTTTGTGTTAATAATAACAAAATATTATAAATTTCAATGAGCATAGTTTCCAATAGTTTAAAGCGAATTAAACCCTCACCAACCATAGCTGTTACCTCAAAAGCAAGAGAAATGAGGGCAGCCGGCAAAGACGTTATTGGTCTTGGTGCCGGAGAACCTGATTTTGATACCCCCGACAACATTAAAGAGGCAGCTATAGAGGCTATAAAAAAAGGTGATACCAAATATACAGCTGTTGATGGAACTCCAAAATTAAAAAAAGCTATCCAGGGAAAGTTTAAAAGAGAAAACAATTTATCTTACGAACTTGATCAAATTTCTGTTGGAACTGGAGGTAAACAAGTTCTTTATAATGTGTTCATGGCAACACTCAATCCGGGAGATGAAGTCATAATCCCAGCACCTTACTGGGTATCTTATCCTGATATGGTTTTATTAGCTGGCGGAACACCCAAAATAGTTAAGTGTTCAGAAGAAAATGAATTTAAAATAACCCCAACAGAATTAAAAAAAGCAATTGGAAAAAAAACGAAGTGGCTGATTATAAATTCACCTTCAAATCCTACCGGCTCATGTTACACAAAAAAAGAAATTGAAGAATTATCAAAAATATTAAAAGACAATAAACACGTTTTTATTTTAAGTGATGATATTTACGAACATATAACTTATGACAATTTTAAATTTTTTACAATTGCACAAATAGAATCTTTAAAAGATAGAACTTTAACAATGAATGGCGTAAGCAAATCTTACTCTATGACAGGATGGAGAATAGGTTATGGTGCGGGACCACAAGATATAATTAAAGCTGTGGCAAAAATTCAGTCACAATCCACAACAAACCCTTCATCAATTAGTCAGGCAGCAGCTGTAGAGGCTTTGAATGGAACTCAAGATTTTATAAAAACTAGATCAGACTCTTTTAAGGAAAGAAGAGACTTTGTAGTTAAAACCTTAAACAGTATAAATGGACTGAGCTGTTTAAAACCTAGCGGAGCCTTCTATGTATTTCCAAATTGCAAGAAATTATTAGGAGATAAAACCAAGCTGAAAACAGACAAAGAATTCGTTGAAAAATTACTTGAGAAGGCAGAAGTGGCAGTAGTCCAAGGATCTGCATTTGGTTTAGATGGATATTTCAGAATTTCTTACGCAACCTCCATGGAAAATCTTAAAAAAGCTTTAGACAGAATTAAATCATTTTGTGAAAGTTTAAACTAATCCCAATCTTACAACTGATCTAGCATTCTCGGCCATGCAATCTTTTGCAGGTTTAAACTTAAAACCCAGCAATTCTTCAGCATAAGAAGTGTCTGTTTGCATTAAAATTCCTAGATCCGGTATCATCATTTTAGCGCTTGAATCTATATAACTTATTAATTTAACCATGAAATTTGGAAGTTCTTTTTTCGGAAGTTTTTTAGCATATTCAGGCATCGCTTCGGCAATCAATTGAGATAACTCAACTAGTCTTTTCACTTCCTTTCCAACAATTAATCTCCTTCCACCAACTTTTTTATTACCAATACAGGCCACATGAGCTTTTGCTATATCTTTAACATCAGAAATTAAAACTGCGAATTTAGGCGCGCCTGGAAATTTACCGGCCATAAATTGCCTAACATATTCTATTGATGTACCCCCTTTTTTATCTAAAGCATCACCAAATACCCCACCAGGATTAATTGTTGTTAATTTGTTTTTTAATCCTTTACCCTCCATAAAATCCCAAGCAGCTCTTTCTGCTTTTGTTTTTGATAAAAAATAATCATTTACACCCTCTATCCAATTTTCGTCTGTCCAATCGTTTTCTCCAAAAGTATAAGGATTGCTTCTGTTAGGTTTTCTAAACATTGCAACAATCGAGGAAGTTTTAATTATTTGCTCAACACCCGCATTTACTCCGGCTTTTAAAACTCTCAATGTTCCATCTACAGCAGGGGGCAACAAAATTTCTCTATTATTTGAAACTTTCATCGGAAAAGGAGAAGCAATATGAAATATATATTTACATCCCTTTGCAGCTTCATTCCATCCATCATCTTTTATAAGATCTAACTCAACAAATGACAATTTATCAATAGAAGCGTATTTGCCTATAGTTTCTTTTGTTTGCTCAACTAAATTTTTATTTCTTACTGTTCCTAAAACTTCATAGCCAGAATTTAATAATTCTATCGAAGTATGTTTGGCAATCCATCCACTTATTCCTGTTAATAAAACTTTATCGCTCATTTTGATGACAAATGTTTTTCAGCTTCAAGTGCAGCCATACAGCCCATACCTGCTGCAGTCACTGCTTGTCTGAAAATTTTATCTTTTACATCTCCGGCTGCAAAGACCCCAGGTACGTTAGTAATTGTAGAATCAGGTTCGGTGACTATATAACCTTCCTTATCCATATTTAATTGGCCTTTAAAAAGTGAAGTAGCCGGATCGTGCCCTATAGCAATAAAAAGTCCATCTATCTTAAGCTCACTAACTTTGTTTGTTTTAAGATTTTTAATTTTTATACCTTTAACTGATTTTGGGTTTTTTTCTCCCAATACATCTTCAACAACACTATCCCACAAAATTTCAATTTTTTTATTTGCTTTTAATTTTGCTTGAAGCATTTTTTCTGCTCTTAATTCATTTCTTCTATGAATGAGTTTAACCTTTGATGCAAATTTTGTTAAAAATATTGCTTCCTCAACTGCAGCATTACCCCCACCAACAACCGCAACCTCTTTCTCCTTAAAGAAGAAACCGTCACAAGTTGCACAAGCTGATACTCCAAAACCTCTGAATTCTGTCTCAGATTTTAAATTTAACCATCTAGCTTGGGCACCAGTTGAAACTATAAAACTATCAGCTGTATAAATTTGACCACTGTCACCTATTGCCTCAAAAGGTTTCTTTGAAAGATCTACTTTGCTTATATGATCTTGAATCATTTCAGTACCAACAGCTTTGGCCTGACCTTTCATCTCTTCCATCAACCACGGTCCTTGGATTACTTTTGAATATCCTGGAAAATTTTCAACATCAGTTGTTGTGGTTAATTGACCCCCTGGTTCGGATCCAAATACTAATATTGGTTTAAGCATAGCTCTTGCCGCATAAATAGCTGCAGTGTAGCCTGCCGGTCCAGATCCAAGAATCAACACTTTTGTATGTTTAGTAGACTTTTTATTCATGATATTTATATATAGTTATAAATGTTAAAATTAAAAGCACTTCTTTTGACCCAAGGTATGCATGGTATGATAAGTCAAGCCGAGGGCCTGGCTAACGCTTTAGGCTTAAGTTTTAGGCACGAAAAAATACAACTTAAAAATATTTGGAATTTAATCCCTACCAAGCTAACACCAGTTTTTGGAGGTATTCTAGAAAAAAAATTTATTTGCGACTCTAAAGTAATAATTTCTTGTGGAAGAAAAAGTGTTATTCCATCAATTTTATTAAAAAGAAGATTTAAAAATGAAGTATTTAATATTCATATACAAGACCCAAAAGTAAATTTAAATAATTTTGACTCAATTATTTGTCCAGAACATGATAATTTATCGGGGCAAAATGTAATTAAAACTAAAGGCGCCATACATTATCTAACAACTAAAGAAATCCAGAAAAATATTAATTACTTAAAACCTAATCAAGGGGATAAAAAAGTTGTTACTTTTGTAATTGGAGGTCCAAACAAATATTATAATTTCTCAGAAAAACAATTGGATAAAATGTTTGCAAAAATCAAAAATATGTTTATTTCATCAAAATATAAACTAATTATAATTCCATCATACAGAACACCAGAAAATATTATAAAGCTTGCTTACAATTATTTTAATGAAGATCATTTGGTAATCAAAGAAAGAGATAAAAAAGCCTATTTATCTTCATTAGGACTTGCGGATATAATTATTGTTACCTGCGATTCTACCTCTATGATCTCAGAGGCTGCTATTACTGGAAAACCAGTGTATGTTTCTCAAATGACAAACAAAAGAAGTATTCACAGATTTGAAAAATTTTATAAATTATTTCAGGACCTTGGTATAATAAGAAATTTAGAAGATAAAATAGAACATTGGACTTATAACGGGCTAGATGAAGTGAGTAAAGCTGCTATATTAGTCAAAGAAAAGATGAAAAAAAATGGAATTATTTAATTCTTTAAAATCAAGATTGGAGTCTTACGACAAACCCTTTAAACATTGGGCTATAAATAAACCTCTGACTGAATTAGCAATCAAAGAAGTTTGTAATGCAGAGATAGCAAACCCAATTAGTGACGGTTTAAATTACGATGGGACTAGAGCCATTGATGGCGGGGAGGGGAAATATAGAGAAGGAATTAAATCTGGCGGAAAAGCAAAAAAATATAGATGTTTTGTAACAAAAAAAAATTCAAAAAATTTTCCTCAACTTTCAAAATTTATAAATGAATTATGCTCAAAAAATGTTTATGAACATATTGGTAAATTGATAGGAAAAAATCTGTCAAACTCTTATGTGAGACTCGAAGTAATTTGTGATAGACAAGGTTTTTGGCTTAAGCCTCACTGCGATATAAAAGAAAAACTTTTATCATCCTTGATATTTGTGAATCCTTCTAATGAATCAGAAAATTTAGGCACCGATTTTTATGATGAAAAACTCATTAAAGTAAAAACAGTTCCCTATAAAGATAACTATGGCTATTTTTTCTCGAGTGGTCCAAATACGTGGCATGGTATGGAGAAAAAAGAGATCAAAAAAGAGAGACGTTGCATACAAATCAACTATGTTTCATTTGAAACTGACTGGAAAGTACAAATTTAATAGTATAATATATTTACATGTCTACTTACGAATGTTCAAAATGTGGAATGTCTGTAAACGCAACTTGTGGCAAGTGTAATTCTCCATTAGCGAATGATTTTTTACAGCTAGGGGATGGCAAGAAGGTCCAAATATCTAAATGTCCAAATGATCATGGAAAAATAAAGTCACCTTTGTGTTGTGGTCAAGATATGAGCTGTAGCACTTAGATATCTTGAAGAGAAGTTACTTTCATATCCTTTGAGTTTAAAGATTTTATACCTTCAATACACACGAGTGCTGTTGACATATTTGTACAATAAGGCACCTTATTAGCTAATGTTGCTCTTCTTAAAGCTATAGCATCACTTATCTGGCTCTCACTGTTTCCTCCGCCAGTATTAATTACTAAAGCTATTTTTTTTGAATTGAGAACATCAACTATATGAGGAGATCCTTGGTTAACTTTGTTAATTTTTTTACATTTTATACCGTGTCCATTAATGAATTTCGCAGTTCCCGAAGTTGCACAAATTTTAAAATTTAACTTTACTAATTGTTTTGCTAATTCAACGCCTTCCTCTTTGTGACTATTTTTTAAAGAGATGAAAGCCAATCCTTTTGTTGGAAGAGAGTTGGCTGCTGCGATTTGGCTTTTAGCAAAAGCCATTCCAAAATTTTTATCAAATCCCATAACTTCTCCAGTAGATTTCATTTCTGGCCCAAGCAGCAAATCACTATTAGGGAATTTATTAAATGGAAATACCGCTTCTTTGACTGCAAACATTTTTTTAGTTTTACTTCTTAAGTTGAATTTAGAAAGTTGTTCTCCCGCCATTATTCTAGATGCAATTTTTGCAAATGGTAGATTTTTTGCTTTAGAAACGAATGGGATTGTCCTGCTAGCTCTAGGATTTACTTCTATAACAAATATCTCATCTTTTTTAATAGCAAATTGAATATTCATTAAGCCTTTTACTTTTAAAGCCAAAGCCAGCTTCCTAGTTTGGTTTTCAATTTCTTTTATTAAAAAAGGTTTTATAGATACAGGCGGCAGGCTACAAGCCGAGTCACCAGAATGAATGCCGGCTTCTTCTATATGCTGCATGATTCCAGCA
This sequence comes from uncultured Pelagibacteraceae bacterium, assembly GCA_902581795.1. Classification (GTDB taxonomy): domain Bacteria; phylum Pseudomonadota; class Alphaproteobacteria; order Pelagibacterales; family Pelagibacteraceae; genus Anoxypelagibacter. Next base: position 246,218 of record CACHPL010000001.1, on the reverse strand, counting down.
ACAAATACTTGTTTCCCGTCTGAAATTGCATCTACATCTACTTCCATGGCATGGTCTATAAATTTGTCAATCAAAATTGGATTTTTTTCTGCTGCTTTAAAAGCTTCTTGAACAAATTTTTTAAGTTGTTTTCTCTCGTGCACAATTTCCATAGCTCTCCCACCTAAAACATAAGAGGGTCTAACCATTAAAGGTAATCCAATTCTGTCAGCAATTTTTAATGCTTCTGGAAAAGTTTTAGCAATTCCACTTTCAGCTTGTTTTAAATTTAATTTACTTAAAAGACTCCTAAATCTATTTCTATCTTCTGCTAAGTCTATAGACGAATATTGCGTTCCTAAAATTGGAAATTTATTATCATTTAAAAATTTCGCAAGTTTGATAGGTGTCTGGCCACCAAATTGGGCAATTATTCCAATTAAGTTTCCTTTTGATTTTTCTTTTTGAATTATATTAAAAACATATTCTTCTATCAAAGGCTCAAAATAGAGACGGTCACTAGTGTCATAATCTGTAGAGACAGTCTCTGGGTTGCAATTAACCATTATAGTTTCATACTTTGCTTCTTTGAGAGCAAAACTAGCTTGGCAGCAACAGTAATCAAATTCAATACCCTGGCCAATTCTATTGGGCCCTCCACCAAGTATAATAATTTTTTTTCTATTTGAAGGTTGTGCTTCGCACTCTGAATTTACAGAAAAGTTTCTCTGATATGAAGAATACATATAAGGTGTAAAAGATTTAAATTCTGCAGCACAAGTATCAACTTTTTTATAAACAGGAAAAATTTTAAGAGTAAATCTTTTTTTCCTGATTACTTTTTCTGATAAATTAGAAAGCTCTGATAATTTTTTATCTGAAAAACCAATTGACTTAATATAATTAAATTCATTAAATCCTTTTGGAAGACCATTTTTTTTGATTTTATTCTCAGACTCAACAATTTCTTTTATTTGACTTAAAAACCACGGATCAATCTTTGTTAATAAATGTATTTTTTTTATGTTTATTTTTTTTCTAATAGCCTCTCCCACAAGTAATATTTTATTTGGTATATTTTCTTTAAGTTTTTTTTCAATTTGTTTTTTATTTAAATTAAATATTTGATCTAAACCTGAGAAACCTGTTTCAAGGGACACCAATGCTTTCTGCAAAGATTCTTTAAAGTTTCTTCCTATTGCCATTGCTTCTCCAACAGATTTCATTGATGTTCCCAAAACAGCTGCTGAAGTTGAAAATTTTTCGAAGGTAAATCTTGGAATTTTAGTAACAACATAGTCTATAGTAGGTTCAAAAGAAGCAGGAGTTACTTTGGTAATCTCATTTTTTAATTCATCAAGAGTATATCCTACGGCTAATTTTGCAGCTACTTTTGCTATTGGAAAGCCTGTTGCTTTAGAGGCTAGAGCAGAAGATCTTGAGACTCTTGGATTCATTTCAATTATAACCATTCTTCCATTTTTTGGATTGATAGCAAATTGTACATTTGACCCTCCAGTTTCTACTCCTATTTTTCTTAGACATGCTATCGAGGCGTTCCTCATCACTTGATACTCTTTATCAGTTAGTGTCAGTGCAGGAGCAATGGTAATAGAGTCTCCGGTATGAATCCCCATTGGATCTAAATTTTCTATTGAGCAAATAATTATACAGTTATCTCTTTTGTCTCTAACCACTTCCATTTCAAATTCTTTCCAACCTTCTAAACACTCTTCAACCAAAACTTGATTAACCGGCGACTCATGCAACCCATTCTTTATTATTTTAAAAAATTCTTTTTTATTTTTCGCAATTCCACCCCCTAAACCTCCAAGCGTAAAAGCAGGTCTAATAATTGCTGGCAATCCTATCTTTTTTAAAACCTGAGTAGCTTGTTTTAAATTATTAACTATTTTTGATTTGGGTAAATCTAAACCAATTTCGATCATATTTTTTCTAAATTTTTTTCTATCTTCTGCATTTGCAATAGCTTTTGAGTTTGCTCCAATCAGTTCAATTTTATATTTTTTAAGTATGCCTTTTTTTTCAGCTTCCATAGCTAAGTTAAGAGCAGTTTGTCCTCCCATTGTAGGCAAAATTGCATCGGGTTTTTCTTTGATTAAAATTTTTTCAAGAATTTCTAATGTGATAGGCTCAATATAGGTTTTGTCAGCAACATTTGGATCGGTCATAATTGTTGCGGGATTAGAATTTATTAAAATCACTTTATAACCTTCATCTTTCAAAGCTTTACAAGCTTGTGTGCCTGAATAATCAAACTCACAAGCTTGGCCAATAACTATTGGACCCGCTCCTATAACTAAAATTTTCTTAATATCTTTTCTTTTTCCCATTTTTTCTTTTTCTTATATTGTTTAAAAATTTTTCAAATAAATATTTACTATCTTGAGGACCAGGATTAGCTTCTGGGTGATATTGGACTGAAAACAATCTTTTTTCTTTAACTTCTATTCCTTCTATAGATCCATCAAATAGTGATTTGTGTGTAACTTTGACTTGTTTAGGAATAGATTTTAAGTCTACTTCAAAACCATGATTTTGGCTTGTGATTTCAACTTTATTAGTTATTAAATTTTTTACAGGATGATTTGCACCTCTATGTCCAAGTGGCATTTTTCTTGTTTTTGCTCCAAGCGCTAATGATAAAATTTGGTGACCAAGACATATACCAAAAATGGGTATTTTTTTTTCAATTAATTTTTTTACTATTGGTATAGCATATTTACCAGTTGCTGCTGGGTCGCCAGGACCATTTGATAAAAATACTCCATCAGGTTTTAGTTTTATTATTGTTTCGGCAGGAAAATTAGCTGGAACAACAGTTACACTACAATCAATATCTGAAAAACATCTCAATTGATTTTTTTTAATGCCGTAATCAATTGCAATAACTTTGTACTTATTTCTTTTATTTTTTGTATAGCCTTTGTTTTTATCCCAGGTCCTCAAAGACTTCCATTTATAAATTTTATTACAAGTTACTTTCTTAGCTAAATCCAACCCTTCAAGACCATTCCAGGATCTAGCTTTGTTTAAAAGATCTTTGAAGTTATGATTTCCGTCTTTTAAAAATTGTATTGTGCCTTTAGGAGCCCCCACATCTCTTATATAGTTAGTTATAACTCTAGTATCTAAACCAAAAATACCTACAATTTTTCTTTTCCTAAGCCAAATATCTAATTTTTTTATAGATCTATAATTTGATGGTTCTGTAATATCACAATTGAGAACAACGCCTTTCACCCAAGCTTTATCTGCTTCGTTATCTTCAATATTTGTACCTACGTTACCAATATGTGGAAATGTGAAATTTATTATTTGATCCGAATAAGACGGATCTGTTATTATTTCTTGATAACCTGTAATTGATGTATTGAAACACACTTCTCCAATAGCATTTCCCTCGTAACCCAAACCATTACCGTAAAATTTGGTCCCATCTTCAAAAACTAAAATACCTGTAAAAAAATTATGTGAATTATTTTTTTTTTTGTTTATGACCTGTCTCAAATACAACTCATGAGTTAAAGAAAATCCTTTTTAATAAGGTTTTGCGCTTTATATGAAAAAGGTCAACAGTCGTCAACCCCATTCTTTTTTCTTTTGAAGATAAAATGTGATTAAAGTAAGTTTAAAATTATATGTCCCTACAAACCAAAATAGAGGCCAAGCTAAGTGAAGCTTTAAAAGCACAAGATAAGAAAACTTACTCCACATTAAGATTGGTGATTGCCGCCATAAAAGACACAATGATTGCTAGAAAAATCAAGGATAAAAAGGTTTTACCAGACAATGACTTGGTAAGTCTTCTTAAAAAAATGGTGAAACAAAGGAATGATTCTTGTGATGCATACAAAAAAGCTGGCAGAAATGAATTATTGGAAAATGAATTGCAAGAAATCCAAATTATAAATGTATTTCTTCCTAAACAACTCGGTGAAGATGAAACAAGGAAAATATGTCTTGAAGTTATAAAAAAGTCTGGGGCCAGTTCTATTAAGGATATGGGCAAGGTAATGGGCTTGCTTAAAAAAGAGTATTCTGATGTTTTAGATTTTTCAAAAGTAAGTCAAATTATTAAGGATAATTTAAAGTAATATGAAATATCCAAAAAAATATTTAGATGAAATTAAGTTAAAATTAAAAGTTTCACAAGTCGTCAGCAAGACGGTTAAATTAAAAAAGAGAGGCAAGGAATTTATTGGCCTTTCTCCTTTCACAACTGAAAAAACTCCATCCTTTACAGTGAGCGATGAGAAAGGGTTTTATCATTGTTTTAGCTCAGGTGAACATGGCAATATTTTTGATTTTCTTATGAAAACCCAGTCTCTAAAATTCGGTGAGGCAGTAAGACAATTAGCTTCAGATGCTGGAATGCAACCTTATAGATTTACAAGTTTAGATTTAGAGAAAGAAAAAAGATATCAGACATACACAAAAATTTTAAAAGAATATAGTAATTATCATCATAAATTAATTTTTGAAAAAAATTCTATAGCATTCGATTATTTAAAAAAAAGAGGCATTAGTGAGGAAACAATAATAGAATTTCAAATAGGTTTTGTTAACGAAAACTCTGAATATTATAATGAGCTATCTAAAAAATTTAATGAGAAAGAAATTTTGGACACTGGTTTATTTTATAAAAATGAAAGATATAATAAATTTATAAACAGGTTTCATTCAAGAATAATTTTCCCAATTAAAAATATAGTAGGCGACATCATTGCTTTTGGTGGAAGAATAATTGAAGATAAAAAAATAGCAAAATATATAAATTCTCCTGAAACAGAATTCTATAAGAAAGGAAAGCATATCTTTAATCTTGAGAGGGCCAAATCTAATCCAAAAAGAAATCAAGAAGTTATTGTTGTAGAAGGGTACATGGATGTTATTAGCATTTACTCGTCTGGTATAAAAAATGTTGTATCAAATTCAGGAATTGCTTTAACCGAAAATCAAATTAATTTACTTTGGAGATTTTTCTCTCAACCTATTATTTGTTTAGATGGAGACTCTAGCGGACAGAAAGCGGCTATACGTATAGCAGAAAACCTTCTTCCATATATAAAAGAAAATAACAAAATAAATTTTGTATCTCTTCCAAATGGAGTTGATCCTGACGATTATATTAAAGCAAAAGGGAAAGAAGATTTTGAAAAACTTTTAAAAAAAAACTTATCAATTGAAGAATTTATTTGGAAAATTAATTTAAATAAACTCGATAGGTCAGATCCATTTGCAATTACTAAATTTGAAAAAATGTTTAGATCTCTTTGCTATTCAATAAGAGATGAAACTTTGAAGAAATATATTTTAGAACATTATTTAGAAAAAATTAAAAAATTGACACCTTTACAAAGAGATAAATCTAAATTTAATAAAAAAAATAATAAAAATTATAGAATTCTTAGTGAAACAAAAAAAATCTCAATAGCAAAAGACCATCTAAGCAAAGAGGAGATCAAAGAGTACTCAATAATGTATATTATCTATAACTATCCAGAAATCATATCTCCTAGAATTGAAATTTTAGAAGGCATTAACTTTTCTACAAAAATTTTAAATGAAATAAAGGGAAAAATTTTGAGTTTAATTTCTAAAGGAGAATTAAAAGAGGAAAATATATCAAAGTTAAGCAGAGAATATTTGAATTTAATCAAAGATATTAATCAAAATTCTGTAATTAAAAATATTTTTTTAAAAAAAAATCACGATGAACAGGTAGAATTATTGAATGAGTTACTTAAAGAGCTGAATGATATTAAATTTTCAAAAAAAATTGATCAGCAAGAGGACAAACTGATGAGAGAGTTTGATGAAAAGTCTCTATCCGACTTGATAGAGTTGAAAAGCCAAATAAATAAGGATTAATTTAAGTATAGATTTTTAATAATTTGTCTCTATATATAATGTAATATCACTTACCATTTTATGAAAGAAAAGCTTATTACCAAATCATTTGAGAGGCTTTTAGACAAAGGGATACATAGGGGTTTCGTTACTTATGATGAACTTGGAAAATCCTTGGGCAAAAGAGGCAGCTCACCAGAAAATTTAGAAAAAGCTATCTTTATTCTATTTGATAAAAAAATTTCCTTTGTAGCAAAAAAGTCTGACTATAGTGCCGCTAGTAATAAGAGAGATCAAAGCGATACAGACTCAGAGAAAACATCAGAAAAAAGTGACGATCCTATCCGAATGTATTTACGTGAAATGGGCGGGGTCGAACTTCTCTCAAGGGACGGAGAGATTGCAATAGCAAAGAGGATAGAGGCCGGCAAGGATGTAATGATTAACGCACTCACCCAAAGCCCTTTAGTTGCTAAATCAATATTTTTATGGAAAGAGCAACTCGAAAAAAACGAATTAATGATAAGAAGTATTATCGATATAGACTCTACATATGAAGATTTTGAAAACAACGATCAAGAAAATGATTTAGATGAAAAAAAATTTAAAGAGAACAAAAAAATAGATAAAGATAAATCAAAAAATCAAACAGAAGAAGAAAAAAAATCAGCCGAAGATTATACGGATAATGAAGACGAATTTAACGTTTCTCTTGCCGCTATGGAGGAAGAAATTAAACCAAAAATTATTCTTTTAATAACAAGTTTAGCAAAAAATTATTCTAAGCTTAAAAAATATCAAATTGAAAAACTAAACTGCATGCTTACTGGAAAAGAATTATCAATTTCTAAAAATAAAAATCTAAAAAAAATTCAATCTATTTTAGTTGAAGACTTTAAAAATTTACAATTAAGTCCTGCTGTATTAGAGGATTTAGTTCAGTCACATTATAAAGAAAATAAAAAAATCTTGTCGTTAGAGGGTGTTTTATTAAGGCTTGCAATTGAGAATAAAATTTCCAGGGATGAATTCATCAAGTATTACATAGGAAATGAAATAAACCCAAAATTTGAAAATTTTTTGAAAGAAAATAAAACCTGGAAAAATTTCTTTAAAAAACACAGAAAAGAATTTAACGATATAAAAGAGCGTTTAATTGAATTTAGTAAAAAAATTGAATTAACGGTTGGTGAATTTAAACAACTAGTAAGAAGAATTCAAAAAGGAGAAAGAGAGTCTAGAATAGCAAAAAAAGAAATGGTAGAAGCCAATCTAAGATTAGTAATATCAATTGCTAAAAAGTATACAAATAGAGGTTTACAATTTTTAGATCTTATACAAGAGGGCAACATAGGTTTAATGAAAGCGGTAGATAAATTTGAATACAGGAGAGGTTATAAATTTTCTACATATGCTACCTGGTGGATAAGACAGGCCATAACAAGATCTATCGCGGACCAAGCTAGAACAATAAGAATTCCAGTTCACATGATTGAAACTATTAACAAAATAGTTAGAACTCAAAGACAGATATTGAGTGAATTCGGAAGGGAAGCTACCCCGGAAGAGTTGGCAAAAAAATTAGCCATGCCTTTGGAAAAAGTTAGAAAAGTTTTAAAAATTTCTAAAGAACCAGTATCCTTGGAAACTCCCGTTGGGGATGAAGAAGATAGTAGTTTGGGAGATTTTATAGAGGATAAAAATGCTTTGCAGCCACTTGATACCGCAATCAGATCAAATCTAAGTGAATCAACTACCAAAATTCTAGCATCATTAACACCCAGGGAAGAAAGAGTTTTGAGAATGAGATTTGGCATTGGAATGAATACCGACCACACTTTAGAGGAGGTAGGATTACAATTTTCTGTTACAAGAGAAAGAATTAGGCAAATTGAAGCTAAAGCACTCAGAAAACTCAAACATCCTAGCAGATCTAAACAACTTAAAAGTTTCTTAGAAAAATAACAAAGAATATACTAATCTCTAAATGCTTAGTAAAAAAGACCTAGATTATTTTAAAAATGAATTAAGTCGCCAAAAATATTTTTGGGAAAGAATGGGTGGTCAGCCGGATTTCAAAAATAAAACAATATTAGATTTTGGTTGTGGCCATGGAGCAATGTGTCTTGATATAGCCAAATATAGACCAAAAAAAATTATTGGTATAGATTTAGAAAAATCAAATATAAATTTTGCTAATGAAAATTTAGAAAAAAATTTTCCTTATTATAAAAATTTAGTAGAGTTTAAATTAATCGATATAAATTCGTGGAATACACTTAATAAATTTGATTATATAGTTTCAAAAGAGGCATTTGAACACACATTGAATCTTGATAGTGTTTTAAAATCTATGGATAAAATTTTAGAGTCAAATGGTAAAATTTATTCAGGCTTTGGACCTCTTTATAATTTTTTTAATGGAGATCATGGACTGACCAAAGCTATTTTTCCATGGTTTCACTTAATAATTCCAAGCTCAATTTTGATTAAGAGAATAAATACAAAACAATTAAAACAAATAAACTCTATACAAGAGCTTGGTTTAAACATGTATTCTTTGAAGAACTATACAGATATATTTGAAAAATCAAATTTTCAAATTGAGATGTTGAAAAAAAATTGTAGTACAAACCCCTTAACGGTTATTTTTAAAATACTAAGCAGAATTAAGTTTTTAGAAGAATTTTGTACTTTTAACATATTTTTAATTCTTAAAAAAAAATAAGATAAAAGTTATACTTGAACACTCGAAGTTTCCCTAGTAAAACACAAATAAGGGCCTGTAGCTCAGCTGGTTAGAGCAGTACACTCATAATGTATTGGTCCCAGGTTCGAATCCTGGCGGGCCCACCAATCATTCACTCATCATGCCAATGAGCCATAAAGATATTACAATGTAATAGATCATTTATTTTTTTATGAAATCTTCTAAAGTGTTAAATAGATAATTTATGTCATTATTATTCGAACTCAAAACAGATGCGAATTCTTCCTTTTGAGTCCTCGCCAAACTTAATCCCTCAACAATAAGGTCTCTTATTAAAGGATTATTAGGATCTTTAGTATAAATTCTCCAATCAATTTTTACTTCTGGTTTTTTGTCTGTTTTGAGGAGCAATGTTTTAACGATTGTATATTTTTCATTTACAGTTTCAGCAGATAAAACACTGATTTTTGGATCAGAATAGTCTGTCAATCTTGAAGTAAAACTTTTAAGAAAATATTTTTCAAATAAACTCTCGTACTTTTTTAATTCTTCTGGACTAATTTCTTTTCTTTTTTTTCCCAAGGTATAATAAGCTAAACCTTTCACATCAACAGTTTTTATGGCTATTTCTGTTAGCCTTTTTGCTTTTTCTTCTTGATTTGAATTGCTACTTAAAATTACTTTTGCTTCATCTATAATTTCTGAAATAAATTTTTCAGGATCAGAACTATAGGCGAGTACTTTGGTTTGAATTGAAACCGAAATCAGAAACAATAAAAGAAAAGATATTAATACTCTTTTCATAATTCAATTTTATTGATTATCTATTTCTTCCCAATCACTATCGTCTTGGCCCTTATTAGAAATTGGCGAATTAGATATTTTTTGAGCTCTATTTTGTAAATATAAGCTTTTAACAGATGCATAAAAATCAATAGAATTTTTTTCTAAACTGTCGATTGACTCAATGTTTTTAGATCTGAAGTCTACCGCATCTGTTCCTTTGTAATAATAATAATTATGTTCTTGGAGGTTGTCGTTACCGATCACAATATCTGTTTCTGTATTATGAGTTAATTGGTAAACTGGATCAACAAAAACATTTCCCACCAAACCTATAGCGTCTCTTGTGGTTGTTGGTCCTAGAACAGGCAAAACAAAATAGCAACCTGAACCCGATCCCCACACAGCAAGAGTTTGTCCAAAATCTTCTTTTCCTTTATCCTCAAACCCCATCTTGGAAGCAGGATCAAATATACCTAAAATTCCAACAGTAGTATTTATTACGAATCTTCCAGCGGTATTACCAGCTCCTTTGACATCTCCCTGTAAAACATTATTTGAAAAAGTTAGCAGTGAACGTAAATTTGCTATAAAGTTTGACGTCCCGGTTCTGATTGGTACTGGTAAAGCCCTATAACCTTTAGCAATTGGTTTAAATATTGCCTTGTCTAGCCCCTGATTAAATTTAAGCGTGCCTCTGCTGAACTTCTCGAAGCACTCATTAGCCGTATACTTTTCCTCAGCTTGCAAGTTTGTTGCTAAAATGACTAGTGAAATAGCCATAAAACTCATAAATACTTTTAAACATTTAAGCATCAATTTTTATGCTATATATTTTTTTTAATGCGAATTACAAAATATTATTCCCCGAATTTTGATTTAAAAGCCCGAAGTAACAAAAGAATAACATCAATAATTATACATTATACCGGAATGCAATCTGAACGCGAATCTTTAAAAAAATTATCCTCAACTGTTAAAAAAGTTAGTTGCCACTATTTAATTGGGAGAAATGGTAAAATTTTTAATCTGGTAAAGGATAAAAATATAGCTTGGCATGCTGGAAAATCCAGGTGGGGAAAATATAAAAATTTAAACGCTAATTCTATTGGTATTGAGTTAACAAATAAAGGCCACAGATACGGCTACCAAAATTTTACTAAAATACAGATAAAACAATTGGTTAAATTGTGTAAAAAATTAAAAAGAAAATACAGGATAAAAAATAACCTTATTCTTGGTCATTCAGATATTGCGCCTTTGAGGAAAATAGATCCTGGTGAAAAATTTCCGTGGAGTCTTTTATCTAATAATGGTTTGGGTATTTATCCCAAAAATACCGCTAAGAATAAAAAAAAAATAAAAAATATTAGTAATAAGGATTTTTTTAATAATCTTTACAAGATAGGGTATCGATATTTAAAAGTAAAATTTAAAAAAAAAATAACTAAAAATTTTCAAAGGAGATACAGACAGAGTAACATAGATGGTGTTTTAGACTTTGAGACATTGGAAATAAGCAGTTTTTTAGCCAAAAAATCAAATATTACTTGATTTTTTTTACACATTCATTATAGCAGTGCTGCTAGGCAATTGGATTGTCGCCACTTTAATTAGTGGAGGAAAGTCCGGGCTCCATAGAGACACAGTGCCAGCTAATGGCTGGCGAGGGTGACCTTAGGGATAGTGCCACAGAGAATAGACCGCCTAATCAAGGTAAGGGTGAAACGGTGCGGTAAGAGCGCACCGGTTTTTTGGTAACAAAAAACGCACGGCAAACCCCACTGGGAGCAAGACTAAAAAGAGATGACACTGCGTAAGCTAAAAACAGTCTTTAGTTAGTCATCAGGGTTAGTCGCTTGAATTTAAGTGCGAACTTAAATCTAGATAAATGACATCTTAAATGACAAAACCCGGCTTATAGATTGCCTAGCCTCTAATCTCAATGTTCCCGTTTTGTATCTAAATAGCCCATAAACCTTATAAACAAACCCAAATAAATAGGTATTGACTATATTAAAATATACCCATACTATCCCATAAATTCCCAAATATAAGGGAATGGGAGATTTAGAGAGAAAGATGAAATATGTTTTTGTCAAGTTACGAGAACAAGTTAGACAAGAAAGGAAGGGTGTCCGTGCCATCCAACTTTAGGGCTTATTTGAATTCTATGGGCTATAACGGTTTTATTACCTACCCCTCTTTTAATCACGCCGCACTAGATGCGTGCGCTCAAGACAGAATCGAAAAATTATCAGAAAGCATAGACTCCTTAGGTCCGTTTGAAGATAAAAGAAATTATTTTGCTACTTCAGTTCTTTCAGAAAGTATAAATTTAAATTTTGATAGCGAGGGTAGAGTTTCGATCCCAGAAAAATTGTTAAAACATGCCAAGATTAAATCGAGTATTGTTTTTGTAGGTTTAGGAAAAGTTTTTCAAATGTGGGATCCTAGTTCATTTGAAAAATTTAAGTCTCTTGCTAGAAAGAAATCTTACATTAATAGGTCTGCTTTGAAATGGGACAACAAATTTAAAAAGGAGGGTGTATGACAATCAACATTGGTGGTGGAGAGTTAAGAGAATTAAAACCAAGAATTTTAGTGATGGGCGTTGGTGGGGCCGGAGGAAATGCTATCAATGCTATGATAGAAGATGGAATGAAAGGTGTTGAATTTGTTGCTGTAAATACAGACGCACAAGATTTAAAAAATAATAAGGCCGATGCCAAAATTCAAATTGGTATGAATTTGACTAAAGGACTTGGAGCCGGAGCAAAACATGATATTGGTCAGGCAGCAGCAGACGAGTCTTTAAATGAAATAGTAACTTATTTACAAGGTGCCAACATGGTTTTTATTACAGCTGGAATGGGTGGTGGAACTGGCACAGGCGCATCCCATGTCATTGCAAGAGCTGCAAAAGAATTAAATATTTTAACAGTAGGTGTAATTACATTACCCTTTTCTTACGAAGGTCCAAAAAGAATGAGAAGAGCCATGGAGGGTTGGGCTCATCTAAAAAAACATTTAGATGCGTCTATAGTTGTTCCAAATCAAAATCTTTTTAAAATAGCAAATGAGGCTACAACTTTTGAAAGATCTTTTTCACTTTCAAACGATGTATTGAAAAATGGGGTTAGAAGTGTGACTGATTTAATGGTAAGACCGGGGCTAATCAATTTAGATTTTGCGGACGTCGAAACAGTAATGAGCTCAATGGGTAAAGCAATGATGGGAACAGGAGAAGCTGAGGGTGAAAATAGAGCTATCGCAGCTACCGAACTAGCATTAAACAATCCTCTAATAGATGATTATTCTCTTAAAGGTGCAAGAGGATTGCTGGTTAATATCACAGGTGGAGAAGATGTTAAATTATTTGAAGTTGATCAAGCAGTTAACAAAATACGTTCAGAAGTGGATCCGGAAGCAGAACTTATATTTGGAGCAATAAAAGATAACGATCTTCAAGGAAAAATGAGAGTATCCATAGTTGCAACAGCATTAGATGGCGAGGCTCCTGACTCCAAGTCTGTTGTAAATATGGTTCATAGAATACAAAATAGAAATTCCGGATATTCAGAAAGTTTTTCAACTATTAATAATATTCCTGAAAAACCAAATTTAGAATCTATACAAGGCGCAACAGCTTTGAAATTAGAAAATGAAATTGAAAATACTCCAAATACTTTAATCCCAGAAAAAACAGAAGAAGTTATAAACAATCAGCAAGACGAACTTGTAAATGGTGTATCTTTAGAAAATGCTGCGTATTTTGAAAAAGGTTTGAACCAGGATGAAGGAAACATTTCTGTTTATGATGCTACATCAGAAAATGTTCAGGAGACTGAAGTTAAAGATGAAATTACACCCCAATTATTCTCTGATGATGAAACTTCAAAATCTTCATCAGGGAGTAATGATGAGGTTTTAAAAAGTGAAGAAGAAGAAGATTTTGAAATACCAGCATTTCTACGTAAACAGAAATTTTAAAGATATTTCTTCTGATGAAGTCTCTTTCATCGTCAAAAAATCTGTCTCACTACCCAGTGATGTTAGAAGAGGTCATGCGGTTATGCAAGCCTGAGGAAGGCGGTCAATTTCTTGACTGCACTTTTGGATCCGGCGGTTATACAAACAAGATACTATCCTACCCAAGAACTAAAGTTATAGCATTAGATAGAGACATCTATACTGAAAAATATGTTTTACAAACAAAAAAAAAATACAAAGATAGGTTTAAATTTTATAATAAAAAATTTAGTGAAATTAACAAAATTATAGAAAACAATATTAAAGTAGATTTTATTATATTTGATCTTGGAATTTCATCATTACAAATTTTAAATCTTAATAGAGGTTTTTCTTTTAAGTCTAGAAGCTCACTTGATATGCGAATGGGTTTAAACTCAATTTCTGGATATGAATTAATAAATAATTTTGGAGCAGAAACGATAAATGATATTTTAAAATTATTAGGGGAAGAAAAAGAAAGTTACAGGATTTCAAAAAAAATTATAGAGGAAAGAAAAAAAAAACCTATCAAAGAAGTTCCTGAATTAGTTGAAATAATTAAAAAAAGTAAAAGAAAAGATTTTAATAAAAAAATTGATATTTCTACAAAATCGTTTCAGGCAATAAGAATATTTGTCAATAAAGAGATTTCAGAGTTAATAGAAGGTTTAATAAATGCTGCTAAAATTTTAAAAGCAGGAGGTAAAATAATAATTATTACTTTCCATTCTATTGAAGATAAAATAGTTAAGTTTTTTTTTAATCATTATTCTAAAAATAGATCAAAATCATCGAGATATTTTCCCGACAATAATGATCAACAAAAATTTCTTTTTGAAAATTATAAAAACAAAGTAATTAAGCCCAGTAAAAAAGAAATTTCTGAAAATAATGCATCAAGATCTGCCAAACTGAGATTTGCTACTAGAAGCGAGGAAAGTTTTTTTGATCCTAAAGAAATGAAAAAAAAATTCTATAATTATTTGGAGCTTGAAAATAGAAATGTTTAAAAAACCTATTTTATTATCGTTAATTATTTTTCTTTTTTTTATGAGTTTTACGTCTTTCATAAAAAATAAGACAAGAAATCTTGAAAAACAGATTTTTAAATTAGAAAAAGAAATTTCAGTTTTGCAAAAATATTTAAACGATGCTGAAACAGACTATACTTACCTTTCTAGTCCCGAGCAGTTAAACAATAAACTTTTTAACTTAAACTCAGAACAATATACAACTTTTGAACGTGAAAGATTATTTTTATCCATCGATGAGTTTTTAAATTATAAAGTTAAAGAAGCTAAATATCATATAAAAAATAAAACTTATGAGAAAAGAAAATAGTGAAGAAGCTAAAATAAATCAAAAAAGTTTTTACTTTCAAGAATATAATTATAATTCTCAAATCAGTTCAGATAACAAAGGTTTAAAAATAAATGAAGATCGTATTTATTTATTATTTTTTATTTTTTTTTGTTTAATTTTTATTTTTAGTATAAAGATTTTAATAACATCATTACAGAGTCCGTTTTCAAAACTCACAACACAAAATTTTTATTCTTTTAAAACTTTGAGAAATGATATCCAGGATAGAAATGGAGAAACAATTGCCAAAAATATTCATGTATATCATGCTGCAATAAAACCAAATCTAATTAAAGATAAAAAACATTTTACTTTAAAACTAAAAATGCTTTATCCAGAATTAGATTTAGATCTAATTAAAAAAAATTTGAGTAAAAATAAATATTTTTATATCAAGAAAAATATAACCGAAGAAGAAAGAGAAAAGCTGTGGTCACTTGGAGAAAAAGGTTTGTTATTTGAGAAAACACAGACAAGAATTTATCCTCACAAAAATTTGTTTAGTCATGTTATAGGTCAAATTGATTTAGATAATATGGGAATTTCCGGAATTGAAAAATATTTTGATAAAGATTTGAAATCAAACAATAATGAAGACATTCAATTATCTTTAGATATTAATTTGCAATATCTTATCAGAGAGGAATTGGCTGAATCTGCTTTAGCTTTTGACGCAGAAGGTGCGGCAAGTCTCCTTATGGATATAAAAACTGGAGAAATTTTATCTTTAATCTCTTTGCCAGATTATGATCTAAATGTTCGTCAAGAAATTAAAGATAGTAAATTTACAAACAAAATAACAAAAGGAGTTTTTGAGTTAGGATCTATATTTAAAACATTTACAATTGCACTTGCTTTAGAAAAAAGAATAATGTCCCCTGAAACTATCATAAAGAATATTCCCAAAGAAATTCAATGCTCGAAGTTTATTATTAAAGAACATGATGAATTACCGGGTAATTTAAGCGTAAGTGACATTTTAATTAGATCATCAAATATTGGAACTATAAAAGTTGCTAGAGAAGTTGGAGAAAATAATTTAAAGCAATTTTTAAAAGATCTGAACTTACTCAATACATCTAGTTTGGAAATAAATGAAGTGGGTTCGCCTTTAAATTTTAATTGGAAAAATAAATGTAAATTGGAAACTGTATCTTTTGGACACGGTATTACAACCACCCCTTTACAAGCTGCTCTAGCATATGGATCAATTTCGAATGGAGGATTTATTGTCAATCCAACACTGATAAAAGACAAAAACGTTAATGAAGATAAAAAAAAAATAATTAGTAACGATACAAGTAAAAAAATAAATTCTATTTTAAGAAAAGTTGTGACAAGTGATTACGGCACAGCAACTTTAGCAGAGGTCGATGGATATTATGTTGCTGGCAAAACTGGAACTGCAAAAAAAAATATTAATGGAAAATATACAAATAAAAAACTAACGTCTTTTATCTCTGTTTTTCCAGCACAAAAGCCAAAATATATTTTGATGGTTCTATTTGATGAACCAAAAGCTGCGCCACAGATTGTTTATGATTATAAAGGAAAAAAAATATCTGGTGTAAAAAGGAACGATTCTGGGTGGAATTCTGCTTACACTGCTGGCAAAATTATAGAAAAAATTGGTCCTATTTTAGCCATAAATGCAAACGACTTTAACGACAACCATGTTGTTAAGAAATCTAATTAGTAATCTTAAGCCTGATATCTCTAGACTAAAAATTAAAAATATTTCTCTAGATAGCAGAAAAGTTAAAAAAGGAGATTTATTTGTTTCAATAAGAGGGAACAGTTTCGATGGTAATAATTTCATTAATGAGGCAATTTTAAAAGGAGCAAAGGTAATTGTTTACTCAGGTAAAATAAAAATAAATAAAAAAGCTATATTTATCAAAGTTAAAGATACGAGAGAAATCTTAGCCAAATTAAGTTCAAAATATTATAAAAAAAAACCTAAGAATATAGTAGCAGTAACTGGAACTAATGGAAAAACATCTATATCAGATTTTTTTAATCAAATTTTTCTTTTACAAAATAAAAAGGTAGGCTTTATTGGAACGTTAGGCGTAAAAAAGAATAGAGCAATAAAAAAGAGAAATCTAACAACTTTGGATTCTCTTGAGTTAAACAAAGATTTAGAAGAAATAAAAAAAAATGGTATAGAAAATGTGATAATTGAAGCTTCGAGTCATGGACTCAAACAAAAAAGATTAAACTTTATAAAATTCAAAGCTGGAATTTTTTCAAATTTAAGCCACGATCACTTAGACTATCATAAAAATATGAGTGATTATTTTGAATCAAAATTGATTTTATTTAACAAACTTCTTAATAAAAAAGCCACAATAATTACAGATAGTGAAATTAAAGAGTTTAAGAAAATTAAAAAAATTCAAAAGATGAGGAAATTAAAGCTTTTAGCTATTGGGCATGAAAGCAAGGTATTTAAAATAACAAATCATAAAATTTATAAAAATTTTCAATTTTTAGAAATTAAGTATAAAAATAAATTATATAAACTTAGAATTAATCTTTTTGGCTCAATACAAATAAAAAATTTACTCATGGCAATTTTAGCATCAAAAGTATGTGGTCTGAAAATTGAAAATATATTTAAAAAAATTGACAAAATTAAAAGTGTGAACGGAAGGTTGCAGCATATAAGAACTTTATCAAATAAATCTAAAGTATTTATAGATTATGCTCACACGCCTGATGCATTAGAAAACGCTATACTATCTCTAAGAGAACATTTCCAAAAAAAAATTACCATAATTTTTGGCTGCGGCGGTGAAAGAGACCAAGGAAAAAGAAAGTTAATGGGAATGGTTGCAAAAAAATATTGCGAAAAAATATATGTAACTGATGATAATCCAAGAAATGAAAGTGCTAAAAAAATAAGAAAAGATATTATGAATGTACTTAAAAATTGTAATGCAAAAGAAATTTCTAGCAGAAAAAAAAGTATTTTCTTTGCTCTTAAAAATTCTGACCCATATGAAGTTATTTTGATCGCTGGAAAGGGACATGAGTCATTTCAAGATTTTGGTAAAAGAAAAATTTTTTTAAGTGACCACAAGATAGTTAAAGATTTTAAAGATTCGAAATTAAACATTATTAAAAATTTAAATGAAATGAAATATAACGCATCAATTTTAAGAAAGATAAAAGAAATTAAAAATAGTTATCTTTTTAGTGGCGTTTCAATTAACTCAAAAAAAATTAAAAAAAATAATTTATTTATTGCCATCAAAGGCAGAAAGAATGATGCGCATGATTTCTTAGATGAAGCAATTGATAATGGAGCAAATTATTGCATTGTCTCAAAAAAACTTAACAAAAACTCAAGAATGATTAAAACAAAAAATACCATGAATTTTTTAAACTTATTAGCCAAAGAATATCGCTCTACATCTCCGGCCAAATTTATTGGAATTACAGGAAGTTCCGGCAAAACAACAGTTAAAACCTTAATTGGCAATGTATTAAAAAAATACTCCAGCACGTATTTTTCACCTAAGTCATACAACAATCAATATGGAGTGCCTCTAAGTCTTTGTAATATGAATCCTAATGATAATTTTGGAGTTTTTGAAATTGGAATGAGCAAGTTTAATGAAATTAATAAACTTTCCTCTATTGTTAAGCCCGATATTGGAATAATCACAAACATTTCAGAAGCACATTTAGAGAATTTTAAAAGTATAAAAGAAATTGCTAAAGCTAAAAGTGAAATTATTTACAATATTAAAAAGAATGGAACTATAATTTTGAACAGAGATGATAGATTTTTTAATTATTTTCAACAAATTGCTAAAAAAAATAATATCAAAATAATATCATTTGGATATTCGTATAAATCTGATGTTAAGTTTTTAAGCCTTAAAAAAACAAAGAATAAAATCAATATAAAAATTTTAATTAATAAAAAAATAATCCCATTAAATATAAACAGCCCCAATAAAACTAATATACTTAATATTTTATGCTGCATTGCTGTTTTAAGTGAATTGAATTTAAATCTTAATAAAATAAAACAATTTTTTAAAAATCAAGAATTTTTGAATGGAAGAGGCAAAATTAGTAGGGTCAAAAAATTTAAAAAGAATTTTTTCTTAATAGATGAAAGCTATAATGCGAATCCCTTATCTGTTAAATCAGCAATAGAAAATTTTTCAAATATTAAAAAAAATGGCAAAAGCAAGTACTTTCTCTTTGGGGATATGCTTGAGCTTGGCAAAAGTTCAAATATATTACATAAAAATGTCTCAAAGTTAATAAATAATAGTGATATTGATAAAACTTTTGTTTATGGGAATAAAGCAGCTCAAACATTTAGGTTTTTAAAAAAAAATAAAAAGGGAGGAATAGTGAAAAAACTTAAATCTTTTAATACCATTATATCCAAAACTTTAAAAAACGGAGACCTATTAATGATTAAGGGTTCCAATGCAACAAAATTAAATAAAATTTCAAAAAATTTTTTAAAGGGTTCAAATAATGCTTTATAGTTTCCTAACTTCGTTGATTGACACTTATTCTTTTTTAAATGTATTTAAATATATTACTTTCAGGATAGGCTTGTCAGTAGTGACCTCATTAATAATAATTTTTTTGATTGGAAGCCCACTAATTAAATATTTTTCAAAGAAACAAATAACTGGACCAATAAGACAAGATGGTCCTATCGATCATATAATAAAAAAAAGTGGCACACCCACTATGGGTGGTTTAATGATTTTGATAGGAATTATTGTGAGTACATTATTATGGTCAGATTTAAATAATATTTATATTTGGGTTGTTCTTTTTGTTTGTTCAAGCTTGGGGATATTAGGTTTCATTGACGACTATCTTAAAATTAAATTTAAAAATTCTACTGGCATTAATGCAAAAATTAAGTTTTTAGGTCAGTTTTTTATTTCTTTAATAGCAATTTTATTTTTAGTTTATTTCACAGATCATGAAAGTATTTCAAATTTATATTTCCCTTTTTTTAAAAATTTAATCTTGCAAATGGGTTTATTTTTTATTCCTTTTGGTATTTTTGTAATTATTGGTTCATCAAATGCAGTAAATTTAACAGATGGGTTAGATGGTTTAGCTACTGTTCCAGTGATGTTAGTTGCTTTATCATTCTCATTGATTTGTTATTTAGTAGGAAACACAATTTTTGCAGAGTATCTTCAAATTCAATATATTTCTAATGTTGGTGAATTATCAATTTTTTGTGGTTCAATCGTTGGATCTTGCTTAGGATTTCTTTGGTATAATGCTCCGCCAGCAAAAATATTTATGGGAGATACTGGCTCATTATCTCTGGGCGGATCAATAGCATCAGTTGCAATTATCGTTAAACATGAGATTGTTTTAGCAATCGTTGGCGGATTATTTGTTTTGGAGACTGTCTCAGTTATTATTCAGGTCATTTCATTTAAATTAACTGGAAGAAGAGTATTTAAAATGGCTCCAATACATCATCATTTTGAAAAAAAGGGTTGGGCGGAGTCCACAGTGGTAATTAGATTTTGGATTATTGCTATTATATTAGCTTTAGTAGGATTAGCCACGCTGAAATTGCGTTAAAAAATTAATGAAAATGAATTCAGATTTAAGCAAAAAAAGTTTTGCGGTTTATGGCCTAGGTGTAACAGGACTATCTGTAATCGACTATTTTAATAAAAATCATTTTAAAAATTATATTGGATGGGATGATAATGATAAAATTTTAAAAAAGCGTTTTGGAAGAAATTTTAAAAAAGGAAAAAAACTTTTTTTAAAAAAAATAAATAATGTTGATTTCATTGTATTAAGTCCAGGCATCAAAGTTGAAAAAACTAAACTTAAGAAGTTTTTAATTAAAAACAGAAGAAAAATTATTACAGATATAGATCTTTTTTATATGTTAAACCCTGAAGTAAAAACAATAGTAGTTACGGGAACAAATGGAAAGTCGACATCATGCAAAATTATTGAGCATGTTTTAAGAAAAAATAAAATTAAAGCTTTAATAGGTGGAAATATAGGAAAACCAATACTCAGTTTAAACTTAAAAAAAAATCCTTTGATAATTATAGAAGCTTCTTCATTTCAATTATTTTATTCTAGATTTATAAGACCAAATTATGCACTGATATTAAATATTTCTAATGATCATTTGGATTGGCATAATTCAAGAGATAATTATATCAATTCAAAATTAAAAATATTTGCTCTTCAAAAAAAAAATCATTTAGCTTTTATTAATAACAAAATGCTATTAAAAAAATTTAGGTCAAATAAGTACCTTGGTAAAATTAAATTTATAAACACAGAAAAAATTAAAAAAATAAAGAGTAAAATTAATAATGATTATTTAAAACTTGATTTAAATGAAGAAAACTTAAGTTTTGTTTATGAATTATCTAAAGTTCTAAAAATAAATGAGAAATCTTTCTTAAGATCATTAAAATCTTTTAAAAGTTTGGATCATAGGCATGAGGTTTTTTATAAAAAAAATAATATGATCTTTATCAATGACTCCAAAGCCACTAGTTTTGCTGCAAGTAAATTTGCTCTAGAGGGAAATGAGAATATTTTTTGGATTGTAGGCGGATTACCTAAAAAATTTGATAAATTTTCAATAAATAATATAAAAAAAAATATTATTAAAACATATATTATTGGAAATCATATGAATACTTTTAAAAAATATTTAATTGGAAAGGTCAAAATTAGCTTATCTGGAACTTTACAAAATGCATTAATTTCTATTTTTAATGATGTTAGAAAGTTTCAAAATAAAAAAATTACTGTATTACTAAGTCCAGCAAGTGCTTCATATGATCAATTTAAAAATTTCGAGGATAGAGGATCTAAATTTAAAAAATTAGTTAAAAATTATGCAAAAAAATATTCATAAATTAACCGAATTTAATTTTTTTAAAACAGGAAAATATTGGAGAAATATTGATAAACAAATATTTTTATGTTTTTTATCTCTTTTTATTTTAGGTTTATTTTTTTCTTTTTCTTCCACTTCCTTTTTAGCGGATGAAAGATTAAACAAAGAATATTATTTTTTCTTTCAAAAACATTCATTATACGCATTTATCTCTTTCTCAGTTATGATTTTAATATCTATGGTAGACACAAAATTATTGAATAAGAGTCTTATGTTTGTATTCATTATTTTCTTTATCAGCCTTATGCTTGTTCCTTTAATTGGAATTGAGGTGAAGGGAGCAAAAAGATGGTTAACCTTTTTTGGCCTTAGATTCCAACCAATTGAATTTGTTAAACCTTTTTTTATTTTAATTGTTGCTCAAATTATAAGTTTTTCATGGAAAAAAAATATTAATTTTTCTTATATAATTTCTTTTGTTTTATTATCATTAATAATTTTCTTACTTATTGATCAACCAGATTTAGGACAATCTATTTTGTTAATTTGTACCTGGATATCTTTAGTTTTTGTTTCAGGTGCAAATATTTATTTTTTATTATTACTATTTACTTTTGTAGTATTACTTTTTTTGGGATTATTGTATCTTGCGCCTGACAAGTTTGATTACATAATCACAAGATTAATTTCTTTCTTTGACCAAACGAATTCTGGAAACTCTCAGTCCCAAAAAGCTATAGAAGCTATAAAGCAAGGGAGTTTAAAAGGCCAAGGTATGGGGGAGGGAATACTTAAAGAAAGTGTGCCCGAAGCTCATACTGATTATATCATTGCAGTTATAAGCGAAGAATTTGGCTCAATAATTTCAGTCATAATTATTTCAATTTTTATTTTTATTGCCTTTAGAATTATTAAAATTGTAATTAATTCTTCCAATAATTTTTATAAACTTTCTCTTTGCGGACTAACATCTTTATTGATTTTTCAAACATTTATTCACGTGGGCGTTAATGTAAATCTTCTTCCGACAACGGGCATGACATTGCCCTTTTTAAGTTATGGAGGTTCATCTCTATTATCAAGCGGTATACTTGCCGGAATAATTTTAAATTACACATCTCTAGAGGTAAAACATTAAATGGAAAAAAATAAAAAAAAAAAAATTATCATAGCAACCGGAGGAACTGGTGGACATATTATTCCAGCCGTTAGTCTTTTTGAAACTTTAAAAAGTGATTATGATACAGAAATTACAACTGATAAAAGAGGGATTAAATATCTTAAAAATTTTAATAATATCAAATTTAATGTAATAAATTCAAATCAAATTTTTGGAAAAAATTTGATTAAAAAAATTATTGGATTTATAACAATTTTTTTCTCCCTCTTAAAATCACTTATTTTTTTAGCAAAATCAAAACCTGCCCTCGTCGTTGGAATGGGAGGATATTCGTCATTCTCAATTTGTTTAGCTGCTTATTTTTACAGAATCCCTATTTTAATATATGAAATAAATTTAGTTTTAGGAAAAACAAATAAATTTCTTTTACCTTTGGTAAAAAAAATATTGGTTTCAAATCAAAACATCAAAGGTATTAAAGATAAATATAAAAAAAAGATTTTTTTTTCAGGATATTATTTAAGAAAAGAAATTTTTGAATTAAAAAAAGACGAACTAGAAACTCAAAAAAAGAAGCTTTCAATTTTGGTAATAGGAGGGAGCCAGTCAGCTAAAATCTTCTCTGAGGCACTTCCCTCTATTTTAATGCAATGTAGGAAGGCGAATATCAAATTTAAGATTTTTCAACAATGTTCCGAAGATAATATTGAAAAACTGAGAAAAAAATATCATGAATTAGATTACGATTTCGAGTTATTTACTTATTCTGAAAGTCTATCTAAATATTATAAACAATCTGATATCGCATTGACTAGATCGGGAGCCTCTTCCTTAGCAGAACTTGTAAATTTAAGAATCCCTTTTATCGCAATACCACTGCCATCATCAGTAGATAATCATCAATTTGAGAATGCATCTTATTTTGAAAAAAAAGGGTATTGTTTTTTGATAGAGGAAAGGTTCATTAATGATAAACTCTATAAAATACTTAAGGATTTAAACTTAAATAGAAACAGGTTACTTGAGATGAAGAAAAAAATGGAAAACCACTCGGACAAGGAAACCTTGGCAAGTGTGGAAAAATTAATTAAAGAAACTTTAAATGTATAAATCAGCCATAGGATTAAAAGAAAGAATCCACTTTATCGGTATTGGCGGAATAGGAATGAGTGGTCTCGCTCAGGTTATGAAAACAATAGGTTTTAAGGTTCAGGGAAGTGATAAAACTAATAGTAAAAATGTAGAAAGATGTAGAAAGATTGGTATTAAAATATTTTCTAAACATAGTAAAAAAAATATTAACAATTGCACTATAATAGTTAAGTCATCAGCTATAAAAAATAACAATCCAGAAATATTAGCAGCAAAAACAAAAAAACTAACAATTTTAAAAAGATCAGAAATGCTTGCACATGTAGTTTCTTTAAAAAAAAATATTGTAATTACGGGTTCACATGGAAAAACAACAACCACTTCTTTAATTGCAAAAATTTTTTCAGAGGCAAAATTAGACCCAACAATTATTAATGGAGGAATTATTAATTCATTAAAAAGTAACGCTAGATTAGGAAAAGGTGACTGGGCTGTATTAGAAGCCGACGAGTCTGATGGTAGTTTTTTAAATTTGCCAATTAATTACTCAGTAGTAACGAATTTAGATAAAGAACATATAGATTATTATAAAAATTTTAAAAACTTAAAAAAGGCTTTTATGAATTTTTTAAACAAAACACCAGACATTGGCAAATCTTTTGTGTGTATTGATGACTATGAATTAAGAAATATTGCTAAACAAATTGATAAAAAAAATATCTTAACTTATGGTTTTTCTAGTAAAGCAAATTTTCAAGTATTAAATGTCAAATATAAGAAAGATCACTCTATTTTTGATTTAAGAATATCTAAGCCTAGTTCACAAATTATAAAATTAAAAAAAATTAAATTGAATTTAATTGGAAAATTTAATGTTTTAAATTCTGTGGCTGCAATATCGCTTTGTCTGCATTTAGGTATCAAATCAAATATAATTAAAAATTCATTAAAAAGATTTTCAGGAATTCAAAGAAGATTAACAAAGGTTTATAAAATAGGCAAAAGAGAATTTTATGATGATTATGCACACCACCCAACAGAAATAAAATCTGTTCTTGGAAGTATAAAAACAAATTTTGGTTCAAGAAAAATAATTTCTGTTTTTCAACCACATAGATACTCAAGGTTAAGTTTATTAAAAAATGAGTTTGCCTCTTCATTTAAAGACTCAAACTTAGTAGTTCTTTGCCCGGTTTATGCCGCAGGTGAAAAAATAGACAGAGGATATAATGAAGTTAATTTTTCAAGACTAATTTCAAAAAATTCTAAAGTCCAGGTAATTATTGTTAAAAATAAAAATGATTTAAGGAAATTTTTTATTAAAAATTTAATTAATGATGAAATTATTATATGTATGGGTGCTGGCTCAATATCTAATTGGTTGAGAGAAATGAATTTATAGAATGAAAAAAAATATTTATAAAAATGAAAGTCTTTCAAAGTATAATTGGTTTAATCTAGGTGGGCCAGCTAAAATATTTTTTAAACCAAATAATGAGATAGAAATTAAAGAATTTTTAAAATCACAATTTAAAGAAACAAAAAAAATACATATTTTGGGTGCCGGATCGAATACTCTTTTTCGAGACAAAGGTTTTGATGGAATTATAATTAAATTGAATAAAAATTTTGCTTATACAAAATTATTAGAAGACAATAAAATAGAAGCTGGTGCAGCTACCTTGGATAAGCATGTATCAGATTTTGCAACAGAAAAATCTTTAAGTGGTTTTGAATTCTTATCTTGCATACCTGGGAGTATTGGGGGAGCAATTACAATGAATAGTGGCTGTTATGGTGAAGATATTTCAAAAATTGTTTTTTCTTTAAAGGTGATGGATTTAAATGGTGAAATAAAGATCTTAAATAAAGACCAAATAAAATTCTTTTATAGAGGAACTAGTTTGAATAAAAATTTTATTATTTTAAGCGTTATACTTTTAGGAAAAAAATCAAGCAAACAAATAATAAGAAGTAAAGTTGAAAATTTAATTAATAAAAAAAAAAATAGTCAGCCTAGTAGAATCAAAACTTGTGGAAGTACTTTTAAAAATCCAATTAACCAAAAAGCGTGGCAGCTTATTAAGTTATCAAATTGCAAAGATTTAAAAATAGGAGGGGCAAAGATATCGCCGCAGCATTGTAACTTTTTTTTAAACGATGGTAATGCAACCTCATCAGATATTGAAAATTTAATTCAAAAAGTTAAAAGTGAGGTTTTAGAAAAAACAGGGGTAAATTTGGAGTTAGAATTAAAAATAGTAGGAAGGAAGTAAATTGTACAAAAAAAAAGTTCTTGTTATTTTAGGTGGGGATTCTAGAGAAAGAGAGATTAGTTTACTCACCGGCAAAGCCTGTATATCCGCTCTAAAAAAAATAGGTTACCGGGTTATAAAATTTGACCCAAAATTTTCATCCTTAACCAAACTTAAAAAAAATAAGCCAGATGTTATTTTTAATGCTCTTCATGGCAGATACGGTGAAGATGGAAATATACAGACTTTTTTTGAATATTATAAGATACCTTATACACATTCAGGAGTTTTATCATCCATGATTGCAATGAATAAAAATTTCTCTAAGCAATTTTTTATAAAATCGAAAATTAAAACTCCAAAGTACTTTTTTGTAAATACCAAAGATAATTTGAATCTTAAACTGGAAAAAGAAATTAAAAAAAATAATCTTAAATTTCCAATTGTTATTAAGCCGAATAACGAGGGATCCAGCATTGGTGTGAGAATATGTAAGAATCTTAAATCATTAAAAATTGAATTTAAAAGGTTAATAAAAGAATACGATGGAATTATATTTGAAAATTTTATCCCTGGAAAAGAAATTCAAGTTGCAGTAATGGGGGGAAAATCTATTGGAGCAATTGAACTGCGTCCCAAAAGAAAGTTTTATGATTATGATGCAAAATATAAAAAATCATCTAAAACTCTTCATATAATGCCAGCTAAAATTACTCGAAGTAAGTATAAACAGGTATTAAAAATTTCAGAGAAAGCAAATAGCGTTTTAAGATGCAAAGGAATTGTTAGATGTGATTTTAGATTCTACAAAAATCAATTTTATCTTTTAGAAGTTAATACCCAACCAGGTATGACTAGTTTGTCACTAGTTCCTGAAATTGCTAAAAACTCAAAAATTTCTTTTTTAAAACTGATTGACTGGATGATTAAAGACGCAAGTATAAATAGATGAAAAAAAAAAATAGTCTTTTTTTTTGGTTTTTCTTATTCATATTACTCACTACTTATAATTTTCAATATAAAAATTACGAAAATAATAATTTTTTCTCCATTAAAAAAATCGAATTAAGCGGTGCTTCTAATTTTGAGAGAAAAGAAATAGAGGAAGCAATTGATACTTTTAAAGGAAAAAATATTATTTTTATTAGCAGAAGAGATATAGGTAACATAATTAAAAAATTTGAGTTTGTTAAAGAATTCAAGGTCAAAAAAATCTATCCGAACAAAATCGCTGTATCTATAAAAGAATATAATCCTATAGGAATTTTTCATGACGAAAATAAAGGAAAAATTTTACTGGAAAATGGTAATTTAGTTTATGAAGATAAAATTCAAGGTTTTATAAATTTACCAAAAGTAAGTGGTAAAAATGCTGATAAGTTTTTTTCAAAATTTTATGAATCATTAAGTATAATTAATTTTGAAACAAAAGTTGTCAAAGAGTTTAAATATTTTGGTAGCAATAGATGGGATATTATTTTAAAAGATAACAAGGTAATAAAGTTACCCTCTATGAATTATAAAAATTCTCTTAAAAATTTTTTACAAATTTATCAAAAAAACGAATTTAAAAATTTCAAAGTCTTTGATTTTAGAATTAATGGACAACTAGTTCTTAAATAAAATGAATGTGAAAGATAAAAAATTAATAGCAGAAATTGAAAACGATAAAATTAAATATGCTGTTTTTGGCTTAAATGAAAAATCTAATTTTGAAACTTTAATAAAGAAAACCTCCACAATTAAAGGAATTGAAAAAGGTAAAGTTATTGATGTTGATTTCGCAAGCAAAATCGTAAGTCACGATTTAAAAGAAATAGAGGAAAAAATTGAAGGTATTTTTAGAAATGTTTCAGTTATTATTAATCAAAAAGAGGTTTTTTGTACCAACCTAACTGGGTTTAAAAAACTTAACGGATCAAAAGTTGAAAAAAGAGATGTAGACTATATTTTAAACGAAGGAAAAAGCTCTATTATAAAAAATCAAAATGAAAACATAATACTTCATATATTGAACTCAAATTTTATTCTTGATGGAGTCAAACAAGATAAAATACCCCTTAATAATTTTGGAGACCATTTGAGTTTGCATATGACTTTTATCTCCCTGGCTAAAGAAAATTTAAAAAATATAAATATTATTTTCGACAATAATAATTTAAAAGTAGATAGAGTTATCAACAAACCCTTTGCTTGTGGTATAGATTTGTTAAGTAAAGATAGAAATTTAAAAAATTTTGTAATTATTAATTTTGACGAAGAACTAAGCAGTTATTCACTTTACGAAAATTCTTCTTTAATCTTTTTAAAAACCTTTCCTTTTGGAACTAATTCTATTTATAGAGACGTTACAAATCTTTGTTCTTTAGAACAAAACGAAATTAAATCTATAGTTAATGACTTAAACTTTAATGACTTTTTGGATAAAAATGCAGAATATTTAGACAAGAAATTCTTCACAGAGTCAGACTTTGAAAAAATAAGTATTCCAAGATTAAAGAATATTATAACTGCAAGAATTGAGGAAATGGTTAATTATCTATTGAATAAAAATAAGAATTACTACTCAATTGAAAATGCTGTTTCAAACGTTTATTTATTTTTTGAAGACGAAAATATTTGTAATAATTTAGGAAATTTTTTTAAAAAATCAATTAATATTGATAAAACTAAAAAAAATAGTTTTAACATTAAAAAAGAGGATTTTTTAGTTTTAAGAGGAGCGGCAGAACTTATTTTTAAAGGCTGGCATTCGGAAGCAATACCAATTGTACACAAAAAAAAGTCAATAATTTCAAGTTTTTTTTCACGTTTTTTTTAAAATCCTCTCTGTAGCGTTTTGTAATATTAGTTGTTTTCAACTTAAAATTTAATTTCTATATAGTTTTCCTATGTGGGATGAAGCTCAACATACTATCAAAAAAACTATAAATATTTCAGGCATAGGTTTGCATACAGGAATAAAATCCACTTTGAAAATTGAGCCAGCAAAAGCTGATCACGGGATAGTTTTTAAAAGAATCGACTTAGATAAAAATAATGAAATAGTGGCAAACTTCAAAAATGTTTCTTCAGCAAAACTTTGCACAAAAATTCAAAATAGTTTTGGAGTAAGTGTATCAACCGTTGAGCATTTATTGGCAGCATTTTATATTTGTGGAATAGATAATCTTATGATTGGTGTTGATGGTCCCGAAGTTCCTATTATGGATGGTTCAGCTAAAGATTTTATTAAATTAATTAAAAATTGTGGTATTAAAAATTTGAATAAAAAAAGAAAATATCTAAAAATCGTAAAAAAAATAAATTTAGAAGAAAGTGGCAAGTCTATCAGTATTGAGCCAAAAAATAATAGTTTGAACGTAGAATTTACTTTAAGTTATGATAATCCGGTAATTAAAACACAAACAAATAATGTTGATTTTAAAAATCATAATCTTAAAGATATTTATTCAGCAAGAACTTTTTGCTTATATGAGGATATAGAAAAAATAAAGCAAGCAGGCCTAGCAAAGGGTGGTTCGTTAGAAAATGCGGTGGTTGTCAAAGGTAAAGAGGTTATGAATGAAGGTGGTCTTAGATCTGAAAAAGAATTTGTAAACCACAAAATTCTTGACTTATCAGGAGACTTTATGTTGGCTGGAATGAGAGTTATCGGATCGGTCAAGTGTATGCATGGTGGTCACGAATTAACAAATAATTTTTTGAGGAAAGTTTTTTCTAATAAAGAGAACTTTATAATTACAGAAAATCCTAATTCATCAACTAATATAGGAAAAGTCGTAACAATTCAAAAGAGACTAGCTGTAAACGCTTAGCTTTTTAGTCTAATTTACCCTTTCGAATTTTTTTGCTATTAATAGCACTATGCGAATATTATTAGTTTTATTTACTTCTGTATTCTTGTTTTTTTCATGCTCGAAAAAGGGAGATGTTATTGAAACACCTTCTACAAAAGATCAAGCTATGAATATTTATAAAGAAGCCTTGCAAAGCATGAAAGAAGCAGATTATTTTTATGCATCAACAAAATTTTCAGAAGCGGAGTCTTTATTACCTCAAACCGATTGGGCCGCAAAATCGTCGTTAATGTCAAGTTACTGTCTCTATGCAATAAACTTTTATGACGATGCTGTATTAAATCTTGAGAGATTTATAAAAATTTATCCAGCAAGCTCTCATATACCTTACGCATATTATTTGATTGCTATTAGTTATTATGAGCAAATTCTTGATGAAAGAAAAGATATTCAACCTCTCAATATATCGAAAAAAAAGGTAGAAGACTTTTTGGTTAAATTTCCAAACACTGAGTATGCAATAGATTTAAAATTCAAACATGATTTAATAATCAATCAATTAGCAGCTAAAGAACTTTCAATAGCAAGATATTATATTAAAAACGAAAAATGGATTGCAGCAATAAATAGACTTAGAATCATAGTAGATGATTATGATAAAACTATTTTTGTTGAAGAAGCTTTGCACAGATTAGTAGAAATATATTATAAAATTGGTTTAGAGGATGAAGCTAAAGCCGCAGCAGCATTATTGGGATACAACTATAATTCTAGCGAATGGTATGCCAGATCTTATAAAGTACTAAATAAAGATTATGAGCCAATAATAGTCGAAAAAGCAGATAAAGAGGGTGGGTTAATTAAAAGGACTATTAAAAAATTACTTTTTATTGATGATGAATAAAATAAAAATTAAAGAGATTTATAAAGAAAAATTTAAAAAGTTTATAAAATTTAACCAATCCTATTTTGAAAAAGACAGGCCAATTGTTAGCGATTCTGAATTTGATAAATTAAAAAAAGAATTATTAGAACTAGCTAAAAAATACCCATTTTTAAAAAAAATTAATGATTTAGATAAAATTGTTGGGTCAAAACCATCAGGAAAATTTCAAAAAGTTAAACATGCGAAACCTATGCTTTCTTTATCAAATGCCTTTGAAAAAGAAGACATGTTAGATTTTAAAAAAAAAATCCAAAATTTTTTAAATATATCAACTGAAATTGAATTATCGTCGGAACCAAAAATAGATGGAATATCAGCTTCTTTGAGATATGAGAAAGGAAAATTAATATATGGCCTATCAAGAGGTGATGGTATTTTTGGTGAAAATATTACATCAAATTTGTTGACCATAAGGGAAATTCCAAAAATACTTAAAAACCCTCCCGAGATTATTGAAATTAGGGGAGAAGTTTATATTGGAAAACAAGATTTTGAAAAATTAAAAGATAAATTTGCAAATCCAAGGAATGCCGCAGGCGGATCATTAAGGCAAAAAAATTCAAGTGAAACCGCAAAAATACCTTTAAAATTTTTTGCCTACGGTATAGGAGAAATTAAAAATCATTTTTTTAAGAACCAATCAGATTTATTAAAAGAATTAAAAAATTGGGGTTTTTCAGTTAACTCATATTGTAAAATAATAAATTCCATAGATGGAGTTGAAGAAAATCATTCAGAAATTGAGAGACTTAGATCGGAATTAGATTATGACGTAGATGGAATAGTTTATAAAGTTAATAATTTTAATTTTCAGGATAGACTTGGTTCTACATCTAACTCACCTAGATGGGCCATTGCTTATAAATTTTCTTCAGTAAAAGCCTCTTCAAAGATAAGAAATATTTCGGTTCAAGTCGGTAGAACTGGAGCGATAACCCCTGTCGCCAAAATAGACCCAGTAACCGTTGGTGGTGTAGTTGTTTCTAATGCAACTTTACACAATGAAGATGAAATAAATAGAAAAGATATTAGAATTGGTGATACCGTGATGGTTCAAAGAGCAGGGGATGTAATACCGCAAGTTTTAAGCGTTGATAAATCAAAGAGAGACAAAAATAGTAAAAAATTTATTTTCCCAGATAAGTGTCTTTGTGGCTATCCAACAAAAAAGGAAGTTAATCTTAGCACAAAAAAAACTGATGCAGTAAGAAGATGTACGAGAGGTTATGAGTGTGAATTTACCGCAAGAGAAAAACTAAAGCATATAGTTTCAAAAGATGCTTTTGATATTGAGGGTCTTGGCAAAAAAGTAATAGATAACTTTTGGTCATTAAAATTTATAAGGACACCAGCTGATATTTTTGATTTAAATTACACAAAACTTGAAGCATTAGATGGATGGGGCGAACTTTCTATTAATAACTTAAAAAATGCAATAGAAAACTCTAGAAAGATAGTTTTAGATAGGTTTATTTATTCAATTGGTATTAGGCATATAGGGCAGGAAAATGCAAAAATTTTAGGAGCTTTTTTTAAAACAAGCAAAAAATTTTCAGAATTATTTAACCATAAAAAAAGAAAAGATATTTTAAAAAATTTACATGATCTCGATGGTATTGGAGAAACGCAGGCAAAATCGATAGAGGATTTTTTTTCAAATCAAAAAAATTCTACCAATATTCAGTCTTTAATGTCTGAACTTAATATTGAGGAATTTAAAAAAATAAACACAAAGGGTAAACTGAGTAATAAAAACTTAATGTTTACCGGAGGTTTTGAGAGAATGAGCAGATCTGAGGCTAAAGCCATAGCAGAAGAAAATGGTGCTAAAATTCTTGGTTCAGTTTCTAAGAAACTAGATCATTTAATTATTGGAAATTCAAAACCAACAAAGAAAAAGATTGAAAAAGCTAAACAGCTTAAAATAGATTTAATGACTGAAAAAAAATGGTATGAACTTTTAAATAGGTGAACAGGCCTCAATTAAATCTTTTTTTTCTTCCAAATTCATAAATTTAAACAAATTTTTTTTTACCTTTTCATGATAATTATTTATCCATTTTATCTCTTGTATATTCAATATTTTTTTATTTATTAAATTTTTTTCTATTGGAGCTATAGTAAGTTCCTTAAATCTATTTTTTTTGATATGTACCAAATTTTCAATTCTTATACCAAAATTACCTTCTTTGTAATATCCGGGCTCGTTAGATAAAATCATTCCATTTCTTAAACTGACATGATTTTTTTTAGATAAAGATTGCGGACCTTCGTGAACGTTTAAAAAATATCCGACACCATGACCTGTTCCGTGCGGATAATCTAATTTTATTTTTTTTAAAAATTTTCTTGCTTTAGCATCTACTTTTGATCCAGTCGA
Source organism: uncultured Pelagibacteraceae bacterium (assembly GCA_902581795.1). Lineage (GTDB taxonomy): Bacteria > Pseudomonadota > Alphaproteobacteria > Pelagibacterales > Pelagibacteraceae > Anoxypelagibacter. The sequence continues at coordinate 213,014 of CACHPL010000001.1, read as the reverse complement.
ATTTTTTTTTATTTTAAAGTTTGAAACTGCAATATGGCCCTTCAAAACTCTAGTATAAATTTCCTTTATATAATTAGACTTATTATCTAGAGAAATAGTTCTTGTTACATCTGTGGTTCCGAAAGAGTATTGGCCCCCTGAGTCCACCAGGTACAGTTCGCCACTTTTTAAAATTCTATTTGTTTTTAGGGACGCTCTATAATGTATTATTGCACCATTGGGTCCTGACCCAGAAATTGTATTAAAACTTGGAAATTTATATGCAGGTTGCATTCTTCTTAAACTTTCTAGTTTTTTTTCAGCTGAGATTTCCGTAATTTTTTTCTTCTTAAAATTCTTCTTTATCCAAAATAGAAATTTAGTTAATGCTACCCCATCGTGTATATGGCTTTTTTTTATATTTTTAATTTCGGTATTATTTTTAATTGATTTAAATGTATATATTGGATCTATTTTTTCTACAATTTCATTTTTCTTTATTAATAGTTTTTTATAAAAAAAAGAACAAGACAAACTGTCCAACCAAATTTTTTTTCCTGATAAAAAATTTAAAATTATATCAGTTTTTTTTTCATCATAATTTTGTACTTTGATATTTTTAATATTTCTTATTTTTTTTGGGTTTGCAAAAAGATTTATCCTACCGTTTTTGCTTATTAATAATTTGGCGTTTGGAACAGGTGAGTGTAAGGTATCACGACCTCTTATATTTAAAACCCACGCAATATTTTCCGGGGCAGTTACCAATAGGTAATCTAATTTATTTTTAATAATCAAATCTCTAACTTTCTTAATCTTTTTTGTGCTAGTTAAACCTGCATTTTTTGATGAAATTGAAAAAAAAGGCTTAATAATTTCTTTTGGTTTGTTTAACCAAATCATATCTACTAAATTTTTGTAGATTGGTTTTAAAGTAACATTTTTAATATTAAAAAGATGATTTAATTGCTTTTCTGTGTGCAATTTAGGATCAAAACCAATAACAATTTTATTATTACTTTTTATTACATCTTTAGGAAATTTATTGGGTATATTTACAATCTTAAATTTTTTACCACATTCGTAACGGGCTTGAGTGGTGTATCTTCCATCTACAAAAAGGTAATTTTTATTCTTAAATATAATTGCAAAACCTGCTGAACCAGAAAAACCAGATATGTATTTTAGTCTATCTTTAGACGGGGGGACGTATTCATTAAAATATTCATCATTCTTGGGGATTATGTATCCGTCTATTTTATAAATTTTTAATATTTTTCGAATACCAACCATTATTTAGTTAATTTTTTTTTAAGTCTTGCCCATCCAGGACTTCTATATTCTTCATTATCTCCAATAAGATTGTCTTGATTAAAATCAAAATCTTCAGGAATTTCTTTTACCGGATCTTCATTTTTTTCAACCCCTTCATCTGGAAGTTCATTAACAAATCTAGAAGGCAAACTATCCATCCATTCACCATGCCAAGATCTTTGCATCGCAAAAGATATATATGCTCTCTTCTTGGCCCTTGTGATCCCTACATAAGCAAGCCTCCTTTCCTCCTCTAGAGCAAAATCTCCTTTTTCCTCCAATGATTTTTGGTGTGGAAACAAACCTTCTTCCCATCCAGGTAAAAATACCATATCAAATTCTAAACCTTTTGCTGCGTGCATAGTCATTATATTCACCTTTTCCTTCTGCCATTCCTGATCAATAGATGTGGCAAGAGCAACGTGTTCTAAAAATCCCTGTAAATTATCATAGTCATGCATTGCTCTTAGGAGTTCTTTTAAATTTTCTATTCTATTTTCGTTTTCAAGATCTTTTTTGTTTTTCAACATTGCAGAGTAACCTGACTCATCTAAAACAATTTTTAACAAATCATAGTGTTTCTTTTTTTTTAGGTCAGATCTCCATTTATTTATCAATTCTAATAAATGTTTTACTGTAGACTTAATTTTGGGTTTTAATTGATTTGTTTCTAATAATTTACGAGAGGAGTCTTCTAAGCAAATTTTATTTTTATTAGAAAATTCATAAAGTTGTTTTATTGTTGCTTCTCCCAATCCTCTTTTAGGTGTATTCAATATTCTTTCAAAAGCTAAATCATCAAATTTTTGATTAATTAATCGCAAATAACATATAGCGTCTTTAACTTCAGCTCTTTCGTAAAATTTTATTCCTCCGATAATCCTATAACTTATACCTATTTTAAGAAATCTTTCCTCAAACTCTCGAGTTTGATAAATTGCTCTGACAAGTATGGCCATATCGTTTAAAGAATTACTATTTTTAGCGCAGTCTTCTATAATGCCACCAATTTCTCCCGCTTCTTCTTTACCATTTTTATAACAATTCAATTTTACTGTGTCACCAACATCTCCCTCTGACCAAAGTTTTTTTCCTAATCTATCTTTATTATGTGAAATTAAAAAAGATGCAGTTTCTAAAATATTTTTTGTCGATCTATAATTCTGTTCTAGCCTGAAAACTTTACAGTTATTATAAACTTTATCGAAGCTCAAAAAATTTTTTATTTCAGCTCCTCTCCAGCTATAAATTGATTGGTCATCATCACCAACGCAACATATATTTTTCTTATCATTAACTAAAAGTTGCAACCATTTATTTTGAATAAAATTTGTATCCTGATATTCATCAACAAGAATATATTTAAAGTTATTTGAATATATTTTTCTTATTTCAGGATTTTTTTCAAATAACTTAACACTATAAAGAATTAAATCACCAAAATCACAAGAATTTAAATCTCTAATTTTATTTTGATAAATTTTATAGACCTTTAATATTTGATTTTCAAAAATATTTTTTTTTTGTAATTTGACTTCTTCTGGAAGAAAACCTTTATTTTTCCACTGATCAATTAAAGATAATATAAATTGAGGAGAAATTTTTTTTGCATCTATATTTTCAGCTTTACAAATATTTTTTATAAGTTTTTTTTGATCATCTGTATCGATAATAGAAAAGTTGCTCTTAATTCCTAAAGCTTCAGCGTGTCTTCTTAAAAATTTTACACTAATTGAATGAAAAGTTCCTAACCATGGTAAAGAATTGATTTTACCACCAATGATTTTAATCACCCTGTCCCTCATTTCCTTTGCCGCTTTGTTAGTGAAAGTTACACAAAGTATTTGATTTGACCAGGCTTTCTTTTCATCAACTATGTACGCTAACCTAGACGTAAGTACCTTTGTTTTTCCCGATCCCGCTCCAGCAACTACCAATGTTGGACCCTCTGTATTTAAGACAGCTGATATTTGCTGTTTATTTAATCCACTTAAAAAATTTCTTTTTTCTTTCATATTCAGGTACTTTAAATTTCGTTTCTATATGCTTATAAAACAACCTAATGAAAACTTCAGCAATTAAAATAATTAAGTCATGGTTAAATTTATTAAGTGTTAATAAATTTAAAATAGGAGTTAGTAAAAAAACAATTTTATTAGGATTAATAACCCTATTTGTTTTTTTTGTAATATTTTATTTTGTAAGACCTGTGACATTTAATTACGACCTTCACAGACAATTTGTAGAAAAACAAATTAATTCAAATTTCAAAATAGAGCCAAAAATTAAAGGTGATATATCTTATAAATTTTTTCCAACACCTAGGTTGTATTTTAATGAAGTAGAGTTATATTTTGATGATAAAAAAAGCAATTCTATATTTTTGGAAAATTTTTATATTTTGTTATCCTCTTCTAATTTAGGAAATATAAAAGATTTTAATTATAAAAAATTTGTCGTTTCAAAACAAAAAATAAAATTCAATCCAAAAAATATTAAAAATTTTATTAAGTTTTTTTCTTTAAAAAAAAATAAGGATTTAGTTTTTAGGGATAATGAGATTTTTTTTATAAACGATCAAAAAGAAACATTAAGTTTCAAAAATTTTAATTTAAGTCAAAAATTTAAGAAAAATAAAAATGAAATAATTTCTAATTCAATTTTCTCAAAAAATAAAATAAATATAAAATTTTTAGGAGAAAAAAATAAAAAAAAGTTTTTTTCTTTATCTATTCCAAAACTTGATATTTTTCTTGATATTAATTTTGAACCTAATAGTACTATAGAATATCAATCGGGAGAACTAAAATTTGATTTATTAAAAACAATTCTCTTAATCAATTTTAATGGGAATGATAGTTTCTCAATCAAAGACTCATTCGTAAGAAATAAATTTTTAAATTCCAAGATAAATGGAAATATTCAATTTAAAAATAATTTTTATTTCAATTTGAATTTTGATATCAATAAAGTAGCCCTAAGAAAGTTACTTTATTATTATTTTGCGCCTTCTTTAAATAGCCAGCCTATTATTTCGAGTATAAGTAAGAAGATTAATGGAAAAATAAAAATATTTAATAAAAGCTCAAATTCCTTCTTGGGAAAAATAAACAATTCGACAGCAATAATTATTTTCGAAAATGGTGATGTTAAAATTAATGATGCAACTGCTAACTTGCCTTTTGGTAGTAAAATAGATTACCAGATTGAATATTCAGATATTGGAGGTTATCAATCAATTAAATTTAGTTTTAAATTTTCATCAACAGATCCAGCAAAATTCTTTAGAAAATTTGATATTTATGATTTTTCTGAAAAAGATATAAGCATCCTAGCAAATGGCTTTATAGATATTAACAATAATAAAATAAAATTTAAAGAAATAATAAAAAATAACAATGAAAGATTAGGCAAAAAAACCTTATCAGATATCGAGAAAAGTTTTAACGAGGTTGTAATAAATAATACTGCGTTAGATATTTTTGATTTCTTTAAAATAAAAAGGTTTGCTAAAGAAATTACTTATAGCGAATAAGAAGTTTTAACTATTTTGGTTTAACCATTTTTTTTGGATTAACAATCTTTGCAAATTCTCTTTCATTTATTAGGCCAGTTTTCAAAGCTTCTTCTTTTAGTGTGGTTCCATTTTTATGAGCTAGTTTTGCAATTTTTGCAGCGTTGTCATAACCTATTTTTGGAGAAAGAGCCGTCACTAACATCAATGAATTATCAAGAAGTGATTTAATCCTTTTTTTATCCGCCTTAAGTCCCTTAATACAATACTTGGCGAAAGCTTTAGATGAATCAGACATAATTTTTATTGATTGCAAAATGTTATGAATTATTAAAGGTTTAAAAACATTTAATTCAAAATGACCGTGTGATCCTGCCATTGTTATACCATTGTGATTACCAATTACTTTCACACATACCATGGTAACAGCTTCACATTGCGTAGGATTAACTTTTCCAGGCATTATAGAAGATCCAGGTTCATTTTCAGGCAAAATAAGTTCTCCATAACCTGCTCTTGGTCCAGATCCAAGGAACCTTATGTCGTTTGCAATTTTCATAAGACAAACCGCGGTAGTGTTCATGGTTCCGGAGAAATTAACAACTGGATCATGAGAAGCTAAAGCAGCAAATTTATTTTTAGATGGTTTAAATGGTAGTTTTGTTATTTTTTTTATTTCATTTACAATTTTTTTATCAAAACCTTTTTTAGTATTCAAGCCAGTACCCACAGCCGTACCACCCTGCGCTAGGAAGTATATCTCTCCCAAAGCTCTTTCTATTCTATAAATGCATGTTTTTAATTGTGAATGGTAACCTGAAAATTCTTGTCCTAGAGTTAACGGTGTTGCGTCCTGTAAATGCGTTCTACCTAATTTTACTATACTTCCAAACTGTTTAACTTTTTTGTCAATTTCTTTTTCAAGTAATCTTAGAGAGGGTAAAAGCATATTTTTTGTTTTCGTAGCTATAGCTATATGCATTGCAGTTGGGAATACGTCGTTTGTAGATTGTGATTTATTTACATGATCATTTGGATGTACAGGTTTTTTTGTTCCCATTTTTCCACCCATCATCTGTATAGCTCTGTTTGAAATTACTTCATTTACATTCATATTAGTTTGAGTTCCAGAACCGGTTTGCCAAACTTTTAACGGGAAGTGATCATTAAGCTTGCCTCTTATAACTTCTTCAGATGCTCTAACAATATATTTGCTAAGTTTTTTATCTAGATCTCCATTTTTTGAATTAACTATTGCAGCAGCTTTTTTTACAATTCCAATTGATTGAATTAAAATAGGTCTGACTAGCAAATCCCCAATATCGAAGTATTTGTTTGACCTTTGAGTTGAAGCACCCCAATACTTATCACCAGGAACTTTTATTTTACCTATAGAATCAAATTCAGTTCTATATTTCATTGATGTATCCAAGATATATTAAGCATGTATAATTGTAAATAATTTACAAATCGAGTGTGGAGATTTTATGACAAATTTTAATGATGTTAAAAAATTTATGGAAACTTTTGGTCAGGAAGTTAAGAAAAAAGCTAAGTTTCCATCAGATAAAATAGTAAAGTTAAGGTATGATTTAATTAAAGAGGAGCTAGATGAGTTTGAGGAGGCAATAAAAGAAAAAAACCTCAAAGAAGTTGCTGATTCGCTTACTGATATTTTGTATGTAACATATGGAGCCGGCCATGCTTTTGGAATAGATTTAGACAAATGTTTCGACGAAGTACAAAGGTCAAATATGAGTAAATTAGGCGAAGATGGCAAACCAATTTATAATGATAATGGTAAAGTCATGAAGGGACCAAAATATTTTGAGCCTAATTTAAAAAAATTTATTGAGTAGTCAGTTTTATTACCATCATCTCAATTTTTCAACTAGAGCAATATATTTTATTTTTTTCTTTTCGCAATTACTATTTGAATCCAGTCTTTTATAAAACAAATTAAATTTAATAATATTATTTTTTTCTAATTCTTTTAAAGTATCAAATCCTGCGATAGAATAATACATTCTATGATTAACATCATTTTCTAATGAAATATCATCAACCATTATGTGTCCCTTTTCATTTATAAGTTTTAGGGAATTCATTATATCAATACAACAGACAGGATATCCATGAGCTCCATCTATCCATATTAAGTCATATTTTTTTTGAGAAAAAGTTAATTTAACAGAATTTAGTTCGATGAACTTTATATTATTACTTTTTAACAACAAGTTATCTCTATCGCTTATAAATTTCTCTACATTATGTTTTCTGTTATAAAAGTTTTTAAAATCACTTTCCTTGCTACTCAAATCTATGGTATCAATTTTTGAGTTTTCAAACAATTTTGACAACAAAAAAGCGTTTGCTCCATCAAATGTTCCGATTTCTAATATGTTTTCAACTTTTATTTCAGGCTTTAATGAAATGGAAGAAAAAAGTAATTCATGCTCAGACGACATTTCTCTGTTCAAAAATTTATATTTATTTTTAATTTCATCTATTTTTTTTTTACCTTTAGTTCTATTCAAATTTAAGTCTTCAAATTTTTTATTTTGTTTAGTCTCAAAAACATCTGCCTCATATTTCCTTTTTTTGTATAGAAAAATAATTTTTCTTAATATTTTTAAAGGTATTTTATGTGGGGTTTTTAAATTGTGGATTATTGTATTCATCATATTTTTTTAGGGGTGTTCTGTTGCCAGGTGCCCTTAACCTCATTTCGTTAATCCTCGTTATATAATAATTATTTTACAACCTAAAGCCCAAAACTGGTTATTCAGTGCGTCGGTATTGCGTCAGAAATTGCGTCAGGATATGATGTGATTATGAAAAAGATTTTTGGGGCCGTGGTTCTGGTCTTTTTATACAGCACTAATATTTATGCAAATGAAGTTTATTTAACTTGCGACAACTATAGAATAATGGGCTATTTTAAAAGTGGTGGTGTTTCAGATGAACGTGGCATTGATGAACTTGATACTTCATTCAAAATAAATTCGAAAAAAAAAAGAATTTATGAATTCAACAGATCATTTAATGACTTTATTGAGAAAGATGAATCTAAATGGAGCGAAGCACAAATAAAATGGATAAGAGATAGTGGTAATGTCACATATATTGGTAAAATAAATAGATTTGAATCTACCTATATAGCAGAAACCATTTTTAGAAGAGACGAAAATCCAAAATTTAAAAAATTAGTTTCTTACTACAAATGCAGAGTTGGCAAGAAAAAGTTTTAATTAATAAAAAAACTTTTTCTCACTGCGTCCATAGTGTGTCACAAAATTTTTAATTGTTGATATTAAAGAAGAATCAGAGATTTAAAGGGGCGTTCTGTTGCCAGGTGCCCCAAACCCCGTTTACTTAATTAACAAGTTAATTAAGCAGCAAGTGCAAATTTATTATTTGCATTTATAATTAGCCCGTTACGTCGGAACCATCTCGAACGAAAGAATAGCCTTTAGACACTCGTCGATTCTGATTCACCCCCATAAGTTGTAAATGGTGGAGGTGGTGGGTACTGCCCCCACGTCCGCAATGTTTATTACGAAACTCGTTTATCGTCATAGTTGGAAAACCAACAAATATAATATAAAATTTATAAAAAAAGATTCAATATATATTTCTAAATGAAGCTCACTAAAGAACAAAAACAAGAGATTAAAGATCAACAGGCACAAAAAAACGTCACTAAAAGAGTGACATCACTAGAACTAGAAAAAATTCTTTACGAAGCCATGCCAGTTCTCGACCACGGTTTCGTTAGAGTTGTTGATTATATGGGCGATGACACTTCAATTGTTCAATCAGCAAGAGTTTCTTATGGAAAGGGAACAAAAAAAGTTTCTACAGATAGTGGACTTATAAAATATTTAATGAGACATAGACACAGCACTCCTTTCGAGATGTGTGAAATTAAATATCATATTAAATTACCTATTTTTATTGCTAGACAATGGATTAGACACAGAACAGCTAATGTAAATGAGTACTCAGCAAGATATTCTATAATGGACAAAGAGTTTTATGTTCCATCAAAAGAAAATTTAGCTGCTCAATCAAAAAGTAATCGTCAAGGAAGAGGAAATTTAATAAATGGTACTCAAGCAGATAATATTTTAAAAATTTTAAAAGAAGATGCGGAAAGAAATTATCAGCATTATGAAGAAATGCTTAACGAAAAATTCGATGGAACAATTATTGATGATAAAAAACAGGGATTAGCAAGAGAGTTAGCAAGAATGAATCTTACTCTTAATTCATACACACAATGGTATTGGAAGACAGATTTATTAAATTTATTAAACTTTCTAGCTCTTAGAGCAGATAGTCATGCTCAATTTGAAATTAGAGAATATGCCGATGTAATGATGAACACGGTTAAAAAATGGGTACCAACTACTTATGATGCCTTTGTTGATTATAGAGTAGGAGGGATGGAACTTTCTGCAAAAGGAAAAACAGTTATACAAAAAATGATAAAAGGGGAAAAGTGTAATATTGATTCATCGGGTCTCTCAAAAAGAGAATGGAATGAATTAATGGATTCATTTGGTTTTAAACAACATCTTGTATAATTTTATCTGCAATTTCATTAAATGCTTTAGATGTTTCGTGATCAGGCTCTTTATACGTTAACGGCAAACCTAAATCTGCAGACTCTCTTAGTTTTGTACTGATGGGGATTTTTCCTAAAAATTTTTTATTAAATTCCTTTGCTATTTTTTCAACACCTCCCTCTCCAAAAATATGATATTTTTTTCCATCATCACCTTTAAAAAAACTCATATTATTTACCAAACCAAGTGTCTTTATTTTTGTTTTATCAAACATCTTAATTCCTCTTTGAACGTCCATTAAGGCTAATTCCTGAGCTGTTGATATTATAATTGCCCCATCAATTTTAACATCTTGTGCAAAAGTAAGCTGTGTATCGCCAGTACCGGGAGGCATATCTATAATTAAAAAATCTAAATTATTCCATGACACTTTTTCTGTTAAAGTTTTTATTGCACTTATAACCATTGGACCTCTCCAAATCATGGGTGTTTTATCATCAACTAAAAACCCTAAAGACATGAATTGAGCACCATATTTCTCTAATGGAAATAAAAATTTTCCATCAGTTTTGGGTTTTTCACTCAGTCCAATCATCTTGGGCAGAGATGGTCCGTAAATATCAGCATCTAATAAACCAACTTTTTTTCCAAGCTTTTGAAGAGCAAATGTGAAGTTTATTGCAAAAGTAGATTTTCCCACGCCTCCTTTTGCGCTTGAGATCATTATTGTAAATTTTGTTCCTTTTATTGGATTTTTGCTAAAATTTTTTGGTTTAGTTTTTTCACCTAAACTTTTACTTAATTTGGCTTTGTTTTCAGACATTTTACCGCTCCATCATAACTTGTTTTTATTAAAAAAGTCACTATATAAAGTCCCATGTCGACTAAAGATGATATTTTTAAAAACGAGTCTCCTTGGGGATCAAACCCAGGCGGAGGAAGAGGAGACGGAAATGGATCTGGTGAAAGAAGACAACCACCAAATATTGACGATCTCATCAGAAAAGCTCAAGGCTCGGTTGGAAAAATTTTTCCAGGCGGAAAGGGAAGCAATAAACCAATTATTTTAGCCATTTTAATCTTAATAGTTTTGTGGGGTTTAAGCGGCTTATACAGAGTTCTTCCTGACGAACAAGGAGTAGTATTAAGATTTGGAAAATTTGTAAAAACAACTCAGCCAGGTTTAAATTATCATGTGCCATTTCCAGTAGAAAGAGTTTTAACTCCAAAAGTAACAAAGGTGAATCGGATAGATGTTGGTTTCAGATCAGCTAGTGATAGCGGAAGATCTTCTGGAGTTGGAGATGTGCCGGAAGAAAGTTTAATGTTAACTGGTGATGAGAATATTGTTAACATAGATTATTCTGTTTTTTGGGTAATTAAAGATGCAGGAAAATTTTTATTTAATATTCAAAGTCCATTGGAAACAGTAAAGACAGCCTCGGAAACTGCCATGAGGGAAGTTATAGCTAAAAGCAAAATTCAATCAATATTAACTGAAGGAAGATCTAAAATTGAAAACGAGGTCACAACAATTACGCAAGGGATTTTGGATGAGTATGGCTCAGGTATTCAAGTCACGCAAGTTCAAACTCAAAAAGCCGATCCACCAGACCAGGTTATTGACGCTTTCAGAGATGTACAAGCAGCAAGAGCTGACAGGGAAAGATCTAAAAATGAAGCAGAAGGTTACGCAAACGATGTAATACCTAGAGCTCGTGGTGAAGCAGAAAAAATTTTACAACAAGCAGAAGCTTATAAAAAGGAAGTAGTTGCTAAAGCCGAAGGTGAAGCAAGTAGATTCATTGCAATATACAACGAATATGTTTCAGCAAAACAGGTTACACAAGAAAGAATGTATCTTGAAACAATGGAAAAAGTTTTGGCTGATATAGATAAGGTAATTATCGATAAAAACTCGGGATCAGGAGTAGTTCCGTACTTACCTCTCCCAGAAATTAAGAAGAAATCACAATGAAAAAATTTTTAATACCAATTGTTGTTGTTTTAGGTTTTGTTGCATTTAATACACTTTTTATTGTAAAAGAGGTTAATCAAGCAATCGTATTGCAATTTGGTGATCCAAAAAAAATTATCACTAAGCCTGGTTTAAATTTCAAGATTCCTTTTATTCAAAACGTTGTTTATATAGATCGAAGAGTATTATACCTAGACAACCCGTCTGAAGAAGTTATAGCTGCAGATCAAAAAAGATTAATTGTTGATGCTTTTACTAGATTTAGAATTGTTGATCCTCTAAAATTTTATATTTCAGTCGGAAATGAAAATGTTGCAAGATCAAGATTAGCAACGATAATAAATTCAAGAATCAGAAGTGTTTTAGGTACCCAACAGTTAGCAACATTATTGTCGGTAGATCGAGCCAAACATATGGCAACAATACAAAAAAATGTAAATACAGAAGCTCAGAACTTTGGAATTACAATTATCGATGTAAGAATTAAACGAGCAGACTTACCACAAGCAAACAGTGAAGCGATTTATAAGAGAATGCAAACTGAAAGAGAGAGAGAGGCAAAGGAATTTAGAGCCGAAGGAGCTGAGATGGCAGCAAAAATAACTTCAACTGCCGACAAAGAGGTTACAGTAATACTTGCAAACGCAAATAAACAATCTGAAATTATGAAAGGTGAAGGAGATGGGCAAAGGAACAGAATTTTCGCAGGAGCCTTTGGTAAAGATCCAGAATTTTTCGGTTTTTATCGTGCCATGCAGTCATACGAAAAAGCTTTGATTGGTGGTGACACCTCTTTAATATTATCTCCAGATAGTGATTTCTTTAAGTTTTTTGGAAATACGGGAGTCATCAAAAAACAATAATTACTTAAGGCATGAATGAATTCATTATTGCCATTGGATTAATTTTATTTATCGAAGGTCTACTTTGCGCCTTGTTTCCGTCAAAAATCAAGAATATGTCTAAGTTAATTGAAGCTATGCCAATAGGCAATTTAAGAACAATTGGTGTAGTATTTGCTATAATTGGGTTTGTTATTATTTGGTACATCAAGGGATAATGGAAGTTTTTAAAAAAATTATATTTAAAGTCTCGATAATTGTTTTCATTTTTAGTGGAGCATTGCAAGCTAAGCCTATACCAGGTTCTTTTGCAGATTTAGCAGATGAACTAATGCCTTCAGTGGTAAACATATCAACCACACAAACTATTAAGTCGCAATCAACACCTTTCCCTTTTCAATTTCCTCCCGGTTCTCCTTTCGAAGATATGTTTAAAGAATTCCAAATGCCAACAGAAAGAAAGGCAACTTCATTAGGTTCTGGGTTCATTATTGAAAAGAATGGTACAGTAGTTACTAACAACCATGTCATAGCAAATGCAGACGATATAATTGTTAGAGTAAACGATAAAGAATATGAAGCCGAAGTTTTAGGATCCGATCCATATGCGGATGTTGCGGTTTTAAAAATAAAATCATCTGAAAAATTCAAACCGGTAGAATTTGGAAATTCTGACAAAGCTAGGGTGGGAGACTGGGTAGTTGCAATTGGAAATCCATTTGGTTTAGGAGGAACTGTAACTTCTGGAATAATTTCTGCAAGGAATAGAGATATAAATTTAACACGTTATGATGATTTTATTCAAACAGACGCATCAATTAACCAAGGAAATTCTGGTGGCCCTTTATTTAATTTAGATGGAAAGGTGATTGGTATCAACACCGCGATAATTGCACCAGGACAGGCAGGTTCAATTGGAATTGGTTTCGCAATACCTGCAAACGCTGCAGAAAATATTATTGACCAATTAATTAAATACGGTGAAACAAAAAGAGGTTGGCTGGGAGTTAGGATCCAGCAAGTAACTAAAGAAATTGCAGAAGTACAAAATTTAGATGAACCTAAAGGTGCGCTTATAGCAGGTGTTTCAGAAGGAAGCCCTGCTGCAGAATCAGGAATTAAACCAGGAGATATTATTTTAGAATTTGATGGAAAAAAAATCATGACAATGAGAAATCTTCCAAGAATAGTTGCTAATACAGATGTTGGAAAAAAAGTAATAGTAAAAATTTGGAGAGATAAAAAATCAATAAATAAAAGATTAACACTGGGTAGGCTAGAATCCTCAAAAGAGTTTATTGAAGAGAATAAAAAAAGAACCAAGGTTAGCGAAACAGAAATTGAAAGTTTAAAAATTACAGTTAGAGACTTGACCCCTGAAGATATAGATGAAAGAAAATTAGATAAAAATATTAAAGGAGTTGTAATAACTGAAATTTCATCGAAAAGTCAGCTTTCCTCTCTTTTAAACTCCGGAGATATAATTGTTGAATTACAAAACCAAATGATCAAAAGTGTAAAAGATTTAGAAAATATCTCTAATAAAATTGAAAAAAATGGAGATAAGACTCTTTTAATTAGGTTTATTAATAGAAGAAATCGGCCAAGTTATGGCACTGTTAAAATAAAATAACTTGTCAAAAAAAATAAAAAAAAAAATAATACTTTTGTTTGGACCTACTGCATCTGGAAAATCTAGATTAGCCTTAGATATAGCAATAAAATTTAATGGTGAAATCGTAAATGCAGACAGCATGCAGGTTTACAAAGAAGTGAAGATTTTATCTGCTAGACCAAAAGAAAAAACCGTTAAACATCATTTATACGGGTTTCTCACAGTAAAAAAAAAATTCTCTACAGGATCATGGTATAAACTTGCTAATAAAAAAATTGAAGATATCAATAGAAGAGGCAAGGTTGCCATAGTAGTTGGTGGCACAGGTTTATACTTTAAAGCTTTGACAGAGGGTTTATCCGAGATACCTGAAGTTCCAAGAGCTAACATTAATTTAAAATTAGATAAAAATTATATTCAAAAAAATATTAAAATTTTTAAAAATATCCCAATTAATGACAAACAAAGACTGCAAAGAGCTTTTGCTGTTTATAAATATACCGGTAAACCTTTATGGATGTGGCAAAAAAATAATAAAAAAAATTTCAAAATAAAAGATTTTATTAAAATTTTTATTAATCCACCAAAAACAGAAATAGAGAATAGAATTAAAATTAGATTTGACGAAATGTTAAGAATTGGAGCAATTCAAGAAGCTGACAATTTTAAGAAAATTAGAGTTGACTCTTCGAATTCATCAAATTTTATTATTGGTCTTAATGAAATATCTCAATTTTTAAGTAATCAAATTTCACTAAATGAACTTAAAGAAAAAGTGATTATAAGAACTAGGCAATATGCAAAAAGGCAATTAACCTGGCAAAGAGGCCAGATGAAGGGTTGGAAGGGATTTACTGATACAAATTATCTAGATTTAAGAAAAAAAATTCTAAGTTATTTATCTAAAACTTGACCCAAAATTTCCCTAAGATAGATTACATTTATGGGGAAATTATTTTCAGGTGCAGAAATTGTTTTTAAGGTTTTAGAACATCGTAAAGTCGAACATATATTTGGTTATCCAGGAGGTGCGGTATTACCAATATATGATGAATTAAAAAACCATAAAACTATAAAGCACATTTTGGCTCGTCACGAACAAGGTGCGGGACATGCAGCAGAAGGGTATGCACGATCTTCTGGAAAGCCTGGAGTGATGTTAGTAACATCCGGCCCAGGAGCTACAAATGCTGTGACTGCTTTAACCGATGCTTATATGGACTCAGTCCCAATTGTTTGTATAAGCGGTCAAGTTCCTACTCATCTAATAGGAACTGATGCATTTCAAGAATGTGATACAACTGGAATTACAAGACCGTGCACTAAACACAACTGGTTAGTTAAAGATGTAAATGATTTAGCTAGAGTTATGGATCTTGCTTTTGATGTTGCTACAACTGGAAGACCAGGCCCAGTCTTGGTAGACATTCCAAAAGATATTCAATTTAAAAAAGCAAATTTTTTTTTGAAAAATAAAAAAAATAAAAAATTAAATGAAAAAATGAATGGCAAGATTAATAATTTAGATCTTGATAAGATAATTCAAATGATGAAAAAGTCCGCTAGACCAGTTTTTTATACTGGCGGAGGAGTGATTAATTCAGGGCCGGAGGCAAGTAAACTGTTAAGGGAGCTTGTATCGCTGACTGGGTTTCCAATTACATCTACACTTCAGGGGCTAGGAGCTTACCCTGGAGACGATCCTTTGTTCCTTGGAATGCTTGGCATGCATGGAACTTACGAAGCAAACAATGCAATGTATAATTGCGATTTAATGATAAATATTGGAGCGAGATTTGACGACAGGATAACTGGTAAGGTCGATGAATTTTCACCTAAATCAAAAAAAATCCATGTTGATATTGATCCTTCTTCTATAGGCAAAAATATAAAAGTAGATCTAGCGGTCGTTAGCGATGTCATTGTCTTTTTAAAATCTTTAAATAAAAGATTTAAGGAAAAAAATGAAGATTTTTTAAATTCAAATAAATCAAACACATCAAAGTGGTGGAAAGATATTGACAAGTGGAGACAAAAAAATTCTTTAGGTTTTAAAAATAGCAATCAAGTTATCAAACCACAACACGCCGTTAAAAGGTTGTATGAATTATCTAAACACAAAGATGCGTACATAACTACAGAAGTTGGTCAGCATCAAATGTGGGCAGCCCAGCATTACAAATTTAATAAACCAAACAGATGGATGACATCTGGTGGCCTTGGAACAATGGGTTACGGTCTCCCAGCAGCAGTAGGAGTACAAGTTGCTAACCCTGATAAATTAGTTATCGATATTGCCGGTGAGGCGTCTGTATTGATGACAATGCAAGAGATGTCTACAGCAGTTCAATACAATCTACCAATTAAGATATTTATTTTAAACAACCAGTACATGGGAATGGTTAGACAGTGGCAAGAACTCCTTCATGAAAAAAATTATTCTGAAAGTTATACTGCGGCATTACCAGATTTTGTAAAACTTGCCGAAGCATATGGTTGTGTTGGTATACAAGCAAAAAAACCAGATGAGCTAGATGAAAAAATTAAAGAAATGTTGAATGTTAATAAACCAGTTATTTTTGATTGTTTAGTTGATCCGAATGAAAATTGTTTTCCCATGATACCTTCGGGGAAGCCTCATAACCAAATGCTTCTTGGACCAGATGACGAGGAAGAAATTTCTAGCGAAGGAAAGGTATTAGTTTAAATGAAAGCTCCTAAATCAGCCTACAGTACCGCTATAAAAACAGGCAAAGTAGAAAAACATATAATGGTTGTTTGGGTGGATAATGAGGCAGGTGTATTAGCTAGAGTAGTAGGTTTATTTTCTGGCAGAGGTTATAATATTGAGTCATTGGCAGTTGCTGAAATTGATAAAAAGCAAAAGCTTTCAAGAATTACGCTTGTAACATCGGGCTCGCCTGAAGTTATATCTCAAATTAAAAAACAGCTTGAAAAGTTAGTGCCAGTTCACAAAGTAGCTGATTTTCAAAGAAATGATCCAAAAATTATTTTTAGGGACATGGCTTTACTAAAAGTAATATCCAATGAAAAAAAAAGAAGCAAAGCTAAGAAATTGTGCAAAAAATTTGACTCTGTTATTCTTGACAAAAGCAATAAATCAATTGTTATTCAGGTTACAGCGCTGAGAAGGGAAATAGACAAACTTGTGAGTGACTTAAAACCTTTGGGTTTGGCTAGTGTTTCTAGAACTGGTGCGGTGGCTATGACAAGAGGAGCGGAAATTTTTAAATAATATAGGAGAACAAAAATGAAAATGTTTTATGAAAAAGATGCTAATGTAAATTTAATTAAAGATAAAAAAGTTGCGATATTTGGATATGGTAGCCAAGGCCATGCTCATGCTTTAAATTTAAAAGACAGCGGAGTAGAGAACGTCGTTGTTGCACTTAGAGATGGATCTGCGAGCAAAAAAAAAGCTGAGAGTGAAGGATTAAAAGTTATGTCACTTTCAGATGCTGCAGAATGGGCTGACGTGGTTATGGTTCTTACTCCTGATGAACTTCAGGCCTCAATTTATAAAAATCACATTGAACAAAGGATGAGACAAGGAACTAGCTTAGCTTTTGCGCATGGTCTGAACATTCATTTCAATTTAATAAACTCAAGAAAAGATTTGGATGTTTTTATGGTGGCACCAAAAGGTCCTGGACATTTAGTTAGAAGCGAATATCAAAAAGGCGGAGGAGTTCCTTGTTTGATGGCAGTTCACAAAGATAGCTCAGGAAAAGCCAGGGACCTTGCAATGTCATACGCATGTGCAGTTGGCGGAGGTAGATCAGGTATTATAGAAACAACTTTTAAAGATGAGTGTGAAACCGATTTATTTGGTGAGCAAACTGTTTTGTGTGGAGGATTGGTTGAGCTTATAAAAAATGGTTTTGAAACTTTAACTGAAGCCGGTTACCCGCCTGAAATGGCATATTTTGAAACTCTTCATGAAGTTAAATTAATTGTTGATTTAATTTATGAAGGTGGAATTGCAAATATGAATTATTCAATATCTAACACCGCAGAATATGGAGAATACGTTTCAGGAAAAAAAATAGTTGATCCAAAAACAAAAGAAAGAATGAAAGAGGTTTTAAAGGATATTCAATCTGGTAAATTTACAAAACAATGGATGGATGAATGTAAAGGTGGTCAGAAAAATTTCTTGAGGATGAGAGAAGAATTGGCAAAGCACCCTATAGAAAAAGTTGGTAAAAAACTTAGAGACCTTATGCCTTGGATTGGAAAGAATAAATTAGTAGATAAAGCTAAGAATTAACCCAATCTGGATCAAAAACTAACAATTTATAAATAATTATTTTGCAAATTAACGTATAAATTGTATTATAAATGTCACCGAAAATAAAAAGGTATGGAAGATAAAAATAGAATCATAATTTTTGATACGACTATGCGTGATGGAGAACAATCTCCAGGTGCTTCAATGAGTCTTGAAGAAAAAATACAAATTTCAAGAGTTTTTGATGAATTAGGTATAGATGTTATCGAGGCCGGATTTCCAATTGCTTCACCTGGCGATTTTGAGGCAGTTACTGCAATAAGTAAAATATTAAAAAAATCAGTTCCAGCAGGACTATCTAGACATACAAAAAAAGATATTGATGCTTGTTACGAATCTTTGAAGCATGCAAAAAGATTTAGGATCCATACATTTATTTCTACAAGTCAGCTACACATGAAACATAAATTAAATAAGACACCGGAACAAGTAGTTGAGTCGATAAAGGAACATGTGACATATGCTAGAAAATTTACAGACGATGTGGAGTGGTCATGTGAAGATGGAACAAGAACAGATATGGACTTTATGTGCAAGACAGTTGAGCTTGCAATAAAATGTGGGGCTAAAACAATAAATATTCCTGATACAGTAGGGTATACGGTTCCATCAGAATTTAAAAAAATTATAGAGACTTTAAAAAACAAAGTTCCAAATATCGATAAAGCAATATTATCTGTACACTGTCATAATGATTTAGGTTTGGCGGTAGCAAATTCTCTTGCAGGAGTGTCTGCCGGTGCAAGACAAGTGGAATGCACAATAAACGGAATAGGTGAAAGAGCTGGTAATGCTGCACTAGAAGAGATTGTAATGGCAATGAAAACAAGAAATGATTTAATGCCATTTAAAACTGGAATAGATACAAAACTAATTAGCAAAGCATCTAAAACTGTTTCTAATGCTACTGGTTTTCCTGTCCAATTTAATAAAGCTATCGTAGGAAAAAACGCTTTTGCTCATGAATCAGGAATTCATCAGGACGGAATGTTAAAAAATAGAAATACTTACGAAATAATGACACCCGAAAGTGTTGGAGTTAAAAAAACCTCACTTGTTATGGGAAAACATTCAGGAAGACATGCATTTAAAGATAAATTAGAAGATTTAGGTTACGCGGGTGTTACTGACGATGTAATTCAAACCGCTTTTGGAAAATTCAAAATTTTAGCTGATAAGAAGAAGCATGTTTACGACGAGGATATTATAGCTCTAGTCGACGATAGTTTAATAAAAGAAAGCAATGTAATTAATTTAAAGTCCCTTAAAGTTTTTGCAGGAACAGGGGAACCACAGAAGGCTGAAATGACATTGGAAGTTTATGGAGATCTTAAGAAAGCAAGTGAAATTGGAGATGGACCGGTAGATGCAATATTTAAATGTATTAAAAAATTATACCCTCACGAAGTTAAATTACAGTTATACCAAGTGCATGCTGTTACTGAAGGTACGGATGCTCAGGCTACAGTGAGTGTAAGAATAGAAGAAAAAGGTAAGACAACTGTTGGTCAAGCGGCTGACACAGATACTCTCGTTGCATCTGCCAATGCTTATTTAAATGCTTTAAATAAGATGATAATCAAAAGAGAAAAAACTGCTCCTGAAGAGTATGGGCAACAAAATGTGAAAGGAATATAAATGTTTGGGTTAAATAAATTATCAAAAATGTGGTCTCAGGACATGGCTATCGATCTTGGAACAGCTAATACTTTAGTAGTGGTAAAAGGTAAAGGCGTGGTTTTAAATGAACCATCTGTAGTAGCAATTATTGATGAAAAAGGTAAAAAATCAGTTTTAGCTGTTGGTGACGAAGCAAAAACCATGCTTGGAAGAACTCCAGGAAATATTTCAGCTGTTAGACCATTAAAAGACGGAGTAATCGCAGATTTTGTTGTTACTGAAGAAATGATTAAACATTTTATAAAAAAAGTACATAAGAAAAATGCATTTGCTAATCCTAGAATACTGGTTTGTGTACCAACTGGTTCAACTCCAGTAGAAAGAAAAGCCATTCAAGACTCAGCATTGGCTGCGGGGGCAAGGAAAGTTCAATTAATCGAAGAACCGATTGCAGCAGCAATTGGAGCTGGACTGCCGATATCTGAAGCAACAGGGTCAATGGTAGTTGATATAGGTGGTGGTACAACCGAAATTGCAGTTATGTCTTTAGGTGGGGTTGTATATTCTAGATCTTTACGAGTTGCTGGAGATGCAATGGATCAAGCAATTATAGCATTCATGAGACAAAAATTTAATCTTTTAATTGGTGAAGCTAGTGCGGAGAAAATTAAAAAAGAAATTGGAACTGCAATACCGACATCAGGTAACACATATTTAATGAAAGGTAGAGATATAAGATCTGGAACTCCAAGAGAAATAAATCTTAAAGAGGAAGATACAGCTGAAGCCTTGAAACCAACTTTGGATGTAATGATGACTGGAATAAAGCAAGCTTTAGAAAATACTCCACCAGAATTATCTGCAGATTTAGTAGACATGGGTCTTATTTTGACTGGAGGTGGTGCTCTATTAAAAAATATTGATAAACTAATTTCAAAAGAAACTGGTTTGCCGGTTCAAATCGCAGACGACCCACTTTCTTGCGTAGCTGTAGGAACAGGCAAAGCTTTAGAACAAGAAGAGCTGTTCTCAACTATGCTATCGGAGTATTAATTTATTGATTATTAACAAATGTCCACAAGCCGAGATGATTTTGGTATAGCTATACGTTCGGCTCTTCTTCAAAGGGGAGCAAAACAAAAATTTTCTTTATTTGTTTTAATTTTACTCTCGGCTTTTATTTTTGCTTTAGACAATACAAACTTAAAACCTATAAAAATTCTTAGATCTATCCTTAACGATGGTGTTTACAGGATATCAGCTATATCGTCCTCACCAATCAAGTTTTCATCGGCCACTAAAAATTTTTTTAGCAACCATATTTTGGTTTACAATGAGAATAAAAAATTAAGATCTGAATTAAATTCACTTAAAGAGAGAAAATTTGAAAATTTATATCTCGAAACAGAAAATAAAAAACTTCAAGAGATACTTAACATTGAAAAAGAATCTGTTTTTCAAACAACGACTGCAAAAGTAATTATAGATAAAAATAGCCCATATTTAAATTCAGTAGTTTTAAACAAAGGCACAAGTGCTGGAATAAAACTAGGTATGCCAGTTTTAAGTAATGGATATTTGGCTGGAAGGATCGTAGAAGTAAATTTTTTTTCATCTAGAGTTCTATTATTGAATGATTTAAATAGTAGAATTCCAGTTGTGATATCGCCAAACGGATCTCAAGCAATACTTTTAGGTTCTGGTAAAAAAAAACCTAATTTAGAATATCTCCCAGAAAATTTCGAGATGAATGAAACCAATTTAGTTTTTACATCAGGAAAAGATGGTGTTTTTTATGACGGAATATCAATTGGCCAGGTAGTATTTGAGGACGATAAAATTAAGGTAGATTTATTTTCGGACCCAAACCAACTGCTTTTTGTTAATGTAGTTGTTGATAAAATTATAGATATAGGTGGCAAGTAAATGGCAATAATATTTAAAGGTTTTAAAGAAACAATTTTTAGAACACTGCCATTAATTGTACTTTTTTACATCTGTATATCTGAATTTCATACACAATTTTTTTATTGGAAAATTTTTTCTTTTAATCTTCAATTTATAATAATTTATTATTGGATACTTAGAGATCCAAGTATTTTAGGTTATGGTTTCGTTTTTTTAGCTGGATTGACAAATGATGTAGTATTGAATTTGCCGTTAGGTACAAGTGCATTAAGCTACCTTTTTGTTTCTTTAGTAGCAGCTTATGTAAGAAATGCCACTGTAAGAAGCAGCCTCTTTACTGACTGGTTCACTTTTATAATTGCAATATTAATTGGAAACTTTCTTTACTATTTTTTAATGAATAACTTTTCAGATTTAGGACTGAGTTACACTGATTTATTTTATAATTCCCTCTTTACTTTTATTCTTTTTCCAGCTTTTTGGTTAATTTTTGATATTTATAAAAAAATTTTTATTTCGAGGGTGAATGATTAGTTATAGATCAGGTGGAGAAAATAAAATTCGCCTATTGGGTAGAAGAATGTTTATAATATCTGCAGCAAAAGTTGTTATAGTAACAGGAATTATTGGAAGACTTATCTCTCTTCAGATCAATGAGAGCCGGAAGTACAAAACTTTATCAGATAAAAATAGATTCCGAGAATGGAAGTTCGCCCCTCCTAGAGGAATAATAAAAGATTTTTTTGGAAATGAGATTGCATCAAACAAACAAGTATATCAACTTCATGTAATACCAGAAAATGCTGAAAACATAGAGAGTTTATTTTTTAGGTTAAAAACTATTTTAAATTTATCAGATAAGGACATATTTCATTTAAAAAGAAAAATTGCAACTCAAAAACCTTGGGACCCCATTATTGTTTCAGATAATTTAACATGGTCTGAATTTTCAAAAATAAATTTATTTTTACATGAATTACAAGGTGTGGAACCCATAGTCTCTGTGGCTAGAGTTTATAACGAAGAGTCATCATCACATGTGATTGGATATGTATCTAAAATTAGTGAAAGGGATCTCAAAAATAAAAATTATTTAAAAAATATGAATGCAGCTGGTATGCGAGTTGGTAAAACTGGCTTAGAAAATAAGCTGGACGCAGAAGTTATTGGATCTATAGGATATAAAAGATACGAGGTAAATGCATACGGAAAAAGAATTAAAGAGATATCTATAGATCAAGGAAGGCCCGGGAAAACTTTCCATACGACTTTAGATTTGGATATTCAAAAATATTCTCAGGAATTACTTAAAGAAAAAGCGGGCTCAATTTGTGTAATGGATATTTATAGAGGTGATATCATCACTATGGTCTCTTCACCTACTTTTGATTCGAATAAATTCGTTCATGGAATAAATACAAAAGATTGGAAAAAACTTATCAATCATAGAGACAAACCTCTGGTAAACAAATCTATTTCGGGTCTTTATCCACCTGGTTCTACTATTAAAACTTTAGTTGCTATTAGCGCTCTTGAAAATGACATTGTTAGTCCAAAAAAATCTTATAATTGTACGGGTTTTATTGAATTGTACGGAGAAAAATTTCATTGCTGGAAAAAGAAAGGTCATGGGTATTGTAATATGCGAACTGCAATTAAAGAATCTTGCGACGTCTACTTTTATGAAGTTTCTAGGCAATTAGGTGTAGACCGTCTTTCTGAAACAGCAAAAAAATTTGGTCTTGGCAAAAATGTCTTAGACGGATTTGTTGAGGAAAAAAAAGGTGTTGTGCCTAACACAAATTGGAAAAAAACTGTGGTGGGTAAAAACTGGTATCTTGGAGAAACACTTCATAGCGGAATTGGCCAAGGTTATTGGCAAACAACCCCTTTACAATTGGCTTTAATGACAGCACAAATAGCTAATGGTGGTTATAAAATAAAACCAAGAATAATATCAAGTGATAATGACTCAAAAGATTTAGAAGAATATGTAAAGAATTTTAAAAATTTTCAACAAAACGAAACTTTATTCGATGAAGTTGTTTCAAAATTTAAATTTAAAAATCTTTTTAGAAATCAGGAAAATATAAATTTTGTAAAAGATGCTTTATTTGGCGCGACTAATGAACCTAGAGGTACATCTTATCGTTCAAGGCTAACTAAAAAAGAATTTATTTATGCAGGCAAAACAGGAACATCACAAGTTAGAAGGTTCACAGAGTTTCAAAGGGAACAAGAAATTAAAAACGAAGATTTACCTTATAAACAAAGAGACCACGCTCTTTTTGTTGCTTTCGCACCTTATAAAGATCCAAAATATTCGATAAGTGTCGTAATCGAGCATGGTGGCACCGGAAGTGGAAGCGCTGCCCCTATTGCAAAAAAAGTAATTAAAAAACTTTTAGAAAGACATCCATTGAGAGAATTGACAAGAATAAATGGTGAGGAGATATAGTGTTTAAACCAGGTGCAATTGTATCTAATCAAAGTTTTAGGGATAAAATTTTTTCATTAGATTTTGTTATGATCTTATGTATTTTTTTACTTGGTATCATAAGTTTTTTTGCAATGTACTCTACGGATGGAGGACAATTTGCGTATCATACCAGAAGTCACATGGTTAGGTTTTTTATTTTTTTTATTTTGTTTTTTGTGGTTGCTTTTTTTCCAATAAATTTTTGGTATAATTCAAGTACTTGGTTTTATTTGTCAGTTCTTATTCTATTAATTTTGGTAAAATATTTTGGACTTACATCTTCTGGTTCACAAAGATGGCTAAATCTTTATGTCGTTAATTTACAACCATCTGAACTTATGAAAGTCGGGCTTATTCTTTTTTTAGCCAAATATTATCATAGAGTCTCATCAATGGACGTTAATAGGATTAAATATTTATTCCAACCGATGATAGCTATACTTATCCCAGTTTTACTAGTTATAACGCAACCTGATCTTGGTACATCTTTTTTAATCGCGGTTGGCGGTATTACTGTTGTTTGGCTTGCTGGTGTAAAAATGAAATTTTTTGCATATTTAAGCATACTTTTTATATCTGCCGCACCTGTTGCTATCTCCTTTTTAAAACCTTATCAAAAATCTCGAATTTTAACTTTTTTAGACCCATCTAGAGATCCACTTGGTGCTGGTTATCAAATCACCCAATCAAAAATAGCCATTGGTTCAGGCGGGTTGTTAGGAAAAGGTTTTTTAAACGGATCGCAAAGTTATCTTGATTATTTACCTGAAAAACATACTGATTTTATTTTTACCTTATTTTCTGAAGAGTTTGGTTTTATAGGCTCAACATTTATATTAATTCTTTATATGATAATTAATTGGCGAGTTGTAAATATTGGAAATGGTATAAGAAATAGTTTTGGTAAATTTTATTGTTATAGTTTTGCCACAGCCTTCTCAATATATGTTTTTGTTAATATGGGAATGGTATTGGGGTTAATCCCGATAGTTGGCGCTCCGTTACCGATACTATCTTATGGAGGATCTTCAATGATGGCTATCATGATTGGATTAGGGATTGTTATGAGCTGCAGAGTATATAAAGATCAACCAATAGGTTAAATACACTTTAAACATCTATTTTTGACCTAAAATAAACTATTTTCTTACTTGCAAACTTGTGAATAATTTGCTCAAATATGGTTATGTTTGGAAAGAAGCCAGAAGCCCCTAGACCTTTAAATGATAGTGGACGATCGCAGATCGGTGAAACTTTTTCATTAGAGGGAACACTAAGAACATCAGGAGCGATTGATATATCAGGTTTAATAAAGGGAGCAGTCTATACTAATGATTTAGTTATAAAAGAAACTGGATCAGTAGTTGGACCAGTTGAGACTGACAAAATTGAAATTTATGGTCATTTAGAAGGCAAGGTTGTTGCTAAGACGATAGTCATTGGCAGCACTGCTGTTGTAAAAGGTGATGTGTTATTTAGCGAGACTTTAAAAACAGAAGAGGGCGCAGATATTACCGGTTACATTAAGAAAACTGAGAGCACGAGTCTAGAAGCCGCACAAGACGAATTTAAGTTAGAGTCTATTGAAGCTGCGAACAACGCTAATAAAGATAAATCTAAGAAATCAGGTCGTCCAAAAATTGTTGCTAGCAACTAACTAAAAGAAGTACAATCTTACACAGTTAAATCTTTAAAATATTGGGTTAGAACATAATGTATGTCTGATAGAAGCTGTTCTTCAGTTGGAATTATTGGCGCGGGTATCCAGGGAGTTTGCATTGGGCTTCAGCTATTAAAAAAAAATATACCAACTACTATTTTTGATCGTAATGATCCCGGAATGATGGCCTCCTACGGAAATGCTGGGCATTTTTCTCCTTATGCGGTTTTACAACTAAATAGACCAGATATTTTATATGATGTCCCTAAAATGCTTGTGAGTTCAAACGGTCCTCTAGCATTAAAGTGGGGCTATATACCTAAAATGTTACCATGGATTTTTCACTACCTAAAAAATTGTAATAAAAAATCTATGTTACATACTGCAAAGTATATGCACCAAATTTTAGATCTTTCGATGAGTGCGTTCGAAGAAATTTTTCAAGAGATTGATATAACAAATCTAGTTGAGCAAAAGGGAATTATTTATATTTGGACTAATAAAAATATAAAAAGTAGAGAATTAGAAATTAAGGTCAGAAATGATTTAGGAGTAAAACAGAAGATACTCGACGTTAAAGAAATACTTGATTTAGAGCCTAATCTCAAACCAGTTTTTTCTGGGGGATGCTATTACGATTATGCTTATCATGCTAGAGATCCGCACGGGATATTAAAAAAAATTTTTGAGCTGTATATTAAACGAGGTGGTAAATTTGTTAAAGAGAATGTAGATGAGATAAAACAAACTGATTACAACCAAACTTTAATTAAAACTAATTCTAAAGAATATAAATTTGAAAAATCCGTTATTGCTTGTGGCGCCTTTTCAAAAAAATTAACAGATCAATTAGGAGAAAAAATACCTTTAGAAACTGAGAGAGGTTACCATATTCATTTTAAAGGGATGGACAAACTAATAAATAGGCCAGTAATTTTTTTAGATAGAGGATTTGGTTTAACACCAATGAATCAGGGTTTGAGAGCAGTAGGAACAGTTGAATTAGGAGGTTTAAAAAACCCTATTTCTAAAAAAAGAATTGAATATATTTCTAATTGTGCAAAAGAACTTTTGCCACAGTTAGGCACACACGACGATGAGTGGTTAGGTTTCAGACCCACTCTTCCTGATTTTTTACCAGTAATTGGTCCATCGAAGAACAATCAAAATATTATTTATGCTTTTGGTCACCAGCATTTAGGATGGACACTTGGTGCAATCACGGGAAAAATAGTATCTAGTATATTAGCAAACGAAAAAACAAATTTAGATTTATCAGTTTATAACTCTTCCAGGTTTAGCTAATGATAAAGATAGCAATTTTAGATGATTACCAGAATATATTTAAGGAATTTGTTGATATAGAAAAATATAAAAATAAATATAGTTTTAAAATTTTCACTAAACCATTTGATAATGAAGATGAAGCTTTGGCTGAACTGGAGAGTTTTGATGCTATTTTTATAATGAGAGAGAGAACAAATATTTCAAAATCATTTATATCGGGACTAAAAAACCTTAAATATATCATGACAAGTGGAATGAGGAATAAATCAATAGATCTAGCTGAAGCAAAAAAAAGAAATATTATAGTATGTGGTACGGATATAAACTCTAACCCTACCGCAGAACTTACATGGACTTTGATATTAGGTATAATGAGAAATGTAAAACAAGAAACAGATAATATGTTTCAAGGTTATTGGCAAACAACTATTGGTCTTGAATTAAAAGGTAAAATTTTAGGTTTAATTGGTTTGGGGAAAATAGGATCTCAAGTAGCCAAAATTGGAAAAGCTTTTGGAATGCAAGTTATGGCGTGGAGTGAAAACTTAAATTTATCAATCGCAAATGAATTAGGAGTTTTGCCAATGACAAAAGATGAATTGCTAAAACAATCAGATGTAATCTCTATTCATGTTGTTTTAGGAGAAAGATACAAAAATTTAATAACTAAAAAAGAACTTAACATAATGAAAAAAACATGTTTTTTAATAAATACTTCAAGAGGCCCAATAGTTAATGAAAAAGATTTAATAAGCTCATTAGAGAATGACGAAATCGCTGGCGCCGGTTTGGACGTTTATGATATTGAACCCTTGCCTCAGGATCATAAATTAAGATTTTTACCTAACGCTTTTTTACTTCCGCATCTCGGTTATGTAACTGAAGAAAATTATTCACTTTTCTATTCGCAAATGATGGAAAATATGGATTCATGTTTAGAAGGAAAGCCAAAGAGGTCAATAATTTAAGACTCACTCATTTTGGGCATATTTGTTTTAAAATAGCGCTCATTTTATCTAGGAAAATAGACATTCGGAGGTCAAACTAAATTATAAGTTGCATAACATCATACATTATCTGTATATTTCGAATTAACTTTGTGTTTGATTCGTTTTTAGGGAGAGGAAATGAAAAAACTTATAGGATTATTTTTTTTAGTCCTTTTACTTTCGGGCTGTTATCAAAGCTCTTTAACTTATGTTGCGCCTGCAACAAGCGGTTTAACACAAGGTAAGATCTCACAGTCGCTGGTTTCAACTTCAGTTTCATACGGTGTTAAACATAAAACTGGTAAAACTCCAATGGAACATATCTTGACTGATTCCCAAATTAAAACTGTTAAAGAAACAAAGACGAAGATAAACCCTTGCGAGCAAAATTTAAAATTGTGTTCTTCAATCAAAACTAGAATTGAGAAATTTCAAAAAGAATTGTTAAAATCAAACTTTGAGAAAAGAAGAAAACAACTAATAAGTTTAAAAACTGAACAAAAATTTAAAATTCAAAAATAAATACAACTATAAATTTATTTTTTTCACGTGCATCATTTAGGCTGTTAATAAGTTAAAAGGTAATAATCTGTAACTTAAATTTCTCTATCACATAACCATATTTGATGTTAATCGGATCCTTGAATGAAAAAGGTAATAATTTTAATATTTTCAGGGCTTATTACGTCTGGATGCTATCAGCAATCTTTATCTATGATGGCTCCAGCTGCCGGAGCATCACAAGGTAGAGTATTTCAATCTTCCTTATCAACTGTTGCTAATTACACGATACAGCAAAAAACAGGTAAATCTACATTAGAACACGTTTTTTTAAAAGAGAGGAAGAAGGTAATCAAAAAAGCTGAACTTGTAGAAAAGACAGTTATAGAACAATCCGCTTTTGTTAAAAGTAAAATTATTAAACAAAAAGACAAACTTAAAGAAAGTAAAGAAATAGCTAAAAATAACCTTTCTAATTTAAAGTGGGTTTTGCATTTGAAAGAATTCAAAATGGTCACACCAACGGAAGCATTTCCTGCTAACAAACAGCGATATTCATACAAGTCAAAACAAAAATAAAGCTTTTTTAACCATTTCAATCTTGCTTTAGTTGTCATATTCTTAATTTATGAAATCAAAAGCCAAAGTATTTGTTATAGGAGGAGGCGCGGTTGGAGTTAGCACACTTTATCACCTTGCAAAAAAAGGCTGGTCAGATGTTGTGTTAGCCGAAAGAAAAGAGCTGACTTCCGGCTCAACTTGGCATGCAGCAGGACTTTTGCCTCTTTTTAATATGAGTTATTCAGTTGGGCAATTACACAGATATGCTGTTCAATTATATAAATCTTTAGAAAAAGAAACTGGAAAAAAAGTCGGTTTCAGCGTTGTTTCAAATATTCGTTTAGCGCAAACAAGGGATCGTATGGATGAATACCATCAATATGCAGGTGTAGCAAAAACGATTGGAGTAAATGTAAAATTTTTAAAACCCGAACAGGTAAAAGAAATTTGGCCATTATGTAATATTGAAGGTCTCGCTGGTGCAATTCAACATCCGGAAGATGGATATATACAACCAGCTGATCTCACCCAGGCACTAGCTACAGGCGCTAGAAATCTTGGAGCAGAAATTTATAGAAATACTACAGTCATTGGTATTAAACGAACCAAAGATGGTTGGACAGTCGAGACTGACAAAGGCCATATATCTTGTGAGCATGTTGTTTCATGTAGTGGAAACTTTGCAAGACAAACAGGAGAGATGGTCGGGATTGAAATTCCCGCTATACCAGTTGAGCATCAATATATTGTTACAGAACCTCATCCTGAACTTCAAAAAAGAAAAAAAGAAGGTAAACCAGAAATGGGAGTACTTAGAGATAGTGATAATTCTTGGTATATGAGAGAAGAAGCTGGAGGATTTATTTTAGGACCTTACGAAAAAGGAGCGCCGTGTTGTTATGTAAACGGCCCATCAAAAGATAGTGAGTATGAATTATTTCAAGAAGATTTAGATCGATTAGCTCCACATATAGAGGGAGCAATAAAACGAGTACCTGCTTTCGCTGAAGTTGGCGTAAAAAAAGTTTATAACGGAGCGATCTGTTATACACCTGATGGAAATCCAATAGTTGGTCCTGCACCAGGACTTAAAAATTTTTGGATAAATGATGGCCATAGTTTTGGAATTACAGCTGCTGGAGGAGCGGGTTGGCAATTAGCAGAGTGGATAGTAGATGGTGAACCAACAATTGATATGCTCGGAGTTGATCCAAGAAGATATGGATCTTACGTAACAAAGTCTTATTTAATGAAAAAAAATGAAGAAGCATATGCAAATGTATTTACAATTCATTATCCTGACGAAGAAAGAGAGGCTGGAAGACCATTAAGACAAGCTCCATGCTACGATCGTTTAAAAAAATTAGGCGCTGTATTTGGACAAAAATTTGGCTGGGAGAGAGCAAACTTTTTTGCAACAGACGGAGCAAAACAAGAAGACGATTGGTCTTTTAGAAGATCGGACTGGTTTAAGAGTGTAGAAAAAGAATGTAAAAATGTGAAAGAGAATGTTGGACTTTTAGATATGTCCGCTTTTGGTAAATGCAGAATTAAGGGACCAGGAGCAGAAGAATTTTTAGATAAGTTGGTTGCAAACAAACTTCCAAAAAAAATTGGAAGAATTAATCTATGTCACGCACTAAACACCAAAGGCGGAGTGCATTCTGAATTTACAATAATGCGAGAAGCACAGGATAGTTTTTACTTGGTGTCAGCGGGGGCCTTTCAATGCTTAGATCATGATTGGATACATAAATGGATGCCAAAAGATGGATCTGTTCAGTATGAAAATTTAACAAATAGCATGGGTGTCTTAGTTGTTTCAGGACCGAAGGCTAGAAAGCTTATGCAAAAAGTTTCTAAGGCCGATTTTTCTAACGAAAAATTCAAATGGTTAAGTGCACAAAATATTGATATTGGTCTTGCTCCCTGCAACGCAATGAGAGTTAACTTTGTTGGTGAACTAGGTTGGGAACTTCATCATCCAATTGAATATCAAAATCATATATTCGATAAGCTAATAGAAGCTGGTAAAGAATTTAATCTAAAACCTTACGGCATAAGAGCTATGAACAGTTTAAGAGTTGAGAAATCATATAAGCTAGTTGGTACAGAACTTTCAATTGAATATGCACCTTACGAGTCTGGATTAGATAGATTTATTCATCCAAACAAAGGAGATTTTATTGGACGTGCGGCATTAGACAAATGGAGAGCAAAGGGCTTTTCAAATAAATTAGTAACTATGGAAATTCATGGCGTTTCAGATGCTGATGTTCTTGGGAATAATCCTATTTATGAAAATGGCTCTGTAATTGGTAGAGCAACTGGGGGAGATTATGGATTTAGATTAAAAAAATCTATCGCTTTGGGTATGGTTAAACCAGAATATGCAAAAGTTGGACAAAAACTTAAAATAGATATATTAGGTAAAATGCATGAAGTTTCTATTATCGAAGACTCTCCATACGATTCAGAAAATAAATTACTTAGAGCTTAAATGAAAATTTTAGTAGCTGTTAAAAGAGTTATTGATTACAACGTTCAAATTAGAGTCAAAGAGGACGGATCAGGTGTTCATACTGATAATGTTAAAATGTCAACTAACCCACCAGATGATAATGCGGTTGAAGAGTCAATAAAACTTAAAGAGTCTGGAAAAGTAAAAGAAGTTGTTGCAGTTACAATTGGAGAAGAAAAAGCACAAGAAACGGTTAGAAAAGCTTTGGCAGTTGGAGCTGATAAAGGAATTCATGTTAAATCAGATAACTATATTGAGCCATTAGGCATAGCAAAAATTTTAAAAAAAGTTGTAGAAAAAGAAAAACCTGACATGGTTTTTTTAGGCAAGCAAGCAATCGATGATGATTGTAATCAAACAGGTCAGATGTTAGCCGCTATGTTGAATTGGCCACAAGCTACCTTTAGTTCAAAAGTAAATTTAAAAGATAAGAGCATGGAAATAGTAAGAGAAATTGATGAAGGTTTAGAGACAGTTGAGGTAAATTTACCAGCGGTTGTCACTTGCGATTTAAGACTTAATGAACCTCGATATGCCTCTTTACCAAATATTATGAAAGCTAAAAAGAAACCGATTGAACAAATGGCAGCTAAAGATTTAGGCGTAGACATAACAAACAGAGTTCAGCAGTTAAAAGTAGAAGAACCACCAAAAAGAAAAGCAGGAATTAAAGTTGCAAATGTAGCAGAACTTGTTAGCAAACTTAAAAATGAGGCGAAGGTAATTTAATGTCAGTATTATTGATAGCAGAACATAATAATAAAAATCTTAAACCATTTACTTTGAATGCGATAACAGCAGCATCTAAAATTGATGCTGAGGTTCATGTTTTGGTTGCTGGAAGTGGATCTGAAAACGTAGCCAAAGAAGTTGCAGCAGTTCCTCTAGTTAAAAAAGTTTTACACTGCGATTCTCCTAATTATCAAAATTATTTACCAGAAAACCTAGCTCCGCTTGTGACAAAACATTCTGAAAAATATGATCATATTGTTGCATCAGCAAATACTTTTGGAAAAAACTTTATGCCAAGGGTTGCAGCTGCACTAGATACTTCTCAAGTGAGCGATGTTATAAAAGTAAACTCACCAGATACTTTTGTAAGACCAATTTATGCAGGGAATGCATTTGCGACGGTGAAAAGTAATGATAAAAAAAGATGTGTAACAATTAGACCAACATCATTTGAACCTGCTCCAAAAACCGGAGGTTCTGCACAAATTGATAAAGTAGATGCAGCAGATGTTCCTAACTTTTCTAAATTTGTAAAAAGAGAAGAAACAAAATCAGAAAGACCAGAACTTGGAACTGCCAGAATAGTAGTTTCTGGTGGCAGAGGATTAGAAAGTGGAGAAAATTTTAAACTCATTAATGATATTGCTGATAAATTAAATGCAGCAGTCGGTGCATCACGTGCAGCTGTTGATGCTGGTTATATAAGTAATGATCATCAAGTCGGTCAAACAGGAAAAGTTGTTGTGCCAGATTTATATATTGCTGTTGGAATCTCAGGAGCGATTCAGCACTTAGCTGGAATGAAAGAGAGCAAAATAATTGTCGCAATTAACAAAGATGGTGAAGCTCCAATATTCAGTATCGCTGATTATGGTTTAGAAGCAGACTTATTCAAAGCCCTTCCCGAGTTCCTTTCCGAGTTAAACAAACTCAATACTATCCAAAAATAATTATTTTGATATAGTCCCTGCATGGCTCGAGAGACAATGCAATACGATGTAGTTATAGTTGGTGCTGGACCATCAGGTTTATCAACTGCAATTAAACTAAAACAATTAGAACCAAAATTAAATATCTGTATCTTAGAAAAAGGTGCTGAGGTCGGTGCTCATATATTAAGTGGAAATGTTTTAGAAACCAGGGCTCTTGATGAGCTGTTGCCCAAATGGAGAGAGCAGGGTGCACCCATTAAAACGAAAGTTTCAAAAGAAAAGTTTTTATTTTTAGGAAAAAATTCCTCATTAAGTTGGCCAACTTGGCTTTTACCAGCAGTTCAAAAAAATCATAATAATTATATTGTAAGTCTTGCAAATTTATGTCGTTGGTTGGCAGAGCAGGCTGAAAAATTGGGAGTTGAAATTTTTCCTGGATTTCCCGCAAGTGAAGTACTTTATAACGAAGATGGATCTATAAAAGGAGTAGCAACTCTTGATATGGGTTTAGATAAAGATGGTAACAAGAAAGATGGTTATCAAGAGGGAATGGAGCTCCATGCTAAAGTCACAGTATTCTCAGAGGGATGCAGGGGACATTTGGGAAAAGAATTAATTAAAAAGTTTAATCTTGATGAAGGGAAAAATCCACAACAATACGGTATTGGTTTAAAAGAAATTTGGGAAGTAAGTGACGAACAGCATCAAGAAGGTTTAGTTATGCATACTGCTGGCTGGCCTTTAGATAGTAAAACGTACGGAGGAAGTTTTATTTATCATGCTGAGAATAAACAAATTTTTCTTGGTTATGTAATTGGACTTGATTACCAAAACCCACACCTATCTCCATTTGATGAGTTTCAAAGATTTAAAACACACAAAGCAATAAGAAAAATGTTTGAGGGAGGAAAAAGAATTTCTTTTGGTGCCAGAGCTTTAATTGAGGGTGGTCTTCAAAGTTTACCAAAAATGTATATGCCCGGAGCTTTATTAGTTGGTTGCGATGCAGGAACTTTAAATATGCCCAAGATTAAAGGAACTCACACAGCAATGAAAAGCGGGATGATAGCTGCTGAAACTATTGTTGAACATATTAAAAATAAAAGAAAATTATCTTTATACGAAGAATTATTTAAAAAAAGTTGGGTTTATGAAGAACTTCATGCTGCCAGAAATGTCAAACCAAGTTTTGGTTGGGGCTTGGTTTTAGGAATTATTTTTACTGGCCTAGATCAGATTTTATTCAGAGGAAAATTACCTTTTACATTAAAACATAAACACGCCGACCATGAAGTATTAAAACCTGCAAATAAAATGCCAAAAATAGAGTATCCAAAACCAGACGGCAAATTAACTTTTGATAAAACGAGCTCAGTTTATTTGACAGGTACTAATCACACAGAAAATCAGCCTGTACATTTAAAATTAAAAAATAAGTACTTACCGATCCAATATACTTTAAAAGAATACGATGAACCTGCTCAAAGATATTGTCCAGTGGGAGTTTATGAAGTCCAACAAAACCAGTTTGTAATTAATTCACAAAACTGTATCCATTGTAAAACTTGCGATATTAAAGAACCTTCTCAAAATATTACTTGGGTCGCACCCGAGGGTGGTGGCGGACCTAAGTACGGTAATATGTGATGTCAAAAAGCAAAGTTAGCTCAGCTATGTTTTTTGTTTTATTAGCTGGTTTAATTTGGTCTTTTGGGCCTTTTATAGTTAGAAACATTAACAATGCAGAACTAATTCCTTGGCAATACTCTTTAATTAGAGGTTCAGCCATCTTTTTAATCTTAAATATCTATTTATTCTTAAATGAGGGAATAAAATTTACAAATAATTATAAAGAAATTGGTTTTCCAGGATTAATTGGAGGAGCATGCCTTGGGGTCGCCAATATAACATTTGTGTTTTCGATAACCACAACTACGGCTGCTGTTACTTTAATGATGTTAGGAGCGATGCCTTTTATTGCAGCTTTATTGGCGTATATTTTTTTAAAGGAAAAAATTTCAAAAAGCACACTAATAGCTATGATTATAGCAGCAGCAGGAATAATTTTAATTTCTTTTGAAAGTAAAGAGACTGGAACATTATTTGGTTTAATAAACGGATTAATTTCATCCTCAGCTTTTGCAGGATTTACCGTTTCTCTTCGATGGAGAAAAAAAGTTCCAAAACTTACAACAGTTTCTTTGGGGGGTATTATAGCAGCAAGTGCTTCACTTTTAGTTTTACTTTTTTATGATAGCAATATTTTAATATCATTAAAAAATACTTCTTTATCAGCATTACATGGATTTTTAGTTTGTTCTGCTCTTATTTTATATTCATCTAATGCAAAATATTTACCCGCTGCTGACCTTACACTTCTTTCACTTACTGAAGTTTTAGGAGGAATTTTCTGGGTGTGGCTTCCATTGTTAGGAATAAATGAAATACCAAGCGCAAATACGATAATTGGCGGAATAATTATAATTATTTCAATAGTGTTTTATGGATATAACGCCAGACGTTATAGGTTTAGATATTAATTAGACGTAGCAATTCTCTCAAGTTCATCAGACTCAAAAACTATTTCATTTGAATCATTTTTAGAAATATAGAGCATCGCTTTTACAACATTTTCAATTTTTATAGGTTTGTATTTTTTTAAACTTCCAAAAGCAAAAAGAGCAAGAGTATTCATTATAGGTGTAAAAATTACCTCACCTAATCTAAACGATTTTCTATTCCCAACTAGCAAAGAAGGTCTAATGATAGCAAGCTTAGAAAAATTAAAAGTTTTTAATTCTTCCTCAACTTGACCTTTGCTTTTTAAGTAATTACTTGAAGCATTTGGATTGGCACCAATAGAGGAGACATAAAAAAAAGAATTTACAGAGTTTGCTTTTGTTATTTTTGCAACCTCTATTGGAATATCATATTCAACTCTTCTGTACTCATCTTTATTAGGTGTATCTTTTTTTGTGGTACCTATACAAAAATAACAGTCATCACCTATTATTTTATCTTTATATTTTTCCAAATTAGTAAAGTCAGTTTTAATAATTTCTACCTTCGGATTATTGATTAAAGGTATAGATCTGACAAATACTTTAATTTTATCGTAAGAATTATTTAAAAGAATAGTCTTAAATAATTCATTCCCAATTAAACCTGATGAACCAAATATTATTGCAGTTTTCATAAAATAATATTTTAGAAGTTTATTATTTATATTTCCCAATCAAACCTTGGAAATGTATCGAATAGTTTAACAACTTTATCCGACCATTGATTACAGACTTTGGCATAGTCTTCATCTGAAGTATTTAAACATTTTAATGATGCAATCTTATTTGTATCCTTTTTATAAATAGCAAAATCTATTGGAGGTCCCACAGTCAGATCACTTTTTAAAGTCGAGTCCATTGAAATTAAGGCACATCTTGAAGCGTCACCAATTTTTACACTAGGGGTTATAACCCTATCAAGAATTGGTTTTCCATACTTAACTTCACCAATTACTAAATAAGGCTTGCTATCTGCTGGCCTGATAAAATTTCCTTGCGGATACACTAAATAAATTTCTTGAGGTTGACCTTTAATTTGCCCACCAACTATGAAAGTTGCCCCCAAAGTAAGAATATCTGTATTTACACCATCGGGAGATGAATGTTTTATGTTTAATTTCCCTAAATATTTTGCAATCTGCTCAAAGTCTTTACATGTATTTAAATTCGGACCTGCCTTATTATTTAAATCCTTTTCTATAGATTTATACACTGCTTGTGATGTACCTAAATTTCCAGAAGTTACTATAATTATAGTTCTATCATCCACATCATGGGTGAGCATTTTAGAATAGATATTAACATTATCCATACCAGCATTTGTTCTTGAGTCAGAGGCAAACACTAGTCCCTCTTTAGTTTTGATTCCAATACAATATGTCATGTAGAAATACTTATTAAAAAACTGATAAATATACAATTTATTTCTCACATGTCAGCTATCTGATTAATGCAATTGAATGCTGCTCTAATTTGATAAGAATAAAGGAATGTTAATGGATTCACTTTGGGATAAATACGATTCAGATACTACCTATGATGAATATTTAGGCGATGATAATAAGCTTAGAAAACAAGCTAGAGTTATTTCAAATATATTAGAGAGAATTGGTAGCAAAAAACTTCATGAGATAGAAAGAAACTGCGCAAGCACAATAAGTGCAAGGGGAATTAATTTTCGTGTTTATTCATCTGGAAAGAAAGCACAAGAAAAAAAGTGGCCTCTAGATATAATACCAAGAATTATACCAAAAAAAGATTGGTCAAAAGTTTCAAAAGGTTTATTGCAAAGAGTAAAAGCACTTAACCTTTTCATCGACGATGTTTATAATCAAAAAAAAATATTTAAGGATAATGTTATCCCTAAAGAGCTTGTCTATGACTCTCCCCAATACCTGAAAGAATGTGATGGGTTTTCACCTAAACATAAAGCCTGGTCAAATATTTCAGGTATTGACCTAATAAGAAATATTAATGGAGACTTTCTTGTACTAGAAGACAATTTGAGAGTGCCTTCAGGCATATCTTATATGCTTGAAAACAGAATGGTCATGCGAGATGTGTTCCCTGAATTATTTACAAGATATAAAGTCTCTTCTATTCATCAATATCCAAATAAACTCTACAACTGTATGCTTGAGTGTATTCCAAAAAAAACTAAAGACCCACATATGTGCGTTTTAACTCCAGGAAGGGCAAACTCAGCATATTTTGAACATAGATTTTTATCTGAACAAATGGGAATTGCTCTTGTCGAAGGGAAAGATTTATTTGTTGAAAAAGATATTGTTTACATGAAAACAGTTAGAGGAAAATTAAAAGTTGATTGTATTTATAGAAGACTAGATGATACTTTTTTAGATCCAAAAGCATTTTTTAAAGGATCGTTAATTGGAGTTCCGGGGTTATTTAAAGCTTGGAGAAAAGGAAATGTTGGAATTTTAAATGCACCAGGAACAGGAATAGCAGATGATAAAGCGATTTATTCTTATGTAGATAAAATGATAGTTTATTATTTAGGAGAACAACCTAAATTACAACAAGTTGAAACTTTATTATGTAGCGAAAAAGTTCATAGAGAACATGTAATCCAAAATATTTCAAAGTTTGTTGTAAAACCAACTAATGGTTCTGGTGGAAACGGTATTTTAATTGGTCCACATGCTTCAAACGCAAAAAGAGAATTAATGAAAAAAAATATTTTAAAAAATCCAAGAAATTATATCGCTCAACCTCTAGAAATCCTTTCAACAACACCAACAATCACAGAAAACAGTATAGAGCCAAGACATTTAGATTTAAGACCATTTATATTAACTGGTAAATCAACTTGGGTTACTACAGGTGGATTAACCAGAGTGGCATTAAAAAAAGGAAGCACGATTGTAAATAGTTCACAGGGCGGCGGTTCCAAAGATACTATGATAATTGATATGTAGATCTAAGAAAGATCTGCAGCAAACTCTTTTAACTTTTCAATTGGAACTAATTCTAAAGTTTTTTCGTGGGTTGCTTTTAAATATATTGGACATCCTTTACCCGCTTCAAGTGCTCTTGCATACCAGCTTGCACAAACGCACCACTTGTCTCCATTCTTAAGTCCGGGAAAGCCAAATTCAGGATGAGGAGTGATCAAGTCATTGCCTGCTTCTTTGCACCATTTTAAGAATTCATCATTCACTTTTACACAAACTGTATGAAGACCCCGATCATTTTTATCTGTATTGCAACAACCATCCCTAAACCAGCCAGTCATCGGATCTGTAGAACAACTCTCTAAGTTTTCTCCCAATACATTTTTTTGCTTTTTATTAGACATTCTTTCTTATCTTACTCAAATTTAGCGTCCATTCTAGTTTTATTACTCTTTAATAAAATTAAAATATTTGCTTTAATAATATTTAAATGAAAGTCCTTTGTGTGCTATATGACGATCCAAAAGGAGGGATGCCAAAGAGTTATCCGGTATCTTCATTACCTAAATTAGATAAATACCCTGACGGAATGGCGCTACCCACTCCAAAAGGAATTGATTTTAAACCAGGGGAATTGTTGGGATGCGTTTCAGGGGAACTAGGTTTAAGAAAATTTTTAGAGTCCAACGGACATAAGCTAGTTGTTACATCAGATAAAGATACAAAAGGTTGCCAAGCAGATAAAGAATTAGTTGATGCTGACGTTGTGATATCACAACCTTTTTGGCCTTATTATTTAACGAAAGAAAGAATTCAGTCTGCAAAAAATTTAAAAATGGCAATTACCGCTGGTATTGGTTCAGATCATGTTGATTTGCAGGCAGCAATGGACAATAAAATTGATGTAGTTGAAGTTACTTACTGTAATTCAAGATCAGTCGCAGAACACATTGTGATGATGATTTTGTCTTTAGTTAGAGATTATCACAATCAGCACAACATTGTTAACCAAGGTGGTTGGAATATTGCTGACGCAGTTCATAGATCTTATGACGTTGAGGGTATGCATGTTGGTACAGTTGCAGCAGGACGTATTGGTTTAGATGCGTTAAGAAAAATGAAACCTTTTGATGTTCATCTTCATTATTTTGACAGACATAAATTACCTGACTCAGTTGAGAAAGAATTAAATTTGACATTCCACGATTCTGTAGAGTCATTGGTTAAAGTTTGTGATGTTGTGACAATTAATTGTCCGCTTCATCCAGAAACAGAGAATTTATTCGATGATAAATTGATTAGTAAAATGAAAAAAGGTGCTTACATTGTTAATACCGCAAGAGGAAAAATTTGTAACAGAGAGGCAATTGCTAAAGCACTCAAGTCTGGACAATTAAGCGGATATGCTGGAGACGTTTGGTTTCCTCAACCAGCACCAAACGATCATATTTGGAGGTCAATGCCAAACCATGGAATGACTCCACATACTTCAGGAACATCTTTGTCAGCACAAGCTAGATATGCTGCAGGCGTCAGAGAAATTCTTGAATGTTTCTTTGATAAAAAACCAATAAGAGATCCTTACCTTATTATCAAAGACGGCCAGCTTGCTGGAATGGGAGCTCATTCTTATAGTAAAGGAAGCGCAACTGGTGGATCTGAAGAAGCGGCAAAATATAAAAAAAAATAATTAATTTTTTAAAGCTTTCGTTGTTGCCTTGAGGGGGAGCAGGAGACAATCTTTCCTAGATGAATTTTTATCATTCATTATTTTTATAAGACTAATCCATTTTTTATCTGAAATTTTAGTTTTTTTATCAAATAGATTTTTAGATTTCTTTATAAAATTATTTACAGCATTTATAGACTTTTTTTTGGCAATTTTAGAGAGAAGGCTAGCTGAAGCTTGACAGTAAATACATGAGTCGCCTTCATATTTAAAATTTTCTATTTTATTATTTTTTATTAATAGATAAATTTTTATTTCATCTCCACATAGTGAATTTTTTAAACTAGAATAATGTGTGTGATTTTTTATATTTCCGAGATTTTCCGTTTCTAAAGCAATTTTAAAAATTTTTTTATCTATCATGATATTATAAATTTATTGCATCTTGTATACGGTCTTTAAAATAACCTTCGAATGAGCTACCACAGGTGATCAAGTAATCATCTTTGATATTATAAATTGAACATTCAATTCTAGCTATCGAAGTTTGTGCCATTGTGGATTTTGGAAAACTTTTTTCACGTAAATCAAAATGCGTAAGTTTATTTAAATAATGATCTTTATTATTACCTGAAATTAGAAAATAAACTTGACCATAAGTATAATTGGAAGCCAATACATCATCATTAATATTAATATTAGATATTATTTTTAAAATTTCTTTATCTTGTTTTTCTTTCAGACTAATTAAACTCCATTGGTCGTAAGATTGTTTTGCAAGTATATAATCATCGCTTATAGCAACTCTCAAATAATCTGATGGCGGAAGTAGGGATGATGCCTTGTTAATAGTGTCAGCAAATTTTCCCTCACTCTTACTTCTAATTATAATCTGAGAAAATTTTTTTTGATAAATACTTATACCTTTAGATGAAAATAATGCCGTCATATTTGCATCCTTTCATTATTTGGGTCTAGGAAAATTGGTTTAACAACCTCTACCGGAATACTTTGGTGATTAGGTGTGGAAACAAAAAGTTTAGTACCAATTTTTCTATTTCCATCTTTTATCAGAGCCATTGCTATACAGTGCTCAAGTGTTGGACTAAAATAACTTGATGTAACATGACCAAGCATTTTAATTGGATTTATAATTGGTGTTGAAATTTCTTCATTTTCAATTACGTGTTGTCCTTCTTCAATACCATAAGTTTTATCTAATGGTATAAGACCTACTAGCTGTTTTCTGTCTTCTTTAATCGTGTCGCTTCTAACTAAAGATCTTTTTCCAATGAAATCTTTTTTATTTTTTCCAATCATCCAATTAAGATTAAGATCTAGCGGAGTGACAGTCCCATCAGTTTCTTGTCCAACAATGATATATCCTTTTTCTGCTCTTAAGAGATGCATTGTTTCTGTTCCATATGGCACTAAGCCAATGTCTTGGCTATAATAAAATATTCTTTCCCATAGTTTTAAAGCATATTTTGGTGGTACATAAATTTCATATCCCATCTCTCCGGTAAAACTTGCTCTTAAAACTCTAATTTGGGTATCTAAATAATCAAATGTTTTGAAACTCATAAAAGGAAATCTCTCATTACTAAAATCAACATTATTAAAAACCCGACTCATTATAAGTTTTGATTTTGGTCCACTTAAATTAAAAGTAGCAAACTGTTCTGTTATTGAATTCATATAAACATTCATATTAGGCCATTCAGTTTGTGCATACTCTTCCATGTGGGACAATACACTCGCGGCTCCTCCAGTTGTTGTTGTTACTATAAAATGTTGATTAGTAATTTTACATACAATACCATCATCTTTAACCATTCCATCCTCGCCTAGCATTAGCGCATATCTTCCAAAACCTGGTTTCATTTTAGTAAAACTATTTGTGTAAATAAGATTTACAAATTCCAAAGCATCTCTACCTTTGATCTCTATTTTTCCAAGTGTGCTACCGTCTAAAATTCCTGCTGCCTCTCTTGTTTGTTTGGATTCTCGTTGAACCGCATCATACATACTTTCATTT
The DNA here is from genome assembly GCA_902581795.1 of uncultured Pelagibacteraceae bacterium. Classification (GTDB taxonomy): domain Bacteria; phylum Pseudomonadota; class Alphaproteobacteria; order Pelagibacterales; family Pelagibacteraceae; genus Anoxypelagibacter. The sequence goes on along the minus strand of CACHPL010000001.1, from coordinate 170,516 downwards.
TCATATTTTTTAAAATACCAAGGCCTCTTCCATTGACCAACATCTTCAAAGACAGCATTATTTTCAATATGCCATTCATGTATAGGTGTTTTTCTTTTTGGATCATAAAAATCATATGTACTTCTACCAGCAATAGCTGAAAAGCTTAGAGGAGCATAAGGCGGTCTATAAGTTGTGGTTCCAACTTCAGAAACATTTTTTTTAAGTATTTTAGAAACAATTCCAAGTGCATTAATACTGCTAATCTTTCCTTGATCTGTTCCCATACTGTTTGTTGTAAAACGTTTTAGATGCTCGATACGATTGAAACCTTCTTGAATAGCTTGTTTAAGATCTTTTGTGGTAACATCGTTTTGAAGATCTATAAATGACTTAGACCAATATGATCTTTTAGCATGTTTTGTTTCCCAAAGTTCTTTAATTTGAAATTTTTTCGGCCCATCAATATCAAATTTTATATCTAGATCATTTGTATTTTTAAAGATTGAAAGTTTTTTTTCAATTTCATTTGTTAGTTTTTCATAATCAAAGTTTCCACTTACCGCACCAAGTGTAATTGTGTTTTGAAAAATTTTATTCGGTACAAATGTTAAAAGATTTTCGTCCCATTTTAGAAGACCCTTTGATTGCGTAAACAAATGTATATCAGGATTAAAGCCGCCTGAAACACAGAGCATGGAAGTTTTTACTTTGATAGCTTCATTTTTTTTTACTCTTATAGTTACTTTTTTAACTTCATTGTTTCCATCACATCCTTCAATTTCAGATTTACTGTATAAAGGAATATTATTTTTTTTTAAGAGCTCACTGATTTCTTTTTCTATTTTTTTTGGATCTCTAATATCTACATAAGCTTTAGGTTTATAGCCAAGGTCAGTGAGTAATTTTACAAGACTAAATGTTGATGAATTATTGGTAAAAATTACAGGACTTTCGTCTGGTACTACCCCGTATCTGTTTATATATTTCTCAAAAGATGCAGCGAGCATCACACCTGGCAAATCATTGTTTCTAAAAGAAACAAATCTTTCAATATGTCCGTTAGCTAAAATTGTCTGCTTTGTTCTTATTTTATGCAAAACAAGTTCTGGATTTTTATTACTTTGGGGTTTGCCTACGGATTTATCTTCAAGTGCAATTAAGTGATTGCTATAATTATAAGTGGTTACCAATGTATTCTTCAATACTTTTATATTACTTGAATTTTTAATTAACCTTTCGGTCTTTTCCACCCAGTCTTTTGTACTTTGATCGTTAATGGACTTAATTTTTTTTGTATTATTCAACATACCACCAAGAACATTATCTCTTTCAATCAATAAAACATCATAATTTGTTCCAGCTAATTTCTTTGCTGCTAACAGTCCACTTAAACCACCTCCAACAATAACAATATCTACGTTATGATGAAGGTGAATGCTTTTTGATTTAAATTCTTTCGGTGGTTTGCCTAAACCTGCCGTCCTTCTTATTAAAGGTTCGTAAACTCTTTTCCAAAAACCTTTGGGACCCATAAACGTTTTATAATAAAATCCAGCAGAAAATATCGGTGATAAAAGATTGTTAATAGAGCCAATATCTCTCTTTAAAGTTGGCCAACGATTTTGACTTTTTACTACCATTCCTTTGTAGATTTCTTTTACAGTAGCCCTTACATTTGGTTCGTTATGTTCATTGACAATCTGCACAAGCGCATTTGGCTCCTCAATACCGCAGGTGTAAATTCCTCTTGGTCTGTGATATTTAAAACTTCTTCCAACTAGCTTGACGTTATTTCTAAGTAAAGCAGCGGCAATAGTATCACCATGGTTACCACCATATGTTTTTCCGTCAAATTTAAAATATATTTTATTCTCAGTCATATTTTCTACTTAAGTAATTTCTTTTTTTCCTTTTCATATTCATATCCTGTGATTACGCCATCTTTATAAAGGTCTAAAAGCTTTTTTAATTGATCAGAAACTTCATCACTTGTGACTTTATTAGTTCCTATTTTATTAGATTTTTCTGCGCTTATATTTTCGGAGAATAAAGAGAAAAAAAATGTGATTAAAAAAAGAGTTAAAATTTTTTTCATGGTTTTTTCACCGAAAAATTACCTGATCCAACATCTGGCTCACCGGATGGGGTTTTTATTGTATTTTTAAATTCTTTTAATGGAGGAGGGGTCTCTCCCATTTTATAAACTTTTAATATTTCATCTGTTGAAGTGTTTCTAACTGCATTAAACCATTTTTTGCATCCGTGAGTGTGAACCCAACGTTCGTAATAAATTCCTTTTGGGTTTGTACGAATGAAAACATATTCAGACCATTCTCTATCACTAACCTGACTTGGGTCTTTTGGTCTAGCTACATGGGCTTCTCCACCATTAGAAAATTCTGACTGGTCTCTTTCTCCGCAATATGGACAATTTATTGTAAACATTTTAGTGAGCTACAGCAGCCGCTCCATGCTCGTCTACCAATCTACCACTTACAAAACGCTCTAAACTAAAAGGAGCATTTATTATATGAGGCTTGTCTTTTGCAATTGTATGAGCAAAAACATTCGCACTTCCAGGCGTTGCCTTAAATCCGCCAGTTCCCCAACCACAATTAAAATATAGTCCTTCAACCTCACATTTACTAATTATAGGACTTGCATCTGGACATATGTCTACAATTCCTCCCCACTGACGTAGCATTTTCATTTTTCCAAAAATTGGGTAGAGTTCTATTATTGCTCTTAAAGTATCTTCAACAATATTATATCCCCCTCTTTGAGTAAACGAATTGTAACCATCTGTTCCAGCCCCAATAACGAGCTCTCCTTTGTCTGATTGACTCACATAAGCATGAACAGCATTAGACATTACAACTGTATTGATAACTGGTTTAATTGGCTCTGAAACTAAAGCTTGAAGAGGTTTGCTCTGAAGAGGCAACCTGATTCCTGCAGTTTCAGCCAGAACACTTGTATGGCCGGAAGCAACAACGCCAACTCTTTTGGCTCTTATAATTCCTTTTGTAGTCTCAATTCCTTGAACTCTATTGTTTTTAGTTTTAATTTTTTTTACTTCACAGTTTTGAATAACATCAACACCTAATTCATCAGCTCTCATTGCATAGCCCCATGCTACAGCATCATGTCGTGCTGTTCCTGCTCTTGGTTGATAAGATGCACCAAGAACTGGATATCTGCAGTTTTCAGTATTCATTATTGGTACGAGTTTTTTAATTTCTTTTGGGTTGGTCCATTCTGAATCTATTCCATTAAGTTTATTAGCACTTACTCTTCTTTTAATCTCTTTTACGTCATGTTCGTTGTGAGCAAGATTTAACACACCTCTTTGACTGAACATTACGTTATAATTTAATTCTGATGATAAATTTTCCCAAAGTTTTAATGAATGTTCATAAAGATGAGCGCTTTCGTCCCAAAGATAGTTTGATCTTATGATGGTTGTGTTTCGACCGGTATTACCGCCGCCTAACCAACCTTTCTCAATTACAGCGATATTTTTTAAACCATGTTCCTTAGCTAAATAGTAAGCTGTACCTAAACCATGTCCTCCACCACCAACAATTATAATGTCATAGAACTTCCGTGGTTCTGGGTTACGCCACATTTTTTTCCAATTTTGATTATTAGAAAATGCATTTTTTACAATATTAAAAATGGAGTATTTTTTTTTCACAGGTAAAAATTAGCAAAAAAAATTGATTTCATCTAGTAAATTTAAGTCGATGATCCCATTGGAATTGGTTGAGAAACCACAGTTGTTAGCCAACAATTCTTTAATGGTCCACTTTCTAAAAATTTTTCTACCTGCCATTTGAATTTAAAGTACTTTTTATTTTGGTCTAAAATGACTACCTCATATACAGCATTTTTATCATCACTATATATTTCTTTTATTTCATGACTAATGTGATTAAGAAGCATATTATAAGAATCTCCTTTTATCATTTCTTTAAATCTATCTATTGGACCTGTGAATCTTTGATTATTAGGATGTGCAAATTCCCATGTTTGTTCAATACCCATGTCACGATAGGGACTATCATTTTTCATCAAACCTTTTAACTGTATCTCAATTACTTGGTTTGGATTTATACTAACATTTGGCTTTATTGTTTCTGAAAAAGCAAAGCTACTATTGACTAAAAATACAATTATAAAAAACTTTAATATTTTTATCATTAGATGCTTTTAATTCAAAAGATTGATACGTCAAGTATGCTACTTGACGTATCAAAAAATATTTAATTTACGCTGCTAAAGCTTGTTTGATATCTGAAATAATATCGTCCGGATGTTCTATGCCAATAGAAAGCCTTACATAACCAGGCGTTACACCTGCTTCAGCCAATTGTTTATCATTTAATTGACTGTGAGTCGTAGACGCAGGATGTATTGCTAAGCTTCTTGCATCACCAATGTTAGCAACATGGTAAAGAAGTTTTAGGTTATCAATAAATTTAGCTCCTGCTTCTTTGTTTCCAAGATCCATACCAACTAAAGATCCATAGCCACCATTCATATATCTTTTAGCTCTGTCTCTAATTTCTCCCTGATGATTTGTTGGATAGATAACATTTTTAACTTTCTTTTGGGTTTCCAGGAATTTTACAACTTTCTCCGCGTTTGCACAGTGTTGCTTCATTCTTAAAGCAACAGTTTCTAAACCCTGAATTATTTGGAATGCGTTGAATGGAGATAACGGAGCACCAAGGTCTCTTAATAGAACCACTCGAGCTCTTACAGCAAAAGCAACATTTGCACCTGTCATCTTAGGAACGTCTCTTCCCCAAATCGCACCATTGTAACTTGGATCAGGAGTGTTAAACAAAGGCTGCCTCTTTGCATTTCTCACCCAATCAAAATTTCCTCCATCAACAATTATTCCTCCGATTGATGTACCGTGCCCTCCAATATATTTTGTTAAAGAGTGCATAACGACTGCAGCGCCATGTTCTAATGGTCTACAAATTACTGGAGCAGCAGTATTGTCAATGATCAAAGGTATTCCATGTTTCTTACCAATGTCAGCAACTTCTTTAATTGGAAAAACTCTAAGATATGGATTAGGACAAGACTCACCATAATAAGCTCTTGTCTTCTCATCCGTTAATTTTTCAAAGTTCTTAGGATCCTTTGGATCAGCAAATCTAACCTCAATACCCTGCATACTTAAAGTATTTTTAAATAAATTTACTGTTCCTCCGTAAAGATCAGTGGACGAAACAATATTATCTCCAGCTTGACAAACATTTTGCACGCAAAATGCTGAAGCTGCTTGACCAGATCCAACTGCGACTGCAGCTAGCCCACCTTCTAATGCAGCAACTCTTTTTTCAAGAATATCGCAAGTAGGATTATTGATTCTCGTATAAATATTTCCAAATTCCTTAAGCCCAAATAAATTTGCTGCTGTTTTAGCATCTTTAAATTGGTAAGAGGTAGTTTGGTAAATAGGTACGGCAACAGCAGTTGTCGCTGGGTCACTTCTGTATTCTCCGCCATGTAAACCAATTGTTTCTGGATTTTTTATTTTATCACTCATTTTTCTTCTCCTTTTTTAGTACTTCGACAGATAGTCAGGCGTACAATACAGTTCAAATGCCCGGCTTTAATTTGATTAAGTTCAAAAAAAAACCACCGACTAAAGCGGTGGTCATTAAAGATTTGACGCTTTAGCGGATTTTGTAAAGCGCTCGCAATTTGTATTAAATCAGCGCTATAAATAGAATTATATTAGATTTATCACAAAGAAGTCAATACTAATTTGGTTCATTTTTAAGTCATTAAAAATGATATAAAATATAATTAATGAATAAGTGGAATAAAAGCTTAACCCTAGAACAAAATTACATATTAAAAGAGGAAGGAACAGAACCTCCAGGTTCAAGTCCTTTAAATCAGGAAAAAAGGGAGGGAGATTATCTTTGCGCAGGATGTGGGGCAAAACTTTTTAGTTCCTCAATGAAATATGAAAGTGGTTCAGGCTGGCCTTCGTTTTTTTCTTCCTTACCGGATGTTTTTGAAACTAAGATAGATACTCATATTGGATACGAAAGAGTCGAATATCATTGCAAAAAATGTGGAGGACACCATGGTCATATTTTCGAAGATGGCCCCAAACCCACAGGTAAAAGATTTTGTAACAACGGTCTATGTTTGGTTTTCAAACCAAAGAAATAAAGCAAATAAGATGAATTTTTTGAAATATTTTTACTATCTGAGATTTAGACCAAAAATATTTTTTCCAAAAAAGAGTTATTCAATGTTTGGTGAGGATGTGCAAGTAGATAAGTTTTTTCATAATAAATCCAATGGTTTTTATGTTGACGTTGGATGTTACCATCCGCTTGAGGGAAACAATACTTATTTATTGCACAAAAGAAATTGGAGAGGAATAAATATAGATGCCAATTCCCTATCAATCGATTTATTTAATATTGCAAGAAATGAAGATATAAATGTTAATTTAGCAGTAGATAATCAGAAATCTAAAAAAAAGCTATTTTTTAGGAAAGAAATAAATATGCTCAATACTATCAGCGAAAAATTTGCGAAGATTCATTTTTTAAAAGGATTTAAAGAAAAAATTGTAAATACAGATACTTTAAATTCTATAATAGAAAAAACCCCTTTTAAGGGAAGAGAAATTGATTTTTTAAATATAGATGTGGAGGGTAATGAACTTAATGTTCTTCAATCTTTGAGTTTTAATTTATACAATCCAAAATTAATTTGTGTAGAAATACATAATCCGGATAATATGTATGATTACGACGAACTGGCAATTAAAAATAATCCAATATCTGTTTTTTTGGATAAAACTGGATATAAAAAAATATGGAACAAAGAGTTTTCATTTATTTTTAAAAAGATTTAACAAAGAAAATGATTTTTAATTTAATTATAGCTTTTGGCGCGGGATTAATTAGTTTCTTATCTCCGTGTGTACTTCCTTTGATACCAGGATATGTTTCTTATATTTCTGGTGAGAGTCTTGGTGATATAGTTGAAAAAGAGAAAAAAGTTGTTTTGAAAACTGTTTTATTTACTGTCGGATTTTCATTAGTTTTTATTAGTTTTGGTGCTACAGCTTCTTTTATTGGAAATTTATTGTTGGAAAATTCTAACAGTCTAAGAATAATTGCAGGAATTATAATAATAATTTTTTCTCTTCAACTGATTGGTATTTTAAACTTTAATTTTCTAAATCAAGAAAAAAGATTTCAGACAAAAAACTACTCAAATAATTTATTTTTTCCAATTCTCGTAGGTGCAGCCTTTGGTTTTGGTTGGACACCATGTATTGGACCTGTGCTTGGATCAATTTTAACGCTTGCAGCAGTTGAAAGTAGCATAGGAAAAGGAATTTTATTATTAAGCTTTTATTCTTTAGGTTTAGCAATACCCTTTATCTTATCTGGTTATGGTATTTCCAAATTCCTAGCATTTTCCAAAAATTTTAGAAAAAATATCCGTATCGTTTCTATTTCAGGAGGTGTAATTTTACTTATTACTGGAATATTAATTCTTACAAATAAGTTGCAGACTTTGGGTTATTTTATATTGGAAGCTATACCGATACTTGGAAATTTAGGCTAATAATTTATCTAACTCACCACTTTTGCTAGCTGCTTGCAGTTCATCATTTCCACCGACATGATGATTGCCTATAAAAATTTGAGGTACAGAGGTTCTTCCACCACTTTTCTTTAGCATTTCTGCTCTTTTACTTTCATCTTCCCAAACATTTATTTCTTGGTAAGGAATTTTTTTTGAATCAAGTAACGCTCTTGCATAAACGCAATATGGGCAAGGGTTACCAGTGTACATAACAACTTTTTTCATAACTAATATATATCACTAATTCTAATTTTTTCTCTCATTTTCTTTCTTTCAAGTTTGAATTTTTTCCTGTGTTTAATACTTGTCTTGTGAACTCTTTTTCTCCACAACCTAAATGAACTTGGTTTAAGGTTTCTTCTCATAATTTTTATAACTTGAGATTCATTTTTTCCTGTTTTTTTTTCTATTTCTTCAAATGTAATACGGTCTGCCCAACCTGCCCAAATTATCCAATCTTCATTATATTTTTTTGGCTCTGGATTTTTAACTCTTGTTTCTGGAATATTGCTTCTTTTTTTCATCAAAAAATATATAGTTTAATTATGTTTCCTGAAAACTACTTTATTTATGTTCAATTGTTACTGTTTCTTTTTATCACACCGGGGCCACCTAGAGTCGTAATAGTGACAAATACAATAAACTACGGATTAAAAAAATCTATTTGGACAGCCTGTGGAGATGTATCTGCTAATGCCGTTCAGGCAACTTTAGTGACATTTGTTATTGGAACTTTACTCATAGATAACCCAAGTATTTTCATTTATTTAAAATGGGCAGGAATTTCTTACATTATTTACTTAGCATATGAAACTTTTACATTAAAAGTTAAAGGACTAGGAAAAAAAAATAAAATTAAAAAAAGTAATATAGCTATGTACAGAGATGGGTTTTTGGTTGCAGGATTAAGCCCAAAGGCATTAGTTACTTTCGGAACAGTATTTATTCAGTTCATTAATTTTGAAAATAATATTGTTTCGCAATTTTTAATTTTAACTTTCACTTGGGTTTTTTTAGATTTTTTAAGTTTGATGATGTATGGATTAGCAGCTAGAAAAGTTTCGACATGGTTAAAAGGAAATCCAAGACTTTTAAATACAATCTCTGCGTGTGTCTTAATTATCATTGCGGTAATTATTGGGATTAGAACTTAATTTATTCATTTTAACCTGTTGTCTAAAAAGTCAAAAATTGCTTTAATAAAATCAAATTAATTAATTAATTAAGGGGGAAAAAATGAATAAAATAGCAAAACTATTTATTACATTAATCTCAGCTATAACTTTAACAATAGCGACTATCTCTTCTTCTTTTGCAAAAGTTGAAGGTGAGTATATTGTTTTAGGTTCTGCGATATCTCTTACAGGGAAATACTCATCTAACGGAGTACACACTCAAAACGGCTATAACATGGCTGTTGATCGAATTAACAGTATGGGTGGCGTAAAAGTTGGTGGAAAAAGTTATAAATTTGAAATCATTTATTATGATGATGAGTCAAATCCTAAAAGAGCTGCACAGTTAGCTGAAAGACTAATTAAGCAAGATGGCGTTCATTATATGCTTGGACCATACAGTTCAGGTTTAACGAAAGCCATTGCACCAGTAACCGAGAAATATAAAATTCCTATGGTTGAAGCAAATGGTGCATCAAGATCTTTATTTACTAAAGGATACAAATATTTGTTTGCGGTGTTATCACCAGCTAACCAATACCTTGAAGTAGCAATTGATCTTGCGGTCGAAAAAAATGGTGGTAAGCCAGTAAAAATTGCACAAGCATTTGAACAAGACGCTTTCTCACAAGACGTGAGACTTGGTATCTTGGATGCTGCAAAAAGAACTGGATCTACAATCATTATTGATGACAAATTACCAAAAGAGTTAAATGATATGGCTGCTACATTGGCAAAAGTAAAAGCTACTAAGCCAGATGTACTAGTAGTATCAGGGCACACAAAAGGTGCATTAACTGCAATCAGACAAATATCTGAAATGAAAGTTGATGTTCCAATGTTAGCGATGACACACTGCGATGCTGCAAAACTTTCTAAACAACATGGAAAGAAATCTGAATACGCATTGTGCGCTTCTCAATGGCATAAAAACTTAAGCTACAAAGATAAATTCTTTGGTGGTGGTAAGAAGTATGACAAAGACTTTAAAAAAGAATTTGGTTATGCTCCACCTTACCAATCAGCTGAGTCATCTGCCGCTTTATTAGTATTTAAAGATGCGTTCGAAAGAGCAAATTCTTTTGACAGAGATAAAGTTAGAGATGCTTTAAAAGCTACAGACATGCAAACTTTCTATGGAAACATTAAATTTGGTCCTGGCGGTCAAAATGTTGCTAAGCCAATGATCTTGTTCCAAGTAAGATGCAAAGGTGATACGTGTGAGAATAAAGTTGTTGCTCCAACGAAATGGGCTTCTGACAAATTCTTTCACCCGATCCCTAAGTGGTCTGAAAGAGGTTAATACTTTTTAAGTATATTATTAAATGCCCCCTAAAATTTAGGGGGCATTTTTTTTAAAGGTTTTTTATGGATTTTTTGATTTTTAAAGCTCCAATGTTAATGGTCCAAGCTTCATTGGATGGAATTCTATTGGGAATTTTATTTGCACTAATCGCTTACGGAATGGCCCTTCAGTGGGGAGTAATGAATATAATCAATATTGCACAAGGTGACTTAGTAATACTCGGAGGTTATATTGCATACACCATGTATCTTGCTGGGATTCATCCAGCTTGGGGAGTTATTGTTTCTCCAATTATAATGTATTTTGTTGGCTGGGCACTTTATAAATTAGTAATTAACAAAGTTGTGGACCGAGACTTATTTATTTCAATTTTAGCAACTTTCGGTATCGCAATTGTATTTCAACAATTAATGAATTTTATTTTTGGTGCAGATGTAGTTGTTGCACAGTCTGAATATGGAACAACAATGTTATTTGATAATTCAGTTACTCTACCAAATTCAAAAATATTCTCTGCATTTATAAGCCTTGTGTATGCAATAGCTTTAGTTGTTTACATGAAAAAATCTAGACTTGGACGAGCTATAAGAGCTACAGCGCAAAATGCTAGAGCTGCAAAAATTCTTGGTGTAGATACTGAAAAAGTTTATGCTGCAACTTTTGGCATTAATGCTGCGTTATGTGGGATTGCGGGAGCTCTTATTTCAATTACTCTTACCCTTCATCCGTATGTAGGACTTCCTTATACAGTTAGATCTTTCATGATAGTTATTGTGGCAGGTCTTGGTAATTTACCAGCGGTAGCAATTTCTGGAATGGGATTAGGATTATTCGAAGAGTTTGCAGATTATATTTTAGGAACAGAATTTAGAATTGGTGCGGTATTTATGTTACTAGTTTTCATACTAGTTTACAGAAGATTTAAACTTTCAAAGAAAAGGGAATATTTAAAATAAATGGAAAAAGTAAAACAAAAAGATTTAATATTATATTCTGGCCTCATTATTTTAGGTTTAGCAGCGCCCTATTTATTTTCTGCTTTTAAAGTTCAGCTTACATATCTTTGTGTCTTGATTGTTCTGGCGATGACTTGGAATTTACAAGGTGGAGAAATGGGTTACAACAGTTTTGGAAATATCCTTTTCTACGGCCTTGGGATGTACCTAACTGCATCAGTTCAAGTAGGCATGTTTTTTCCATTAGCAGAATGGACAGAAAGCGGTGGAGAAAAAACTTTCGTTCATACTACAGCGCAATATTTTCAGGGAATAGGCGTAGGGTTATTAGTTTCAGCAATTATTCCAGCATTAGTCGCAGGCGCTATAGGTTATGCTATTTTAGGTTTGAGAGGTCACTATTTCGCTATTTGTACTTTAGGTTTAGGGATTGCGGCAGGTGAAATTGCCGGAGGTATAGAAATAATTGGAGCTGGCCAAGGCTTTACCACACCACCTTTTCCTGCAGAAATAGTTGACGTTGAAGCCAGAGGAAAGTTTTTTTATTTTTTAAGTTTTTTTGTATTAGTTCTAGCATTTGTTTTTGTAAAATATATTTACGGTTCCAGATTTAGATTAATACTCAATGCGATAAGAGATAACGAAGATAAAGCAGAAGCAATGGGTATTCAGACAATGAAATATAAAATTGTTGGTTGGATGGTATCTGCATTTTTCTGTGGTCTTGCCGGTGGAATTATGGGTGGATTAATTGGATATATAGATTCCACAGATGTTGCATTTGATGGAAGAGAGATGGGGGTATTTATGGTCTTAATGGCAATACTTGGTGGAAAAGGAACTTTGTGGGGACCAATTATTGGTGCAACTTTATTCCATTTCTTTAAAGAAGGTCTTTGGACTTTTATATTAGGTTGGCAATATGTTGCTTTAGGAGTTTTGATTGTAGTAATTGTAATTTATTTCCCAGAGGGATTAATGGGCTGGTTAAGAGAAAAATATCCCGAAAGATTTGGAGAAGTTATAGATGAAAAAGATCGTAAATCACAGGTGGAATTAAAATGAGTCTTTTAGAAGTAAAAAATGTAAGCAAATCTTTTGGAGGTGTGAAAGCCAATGTAGATATCTCTGTTTCTGTGGAGCAAGGATCAATAGTTGGTTTAATCGGACCAAATGGTTCTGGCAAAACAACGTTATTTAATTCAATCGTTGGAACTCATCCAATTGATCAGGGTTCTATCGTTTTTAATAATACCGAGGTTTCAGAAATGCCTGTCCCTACAGTAGCTAAACTGGGATTATTAAGAACATTTCAGCAAACAAGAATTTATTCTAAACTTAATTGCGTAGAAAATATGTTAATTAGCCATAAAGCTAGTGACTCAGGCTTTATATTTGCAAAAATACCTCCTGAACTTACTGAAAAAGCAGAAAATCTTTTAAACTTTGTAGGACTCTATCAAAAAAGAAATTTAAGAGGAGGAGATTTATCATTTGGCCAGCAAAAACTTTTAGAATTAGCAATGGCGTTAATGAATGAACCTAAAATGCTATTATTAGATGAACCTACAGCAGGTATTAATCCAACCTTAATAAATGGAATTATAGATAGACTTATAAAGGTTAATAAAGATTATGGAATTACACTGTTAGTAATAGAGCATAATATGAAAGTTATAATGAGTTTAGCTCAAAGTATTTTTTGTTTAGCTCATGGAAAACTTTTAGCGGAAGGCTCACCAGATCAAATTAAAAATGATAAGCGAGTTGTTGATGCTTATTTAGGAGCACAATAATGGCAAATGAATACGAAGTATTAGGGAAAGCACCAGATATTAAAGATCTACAAAAACTTTCTGGATCCAACTTACATTTACAAATTAAAAACTTAAATGCTGGTTATGGTAAAATGGAAATACTTCATAACTTTGATTTATTAGTAGATAAAGCTCAGTCGTTGTGTCTAATAGGGCCAAATGGTGCAGGAAAATCTACAATACTTCACTCTATTTATGGTTTTACAAATATTTTTTCAGGAAAAATTGAAATTGATGGAAAAGAGATTACTAAACTTACACCTGCCCAAAAATTAAAAACCTGTGGGATTGCTTACATATTACAAGACAATTCAGTATTTCCAGATATGACAGTTGAAGAAAATTTATTAATGGGTGGCTACATCAAAGATAAAACAGAAGAGTCTTATACTGAAGCTAAAAGAGTTTTAGAGAAGTACGAAAGATTAAATAAAAGACGAAGTCAACCTGCAAAAGTTTTGTCAGGCGGAGAAAGAAGACTTCTTGAAATTTCAAGAGCTTTAGTGATGCGTCCATCAATACTTTTAGTAGACGAACCATCTATAGGATTAGAACCAAGATATATTGAGATGGTTTTTGAAATTTTAGATGATCTTCAAAAAAATGAAAAGAAAACCATTATCATGGTTGAGCAAAATGCTAAGAAAGGTTTAGAGTTTGCAGATATCGGTTATGTACTAGTTTCTGGCCAGACCGCGATTGTTGGAAAAGGAAATGATCTCTTAAAAAATCCTGATGTTGGAAGATTATTTCTTGGCGGGTAATGGTAAGATCAGGATTTTTCTTAAAAGGTCTTTATTCTGTTCGATCAGTAGATAGCCCAGCGATTGCGTTAGGCTGTAGTTTTTTAGCAATAGGTGCGCTTTTAAAAAATATTGGTTTTAATTTTCAACAAAGTTTTTTTTCTACTTTCTTTACTTATGCATTACCCGGGCAACTAGTAATGGCCGAGTCTTTTTTAGTTGGAGCCTCATTAGTAAATATTTTTATTGGAGTTTGGTTGGTAAATGCCCGTTTATTTCCAATGGCAGTTTCAATGTTTCCATTATTAAAAAGCAAAAAACAACCAAAATGGAAATATTATATCTCTTGCCATTTTCTCGCAGTCTCTTCTTGGCTGATAATGAAAAAAGATTACAGAACTATTAACGCAGATTATAGAATAGATTTTTGGATGGGTATAGGGACAGCTACTTGGTCCATTGCTATTTTTTCTACTATTTTAGGTTTTATAGTTTCTGATTATTTAAGCAAAGATATGATGATCGGTCTTGCAATTGTTAATCCTGTTTACTTTTTTTGTATGTTACTAGGATCCATAAAAAATATAGCTATTGGCACTTCAGTGATTTTAGGAACAATTCTTGGGCCAGTTTTTTATTTGATCTCTCCTGATTGGTGTATTTTATATGGGGGAGTCATGGCAGGTATAATGGCTTTTTTTGCTGGGGAGTTTAATGACTGATCTATCTTCAAATATTATTTTAGTTATTGCGGTTACTTCTGTCGCCACTTATTTATCTAGATCACTAGGAGTATTATTTTCAGAAAGAATTGATGAAAGTTCTAAAATATTTAGATTATTTGACTGCATAGCTTATTCAACTTTGGCTGCATTAATTTCTAAAGTTGTAGTTTTTCCAGCAGGAGACCTCGGAGAAGCAAACAATTTAGTTAGATTTATAGTAGTTTTTTTATGCGTGGGCGTATTTTTTATTGCAAAAAGAAACCTCGTCTATCCCACAGTGTTATCTGCTATACTTTTAACAGTTTTAATTAAATTCGTATGAAAAAAATATTATTGACTGTAATTTTTTCTATTTTGATTACCCCACTTTACGCAGGGCCTGCAGACAAAATAAAAAGCAGTGGGTTCATTGACAAAAATGTCAGATTAGTCAAGGGTTTTGAAATTAATGATCCCAAAAATAAAATCATTGTTATTTACAATCACGGTCAAAATAAAAATGATTTTGTCTCAGGTTGTTCGTGGGTATCTATGCTAAGGAATCATGCTTCCCTTATAGATCAAGAAGTTAATGGAAAAAAAATAATGGTTTACAATCTTTGCAGCGATCACCTTAGGGGGGATATGTCACAAGAAAAAAATTGGTGGAACTTAAAACCTAAACCAAAATTTTATAAAGGCAAACATATGTTAGATAAAAGGGTAGAATTAAATTTAGAGCTAATAAAAAAATTTGTAAAAACAGGTGTTCCAAGGAAACAGATTTTTATTACAGGACATTCTTGCGGGGGGTTAACAACTTTATTGTTTATGACTAGGCATCCAGACAAAGTAGGTGGTGGTATATCTTACATGCAAGCATGTTTTGGAAAATTATCTCATAGATTTAAAGTTAAAAAAGTAGGCGTTGAAAAAGCAATGGCTAAATTTAAAAAGAAAGACCCGGGACCTCATGATTTAAGACAAAAAATGAACGATGAAATTAAAAATAATCTAAAGGCTCCTTTACTGGCTTTCACACATCCAAAGGATAAATACGAAGGATTGTTATCTGATTGGTTGGAAGATATTCCAAGTGTGAAAAGAATAGTAATATCTGAAAATTTTAAAATTAATGGAAAAAAATGCATTCGAAAAGGAGATGACTGGTCAGAACCTGTAAAAAAAGGCCACGATATGGATGTAGGACTTTGTTTTCAATACTACAACCCTGTAATTTTAGATTATATAGCGTCGAGAATTAAATGAAAGTAGAAACATCAAATCATCCTACATCTAAAAGAATTAAATTAATAAAATTAAAAGAACAGGAATTAGATAAATTAATTTTTCCTTTTAACAAACACACTATTCAGTCTTTAGAATATAAACCTTTTTCAAGATTTTCATTAGCCAAAAGTGTTGATGATGTATTTTCTGGCGAGCTAAGTAAAGTATTAAATACTACTTTGAAAGATAGAAATACCGGTACAGCTATAATAGAGCCAGATATTAAAAACTCTAAATTTGATAAAGATTTTCTCGTAAAATTATCAACCGCATTAACCTATTTAGTTGGAATTCCCAATTTTGATTCAATGACAGGGAAATATTATGCCCGTTTTCACGTTAAACATTCGGATTCCAGCGACTCTTATTTGAGAAAAGCATATAGAAATTTAGATCTTCATACCGATGGAACGTTTGTTAAAGAAAAGACAGATTGGTTATTAATGACAAAGATGGAGGAAATTAATGTTAAAGGAGGAGAAAGCACCCTTCTTCATTTAGACGATTGGGAACACTGCAAAGAGCTCAGTTCTAATCCTGTGGGAAAACAAAATTTTATATGGGGTTCGCCAAAAAGTAAAAATATTGATTATAAAGTTGAACATCCTGTATTTTCTAAGGACAAAAATGGATTTACGGTTATCTCATATATTGACCAATTTCCTGAACCAAAAAATATGGATCAAGGTTTATTTTTACAGCAACTTTCAGATGCTTTGGAAGAGAGCAAAAATAAAGCAATCTTGCCTTTGCCAGTGGGATCAACCATTTTTTCAAATAACTATTTTTGGTTACACGGTAGAAAGCCTTTTAAAAGAGATGTGAGTCTAAGTAGGGAATTATTAAGAATTAGAGGGGCATTTTTTAGTTCTTCACAGTAAAAAACAAATTTTTAGACCTTAGTATTTAAGGGTCAAAAAACCCAATAAAATCAAGCTTTTTAGTGTTGTATTTATGCTACTATCAGATTCTTTATAATTTTAAACCCCTTTAAACTAGAGACAAAAAAAGGGGGTTCTGTTAAGAATCTTGGGTAAATTTATATAAATTTAAGTTAAAAAAAGGAAGATTATGAAAAAATCAATTATAGCGTTTTTATCTATATTTGCAGTTGCTTTGTTTGGTTTGCCAGCAAAGTCTGACATCGATATTGGTTTAACGTTACAAGTTGGTGAATATGAAACAAGTGGTAGCGAGCGAGAAAAAGATAACGCTGGAGACAACGAAGTAACTTCTAAAACTATAGAGGAAACTTTCGAAGGCGCATCTGTTTATATCGAAGCTGTTGCAGACAATGGCTTTACAATCGGTATAGATTACGTTCCTACGGATATTGACTTAGGTTCAGGATCAAGAACTGATGCTGATGGTGATGATGCTGCAGAAAACGACGATGGTACAAGAACAGCATCTGCTACGTTAGAAGATTTAATAACTATTTATACAAACGTTCCATTATTTGGATCGAATGCATACTTACTTGGTGGAATTCACTCAGGTGAAATTATAACAAGTGAGACGTTACAAACTTCTACATATCCAAACGTAAACGTATTAGGTTATCAAGTAGGTTTAGGTTACAGACTCGGTAAACTTAAAGCACAATGGTATTACTCTGATTATGGAGATTACTCAATTGACTCAGACCAAAACAATGGTCAAAAGATCAACTTTGGTGCTGAAGTAACTGCGTTAACGTTATCATACGGTTTCTAACCAGTATTAAATTTTAAAATAATTAACCCATCTGATTAATTTCAGATGGGTTTTTTATTTTGTATAAATTTTAAAATTATTGGAACAATAAATAAAATAAGCAGCAATCTTATTATGTGATGAAAAGAAACAAATTCAGGGTCTAGATCAAAAAAAATTGCTATTACTGCTACTTCATAGATTCCTCCAGGACAATAGGATAAAATTAATGTAAAGAAATTTTTATCAATAACTAGGCTAGCTATATATGCCGCAATCAATCCAAGCAAAACTAATATAAAAGTAGCTACAAAACTGTGAAGTGCATTTTTTGATATTTCTCTAAATGTTTTGTCAGCAAACCTACAACCAACGGATGACCCAAGTATTAATAAACAATAGTCAATTATATTTGCAGGCAATTCATAAGAAGCGATTTCAAAGATTTGTAGAAATCCGCTAGCAACTAATGTTCCAGCAAGTAATGCTGCAGGAATTTTTAATTTATCAAAAAAAATTATTAAAATTATGGATAAAAAAATTAAAATAAGTAAATCAAAAATACTTTGGCCTTCATTAATGGTTTCTGTAATTTTGGCACTTTCAATATTATAAAAGCTATCAACAGCAAAAGGAAAAACTGTTATAATTATTATCAGTCTAATCAGATGTGAGGTAGCAACTTGACTCAAATCCGATTTTTCATCCTCCGCTAGAATTAACAAAGGTCCCAAAGCCCCGGGAGCAGCAGAAAATATTGAAGTTTTTTTTTCGTAACCTGAAAATTTTTGAAGATATTTTGAAACTATCAAAACACTGACAATAATATACCCAAGCATTATAAATGAAGTCCATAACCAATGATGAATTTGAGAAAATAAATTTTTATCAATATAGTTTCCTATATAGAGTCCTAGAAAAATTAATACGGTACTTAAAACCAACCTTGGCATTTTTGTTTTTACACCGCCCAAAGATATTAAAGATATAACTATCATAGGTCCCAAAAACCAAGCTAAAGGAATTCTAAAATAATCAGCAATAATGGCGCCTGGAATTGAAACAATTAACACCCATGCAAATTCTTTAGACAATATTTGCTTAAAATTTTCTTTATTAAATGGAATTGCTTGTTTATTCTGCATGATTAATGAAAATAGGTTTTTTGGGAACAGGTCATATTACTTCTTCTGTTATTGAGGGTATTTTTAAGTCAAAGTTAAATGTCAAAAAAATTTATATATCTCCTCGTAACAGATTAATATCAAAAAAAATAAGAAAAAAATTTAAAAAAGTTAGTATTTCAAAGAATAATCAACAATTGTTAGATACGTCTAATTGGGTTTTTTTTAGCTGTTACTCCAAAAGTAGGGCATAAAATTTTAAAAAAACTCAATTTTAAGCACAACCATAAAATTGTGAGTTTTATTTCAACAATTAATTTGAAAAAATTAAAAGAATATACAAAAAATAAAAATATTACGCGTGTTATTCCCTTGCCATTTATTGGCATAAGAAAAGGGCCCGTAATAATTTGCCCAAATGATAAAGCTGTAAAAAAATTTTTTGATAAATTAGGAAAAACTATTGTGATAAAAAATGAAAAAATTTCTAAAAATTTTTGGACAACCTCATCTTTTATGGCTCCTTATTACCACATGCTATTGGTAACAAGTAATTGGCTTGTCAGCAAAGGAGTTAACAGAAGGAACGCCGAGGATTATTCAAGAGAACTTTTTCTAGCTTTGTCGGAAGACTCTAAATTTAAAAATAAATTATCTT
Source organism: uncultured Pelagibacteraceae bacterium (assembly GCA_902581795.1). GTDB lineage: Bacteria > Pseudomonadota > Alphaproteobacteria > Pelagibacterales > Pelagibacteraceae > Anoxypelagibacter. The sequence continues at coordinate 151,422 of CACHPL010000001.1, read as the reverse complement.
TAAAACAACTTGTAAGTGAATCGCAAACACCAGGGGGCATTAATGCTCAAGCACTGAGAGAATTAAAAAAAAAGAAATTTTACAAAATCCAACAAAAAGTCTTAAATAGCATCTTTAAAAGATTTTAAAATTTTTTAGGGAAGACATGGAGTATTTTCTACAGCAGCTTATTAACGGCGTAACCCTAGGTTCTGTTTATGGCTTAATCGCTATTGGGTATACAATGGTTTATGGAATCATTGGAATGATTAATTTTGCCCACGGTGATATTTTCATGGTGGGCGCGTTTGTTGCTTTGATTTCATTTATTCTTTTTGCACTTACAGGTATTTCATTACCAATTGTTTTAATTTTAGTCTTGTTAATAGCGATGGTTTTTACAGCATGTTATGGATGGACAGTTGAAAAATTAGCTTATAAACCCTTAAGAAAATCTTTTAGATTGGCTCCATTAATTTCTGCATTAGGAATGTCAATAGTGCTTCAAAATTATGTTCAGGCTGCTCAAGGTGCTAGAATAAAAACTTTACAGCCTGTAATACAAGGGGGTTTTAATTTTTTCAAAGAATCAGACTTTGTTGTAACATTGAGCTATCTTCAGATTTTTATAGTTTTAGTAACGATAGTTTTAATGGCTGTCTTTACTTTGTTAATTACTAGAACAGCTTTAGGTAGAGCCCAACGTGCTTGTGAACAAGATAGAACTATGACTGCACTTATGGGAATAAATGTAGATAGAACAATCTCCATGACATTTATTATCGGTTCATCTTTAGCCTCAGTTGCTGGAGTAATGTTTGTTATGTATTACGGTGTTATCGATTTTTATATTGGTTTCTTGGCCGGGATTAAAGCTTTTACAGCTGCTGTACTAGGAGGTATAGGATCAATCCCAGGAGCAATGCTTGGAGGATTATTAATTGGTTTGATCGAAACATTTTGGTCAGGATATATCTCAATAGAATATAAAGATATTGCAGCTTTTACTACTTTAGTTATAGTTTTAATATTTTTCCCAACAGGTTTTTTAGGTAAACCAGATATAGAAAAAGTATAAAATGGGAAAAGATTTAATTCAAAAATCACTTAAGGATAGTTTATTTACAGGAATTATTGCGCTCGCTTTATTTGGCCCAATAGTTGGACTGAGAACCGTTGCTAAAAATGAAGTTTTAGTTGTTGAACCAAAATGGTTTGTTGTTTTACTCATAGTCATTTTTTGTGCCGTCGGTAGATTTTTTATAAACATTTATTCATATAAAAAAGAAAAAAGAAGAGGAGAACCATCTTCATTTGGAAAAGCTATTTCCAATTTTTTAGACGAAAAAGGAGCTCAAATAGCTATTGCAGCTATAGCTTTTTCAATAATCTTTCCTTTCATGCCATTTGCAGATCGTTATTGGATGGATATAGCCATCATGATGATGACTTATATAATGTTAGGCTGGGGATTGAATATTGTTATAGGTTTAGCTGGACTCTTAGACTTAGGATACGTGGCTTTTTATGCTGTAGGTGCTTACTCCTACGCTCTTTTTGCTATTCATTTTGGTTGGTCTTTTTGGATCTGCCTTCCGATTGCCGGTCTTTTTGCAGGTATGTTTGGAATTCTATTAGGTTTTCCGGTTTTAAGATTAAGAGGAGATTATCTTGCTATTGTTACACTTGCTTTTGGTGAAATGATAAGAATTCTTCTTTTGAATTGGTATGAATTAACAAAAGGTCCTGATGGTCTTACAGGAATTCCAAGACCATCATTTTTTGGTTTGCCATTTAAACGCTATCCAGATGAAGGAGTAGAAACCTTTCATACTTTTTTTGGATTGGAATACGATCCGATGCAAAGAATTGTTTTTCTGTATTACTTAATTCTTGTTTTGGCACTAATAACAAACGCTTTTACAATAAAGATAAGAAGATTACCCGTTGGTAGAGCTTGGGAAGCGTTAAGAGAAGATGAAATAGCCTGTAAGTCTTTAGGAGTTAATCCAAGGAATACAAAATTAACTGCTTTTGCAATTGGAGCTATGTTTGGTGGTTTTGCAGGATCTTTTTTTGCAACTCGTCAGGCTTTTATAAGTCCTGAAAGTTTTACATTCATTGAGTCAGCAATAATAGTTGCGATAGTTGTCTTAGGGGGAATGGGTTCACAAACAGGTGTTGTCTTGTCTACAATTTTTTTAATAGGTCTTATAGAAGTCTTTAGAGATTTTGAGTCCTATAGAATGGTTGCTTTTGGTGGAGCCATGGTTCTCATAATGATTTTTAGACCAAGAGGGATATTAGCAAAAAGAAAACCAACTATAACTATGGGTAAACACGGATAATTTATGAGTGAAACATTACTAGATGTTCAAAATTTAACAATGAAATTTGGTGGTCTGATAGCCATTGATGACCTCAGCTTTTCAGCAAAAAAAGATCATATTACATCTATCATTGGTCCGAATGGAGCTGGAAAAACCACAGTATTCAATTGTTTAACAGGATTTTATAAAGCGACTGCAGGATCAATGTATTTAAACAAAAATAACAACAAAATGGATTTAAAAAAATTTTCAGATTTTAAAGTTGCTCAAAAAGCAGGAGTAGCTAGAACTTTCCAAAACATAAGACTATTTCCTCAAATGTCAGTTTTAGAAAACATGATGGTGGCACAACACAATAAACTTATGACCGCATCCGGCTTTAGTATTCTTGGTCTTATTAATTCAAAATCTTACTTACAAAAAGAGAAAGAAGCGATGGAAATTTCAAAATACTGGTTAGATATTATTGGATTGACAAATAGGGCAGACGATAATGCAGGAGACCTTCCTTATGGAGATCAAAGAAAATTAGAAATTGTGAGGGCAATGTGCATAGAACCGCATCTTTTATGCTTGGATGAACCAGCTGCAGGATTAAACGCAAAGGAATCTGCTGAACTAAATAAATTACTTAAGTTTATAAAAAACGATAAAAAAACAGGAATTTTATTAATAGAACATGACATGAGTGTTGTTATGGGGATTTCAGATCATGTTGTTGTTTTAAACTATGGAAAAAAAATCTTTGAAGGAACAGCAAGTGAAACAAAAAATAGCCCAGAAGTTATCGAGGCCTATTTAGGTACTGAGGACTAATTATGTTAAATATTTCTAAAGTCGAAACTTTTTATGGAAACATTCAAGCTCTTAGAGGAGTAGATGTTAAAGTAAATGAAGGAGAAATTGTTGCTTTAATCGGCTCAAATGGTGCAGGAAAATCGACTCTATTAATGACTATAAGCGGTGTTAACAAAGCAGCTACTGGAGAAATATTTTTTGACAGCAAAAGTATAGCGAATTTACCCCCTCATGACATCGTTAATCTTGGTATCTCACAAGTTCCTGAAGGCAGAAGAATATTTTCAAGATTAACAGTAGAGGATAATTTGAGATTAGGAGCGTCTGTTAATGAAAAAGGTAAAAATTTTGATCAAGATTCAAAAGACGTTTATGATCTTTTTCCTGTTCTTAAAGATCGACTTTCGCAAAGAGGCGGAACTTTATCAGGGGGAGAACAACAAATGCTAGCTATAGGAAGAGCTATGATGGCCAGACCCAGAGTACTTTTGTTGGATGAACCTTCACTTGGTATTGCACCTAAATTAGTAAATCAAATATTTGCATCAATTAAAAATATTAACAAAGAGAAAAAAGTTACAGTTTTTCTTGTAGAACAGAACGCTAAAAAAGCTTTAGAACTAGCTGACCGAGGTTATGTTTTAGTTAATGGAAAAATTTCATTAGAAGGACTAGGTAAAGATCTACTTAACAACCCAGACGTGCAAGCTGCTTATTTAGAGGGTGGAAAATAATTATTTTTGGACGGTTTAAGTATTTACACAAACTTGCAGTTGTAGTTCAATAATGCAATTTTAATTAATTAATTAAAGAGGGGAATAACAATGATTAGATCAATAAAATATCTAATTTCTTTATTTGCTGCCTTGTTAATGTTTGGTTCGTTTTCAGCGAAAGCCGACGTTGTCGTAGCTAGCGCTGGACCAATGAGTGGTCAATACGCATCTTTTGGTGCTCAGCTTAAAGCTGGTGCTGAAATGTGGGTTAAAGACACTAATGCTGCAGGCGGTATAAACGGAGAAAAAGTTAAATTAGTAATTGGCGATGACGCTTGCGATCCAAAACAAGCTGTTGCAGTTGCTAACAAATTTGTATCACAGAAAGTAGCCTATGTTGCAGGTCACTTCTGTTCTGGATCTTCAATACCAGCTTCAAAAGTTTACACTGAAGAAGGTATTATTCAAGTTTCTCCAGCTTCAACAAATCCGGCTTTTACGGATGAAGGTGGACCAAACGTATTCAGAGTTTGCGGAAGAGACGACCAACAAGGTGAAGTTGCCGGTAACTTTTTAGCAAAAGAATACAAAGGAAAAAAAGTTGCAATTATTCATGACAAAACTGCTTACGGAAAAGGTTTAGCAGATGCTACGAAAATGAACATGAATAAAGCTGGCTTAAAAGAAACTATGTACGAAGCGATTACAGCTGGTGAAAAAGATTACTCAGCTCTAGTTTCTAAACTTAAGTCAAAAGGTATTGATGCAGTTTATCTTGGTGGTTACCACACAGAAGGTGGGTTAATTGTAAGACAAATGAGAGACCAAGGTATGAAAACTAAATTAATTAGTGGTGACGCATTAGTTACAGCTGAATACTGGCAAATTACTGGTAATGCTGGAGAAGGTACGTTAATGACTTTCAGCCCAGATCCTAGAAACAATCCAGAAGCCGCTCCATTAGTTAAGAAGTTCAAAGCTGCAGGCATAGAGCCTGAAGGTTATGTACTATACTCATATGCTGCTCTAGAAGTTTTTGCACAAGCTGCAAAAATGGCTGGTTCAACAGATAGCAATAAAGTTATGAAAGCTATGAAAAAAGGTAAATTCAATACAGTGCTTGGAACTCTAAGCTTTGATAAAAAAGGCGATGTGAGCTTACCAGGTTATGTATGGTATGAGTGGAGCAAAGGAAATTACAAACAACTGTAATTTTTTTTAATTCATAAAATTTAAAGGGGGCTTTATTGCCCCCTTTTTTTTAGGAGGTAAAATGGAAATAACTTATGATGATTTTAAAAAAGTTAATATAAAGCTTGGTACAGTATTATCAGTTGAAAAGAATGAAAAAGCTAGAAAACCATCTTTAGTGATAAAAGTAGATTTTGGAAAAGAAATTGGAATAAAACAATCTTCAGCTCAAATTACACACTATTATTCAAAAGAAAATTTAGTAGGCAAACAGGTTATTGGGGTTTGCAATTTTCCAAAAAAAAATATAGCAGGTATTGTTTCTGAAGTTTTGATATTAGGAGCTATTGAAAAAGATGGAAAAGTTGTGCTTGTTCATCCATCCCAAAAAGCTGAGAATGGCTTAGACATTGCTTAAATGTATCCTGATTTACTTAGTCTTATAATATTTGGTTTTGTAACAGCTATGACACCGGGACCTAATAATATTACATCATCTTATTCAGGATTTAATTTTGGATATAAAAAAACATTACCTTTAATACTTGCAGTAATTTCTGGCTGGACTTTATTGTTAATTTTAATGAATACAGGACTAATTTTAATTTTTAGACAATATCCATTCATCCAAGAAATTATAAGGATTTTGGGTTCGGTATTTCTAGTTTATCTTGCCTATTTAATATCATTTTCAAAACCCTCAAAAGGAGCTCCTATAAAAAATCCAATATCATTTAGTAAGGCTTTTATTCTTCAATTTATTAATCCGAAAAGTCTAGTAGTTTCAATGACAACAGTCTCAATATTTATTGATCCAGAGAATTATTTGCGAGATTCTTTAATAGTAATATCATATTTTTTCTTATTGGCAGTTTTAAGTATAAATAGCTGGTGTTTAATGGGAATGTATTTAAGAAATTTTGCCACAAGTGAAAAATTTATAAGAAATTTTAACTTTACAATGTCTTTTTTGCTTATAGTTTGTGTTATTATGTTCTATGTATAGAGCATGGACTTTAAAAGTAAAAATTCGTTTCAATCATTAGATAAACTAGAGATTTCTGGCAGAACCTATTATTTTTATAATTTATCAAAAGCTGAAAAAAACGGTTTAAAAGGTATAAAAAAACTACCTAAATCACTTAAGGTTCTTTTAGAAAACCTATTGCGTTTTGAAGATAATATTACAGTAAATACTAAACAGATAAAAGGTATTGCAGATTGGTTAAAAACAAAAAAATCAAAAATGGAAATAGCCTACAGGCCTGCAAGAATTTTGTTACAAGATTATACAGGAATTCCAGCAGTAGCTGATTTAGCGGCAATGCGAGATGCTGTAAAATCTAAAAATAAAGATCCTAAAAAAATAAATCCTTTATCTAATGTGGATCTAGTAATAGATCATTCCGTAATGGTAGATAATTACGCAAATAATGATTCTTTTAAAAAAAATGTTGAAAGAGAATTTGACAGAAATGGGGAGAGATATTCATTTTTAAAATGGGGACAAAATGCTTTTAATAATTTTAGAGTTGTTCCGCCAGGAACAGGAATTTGTCATCAAGTAAATTTAGAATATTTATCAAAAGTAGTTTGGTCTTCAGAGATAGATGGAAAGTTTTATGCTTATCCAGATACTTTAGTTGGAACAGATAGTCATACAACCATGGTAAATGGTTTGTCAGTGTTGGGATGGGGTGTTGGAGGAATTGAAGCCGAGGCAGCAATGCTTGGACAACCAATCTCAATGTTAATACCAGAAGTAATTGGTTTTGAAATAAAAGGAAAACTTTCTGAGGGAACTACTGCTAGTGATTTAGTTTTAACAATAGTACAGATGTTAAGAAAAAAAGGTGTCGTTGGTAAGTTTGTAGAATTTTATGGCGAAGGTCTAAAAAATTTATCATTAGCAGATAGAGCAACAATAGCAAATATGGCGCCGGAGTACGGAGCAACCTGTGGCTTTTTCCCTATTGATGAAGAAACAATAAAATACTTAAAATTTTCCGGTAGAGATGAAAAAACTATTTCTTTAGTGGAAAAATATTCTAAAGAGCAGGGTTTATGGGCAAGTAGAGAAATAGAATTTACAGACACTATCTCTCTAAATCTAAATACAGTTGTACCAAGTATTTCAGGACCTAAAAGACCTCAAGATAAAGTTTTACTTACCGAAGCAGCAACCAGTTTTGATAAAGCCTTCAAAGAAAATACAAAAAGAAAAGTTCCTTTAGAAGCCAAGGTCAATAAAAAAGATTTTAAAATTAAAGATGGAGATATTGTAATTGGCGCAATCACATCTTGTACTAATACATCAAATCCAAGCGTGATGATTGGAGCTGGATTGCTTGCTAAAAAAGCTGTTGAAAAAGGTTTAAAAGTAAAACCGTGGGTTAAAACTTCTTTAGCTCCAGGATCTCAAGTTGTAACTGATTATTTAGAAAAAGCTGGTTTAAATAAATATTTGGACCAATTGGGTTTTAATCTTGTAGGTTATGGTTGTACTACTTGTATTGGAAATTCCGGACCTTTAGATGAAGATATTTCAGATACTATTCACAAAGAAAATTTATATGCAGTTTCTGTTTTATCCGGAAATAGAAATTTTGAGGGAAGAATTAACCCAGATGTTAAAGCAAATTATTTAGCATCTCCACCATTGGTAGTTGCTTACGCTTTAGCAGGAAATATGCATCATGATTTATATAAAAATCCTTTAGGTAAAGATAAGACAGGAAAAGATGTATTTTTAAAAGATATTTGGCCAACCAATAAAGAAATTGAAGAATTAATATTAAAATCTATTAATGCTGATATGTTTGTTAAGCGTTACTCAAATGTTTCTGAAGGACCAAAAGAATGGAGTTCAATTAAAACAGATCAAAGTAGTATTTATAATTGGCAAGAAAACTCAACATACGTAAAGAGACCGCCTTTTTTTGATAATTTATCAGACAAACCAGAGGGATTTAAAAAAATAAAAGACGCAAGACCACTTCTAATACTTGGAGATACTGTAACAACTGATCATATTTCACCAGCTGGATCTATAAAAAAAGATAGCCCCACTGGTGATTATTTTATGAAACACCAAGTTCAACAAAAAGATTTTAATTCTTATGGTGCTAGACGTGGTAACCACGAAGTTATGTTAAGAGGAACATTTGGAAATATAAGAATAAGAAATGAAATGGCACCTGGCACAGAAGGGGGATTCACAATATTACAACCTGATGGAAAACAAATGAGTGTATACGAGGCAGCTGAAGAATATAAAAAAAGAGGAAATAGCCTTGTTGTAATTGCGGGAAAAGAATATGGCACAGGTTCCTCTAGAGATTGGGCAGCTAAAGGAACTAAGTTATTAGGTATCAAAGCAGTTATCGCTGAAAGTTTTGAGAGAATCCATAGATCTAATCTTGTAGGTATGGGTATTTTGCCTCTTGAATTTAAAACAGGTTTTGACAGAAAAAAACTAAATATAAAAGGTAAAGAATTATTTACTATTATTGATATTGAAAAAGGAATTAATCCTAGAGCAGAAGTTAGTTGTGAGATTAAATATGCTGATGGCTCAAGTAAAACCATTAAACTTTTATCAAGAATAGATACTGAAAATGAAATTGAATATTATAAGAACGGTGGAATCCTGCAATATGTATTAAGGAATATGATTAACTAAATGAGAAATATTAAAGTCAAAGTTTATCCATCTGCTTCAAAACTTAAAAAAAAACAACAACTAGCTTGGAAAATAGCTGAGATTGCATCTGACAATGCAAAGTTAAATGAAAATGCAATCGATATGGTTATAAATAGGATTATAGATAATGCATCTGTTGCTATTGCTTCACTCAATAGAAAACCAGTTATTTCTGCAAGAGAAATGGCCTTGGCTCACCCACGAAAAAATGGTGCTACAATATTTGGAATTAATTCGAAGAAAAAATACGATTGTGAATGGGCAGCTTGGGCCAATGGTACCGCTGTAAGAGAATTAGATTTTCATGATACTTTTTTAGCAGCTGACTACAGTCATCCAGGTGATAATATTCCTGCTATCTTGGCTGTAGCACAACAAAAAAAAATGTCAGGAAGAGATTTAATCAGAGGTATCTTAACTGGTTACGAAGTTCAGGTTAATCTCGTTAAAGGCATTTGTTTGCACGAACATAAAATAGATCACATTGCACATCTAGGGCCAAGTGTGGCAGCAGGTTTAGGATCGTTGCTTAAATTAAATACAGATACAATTTATCAGTCTGTCCAACAAGCTCTTCACACAACAGTTTCTACAAGGCAATCTAGAAAAGGGGAAATTTCTAGTTGGAAAGCTTTCGCACCAGCACATGCAGGAAAGTTAGCTATTGAAGCTGTAGATAGATGTGTGAGAGGAGAAGGAGCGCCTAGTCCAATTTACGAGGGAGAAGACAGTGTGATCGCATACGTTCTTTCAGGACCAAAAGCCAAATATACCGTTCCTCTTCCAAATATTCATGAGGAAAAAAAAGCAATTTTAGAAACCTACACCAAAGAACACTCAGCAGAATATCAGTCACAAGCTCTTATAGACTTAGCAAGAAGCATGCATGAAAGAATTGATGATATTTCAAAAATTAAATCAATAGAAATTTACACAAGTCATCATACTCATTATGTAATTGGTACAGGCGCAAAAGATCCCCAAAAAATGGATCCTAAAGCAAGTAGAGAAACTCTAGATCACTCAATTATGTATATTTTCGCGGTAGCACTTGAGGATGGACAATGGCACCATGTTAACTCCTATACCCCAAGACGGGCAAACAAAAAAAGTACAGTTACTTTATGGAGAAAAATAAAAACTCTTGAGGATAAAAAATGGACTAAAAAATACCACGATCGTGATCCTAATAAAAAAAGTTTTGGTGGTAGAGTAGTAATTAAAATGAAAGACGGTTCAAAAATTGTAGACGAAATATCTGTTGCAGATGCTCATCCAGCTGGCAAAAGACCTTTTGAGAGATCCAACTATATAGATAAATTTGAAACTTTAACCGAAGGCATTATCACACCAAAAGAGGCTGTAAGATTTTTAAATACTGTACAAAATTTAAGAAACCTCAAATCGGGCAACCTGATTAAACTAAACGTTGAAGTTAAAGGAAAATTATTGAGAACTAGAAGCAAAAAGTCAATTTTCTAATTGACTCTCTGAATATTTCAAAATCTAATAAGACATTAATAAAAAGGGGGAAAAATGCTAAATATAAGAAAATTAATTAGCTTATTATTTGCTGCCGTTCTTTTCTCATTAATATCAACTCAGTCATTTGCAATTGACAAACTTCACTTCTTAATCGGTGGTGGAGCTGGTGGTGGCTGGGATGGTACTGCTAGAGGAACAGGTGAAGCATTAACAAAAGCTGGCATGCTTAAAAGCGCGTCTTTTGAGAATATGTCAGGTGGTGGTGGAGGAAAAGCTCTATCATTTTTAATTAATACAAAACCTGAGGGAACTGTATTAGTACAGTCAACACCTTTGGTTTTAAGATCAATCACAAGACACAAAGGCTATGTTAAAGGTAGTGGCGTTCTTTCTTACAAAGACGTTGTTCCTATAGCAGGAGTAATAGGTGACTATGGCGCTATTGCTGTAGCAAAGAATTCTCCATTTAAAAATTTCAAAGATGTTGTTGCAGCTTATAAAGCTAATCCAAAATCTGTGAAAATGGCTGGTGGGTCTGTAAGAGGAAGCATGGACCATTTAATAGGAGCACTTGCGTTTCAAGAAGCAGGAGCTGATCCAAATCAAGTAGTTTATGTTCCATATGATGCTGGGGGAAAAGCTTTAGCAGGATTGTTATCAGGAGAAACTCAAATTCTTTCAACAGGTTTGGGAGAAGTTATGGGAGCAAGAGATCAAGTAAATATTATTGGTATTACTGCACCAAAAAGAGTTTCTGATGCACCCGATGTCCCAACATTGAAAGAACAAGGTTTTGATGTTCAGTTTGTAAACTGGAGAGGATTTTTCGGACCTCCTGGTATGAGCGGTGCAGACAAAAAGAAAATCGCTAAAATGTTAGGTGATGTTCAAAAAACTCCTGAGTGGGAAGCTGTTAGAAAAAGAAATGCTTGGGTTAATATTTATAACCCAGACAAAAAGTTTGTTAAGTTCTTAAAAACACAAACTAAAGAAATGACAGCTCTTATGAAAAAACTAGGAGTAATTTAATCCATCAAGGATTTAAAGGAGGAGCGGTGAAAATAAGTTCAGTAAAAATTATTTCACTGCTCTTCTTTGTTTTATCAGCCTTTTATCTTTATACAGCGCACCAAATACAAGTATTTTCATTTGATGAAAACGCCCCTTTTAATGCCAAAACTTTTCCAATTTATCTTGGTTACGCAGGCATGTTTTTGGCTGCACTAAAAATTCTTTTGCCAGAAAAATCAATAGAAGAAGTAAACCACAATGTTTTGGATTATAAAAAGGTAATTTATCTAGTTATTATTATGATTTTTTATGGACTAACCATTCTTAGAGTTGGCTTCTTTTTGTCTACGTCAATTTTTTTACTACTATCTTATTACTTCCTTGGGGAAAGAAGATGGATATTAATGCTAATCTTTTCCTTTCCATTTGTGGCTTTGTTCATGTTTTTACTTCATGGAGCCTTAAATATTTATCTTAGAGATCCTTTATTAAAATACTTAGGGATAATTGGATGATTGAAGGAATTTTAATAGGTTTAAATACAGCTTTATCATTAAAAAATATTCTAATGGTGGTAATGGGATGTTTTTTTGGAACAATAATAGGAATGCTTCCAGGTTTAGGCCCAATGACCGCAATTGCTTTGATGATACCTATAACGTATGGATTTGATCCTGCTACTGGATTAATACTAATGGCCGGTGTTTATTACGGCGCAGTCTTTGGTGGATCCACATCTTCAATTTTAATAAATGCACCAGGTATTCCTGGAACTGTAGCAACATCATTTGATGGTTATCCAATGGCGCAACAAGGAAAAGCCGGAAAAGCTCTTGCAATAGCTGCATACAGTTCTTTTGCGGGAGGCACAATCGCAGCAATTTTTTTATTATTTGCGGCGCCAAGTTTATCAAAAGTTAGTTTGGCTTTTAGATCTCCAGATTATTTTGCATTAATGGTTTTAGGTTTAACAGCCGTTGCGGCTTTTTCCTCAAAAGGTCAATTTCTCAAAGCAATGATGATGGCAGTTCTAGGTTTAATGTTAGCTTCAGTAGGCCAAGATACTTTATCAGACATTCCACGATTTGTTTTTAATAATATGAATCTATCTGATGGAATAAGTTTTGTTCTAGTTGTTATGGCAACATTTGCAATGAGCGAAGCTTTAATGATTATTTTAAAAGGAACTGATCCAAGTAGTGCAGCTAAGGCTATCTCTCTTAAAGAATTAGGATCGATAAAGTTAGACAAGGAAGAAACTAAAAAAACTTTAAAAACTATACCAAGATCTTCGATTATTGGATTTATAGTTGGTGTTTTACCTGGTGCGGGATCAACTATCGCTTCTTTTTTAGCTTACGGTATGGAAAGAAATTTTGTTAGCAAAGAAGAAAAAGAAAAATTTGGCAAAGGAAGTGTTCATGGTTTAGCAGCACCTGAAACAGCTAATAACGCAGCATGTTCCGGATCTTTTGTTCCTTTATTAACTTTAGGTATACCTGGAAGTGGAACAACTGCTGTGATGCTTGGTGCTTTATTAGGCTTTGGTATACAGCCAGGTCCAAGATTATATATGACAAACCCTGAAATTTTTTGGTCTGTTATAATGTCTATGTATATTGGTATGGTTATACTACTGATATTAAATTTACCATTAATACCTTATATTGCTAGAATACTTGCGGTACCAAGAACATTTTTAATTCCTATGATTTTATTTTTTTCAGTAACTGGAATTTATCTAATGTCGTTTAATACTTTTGATATATTTTTAATGATTGGAATTGCTGTTGTAGCTACAGGTTTGCGTCTTTACAAGTTTCCAATGCCACCTTTAATACTAGCATTTGTTCTTGGCGGCTTAATGGAAGAAAATCTTAGAAGATCATTATTAATTAGTGATGGTTCATTTAATTTTCTGTGGGATAGACCTTTAACTGCTATAATTTTAGTCTTCACTATTTTGATTGTTTCATGGCAAGCATATTCAAGTTTGAAAACTAAATAATTTTTTGAATTAATTCTGGAACTACACCTGGGTAAATTTCATTAATTCCCCCAAGTATTAATTGTACAGCTACAATTAAGATTACAAATAATCCAAGAACACCAACCCATTTATGATTCTTGATATAATTAGCGAAAAAAGTTGCTACAGTTCCAACTAATAAAACCGATAATAACAATCCAAATATCAACAATCCTGTTTCATTTTTAGCAGCAGCCGCAACACCTAAAACATTATCAAAACTTAATGTAACGTCCGCAACTACTATTGCATAAACAGCAGACGCAAATGATGGTGGTTTTTTAGGTTTTGGCGTTTGTTCTTTGGTTGTCTTCAAAGAGTCAAAAATTTCTAAATCTTTTATTAATTTTACAATAATCCAAATTAATAATGCACCACCTAAAACTTTAAGTATTGGATACTGTAAAAGTTGAACTGTAATTGCAGCAAAAATTACTCTAAATAGAAAAGCGCCAAAAACTCCTAGGAGAATTATTCTTTTTCTATCTTTTGTCGCGAATGAAGATGCAATCAAACCAATTATGATGGCATTATCTGCGGCCATAACAATGTCAATAAACACTATTTGAAAAAAAATTATTACTTTGGGAAGGAGTATATTTTCCATTTAGGTGATTATTTATATTAGTTTATTGGGTTTCTATAAAGAAATATTTGTTAAAATATACCTTGCAATTTGTCATTTGGGAATGTGAAATAGCTCATTATTAATTATAGGGGGACACATGAAAATAATTAAGAAAATAAGTGTAATACTTACCTCTTTACTTATCAGTATGGGTATTGCTCAAGCAGAGACATGGAACATGGCTTTGGCTTATGGAGCGAGCAATTTCCATTCAGCAAATGCAACAGAATTTGCCAATGCTGTTACTGAGAAGTCAGGCGGGAAACTTACAATAAAGACTCATCCAGGTGGTTCTTTATTTAAAGGTGGGGCTATTTTAAGAGCAGTACAAACAGGTCAAACTCAAATTGGTGAGAGATTTATGTCTGCACATGGAAGCTTCGATCCATTATTAGAAGTAGACTCAATTCCATTTGTTGCACAAACTTACTCTGATGCAGAAAAACTTTATAAGGCATCAAAACCTGCATTAGTTAAAGGTTTAGACGAAAAAGGATTGGTATTCCTTTACGCAGTTCCTTGGCCAGCTCAAGGATTATATAGTAAAAAAGCTATTAACTCAGTGAGTGATCTTAAAGGACTTAAGTTTAGAGCATATAATTCTGCAACAATTAGAATTGCAGAATTAACCGGCATGAAACCAACTAAGTTAGAAGCTGTTGCGATCAGCCAAGCATTCTCGACTGGAATGGTTGAAAGCATGATTACATCACCAACGACTGGAAAAAATAGTAAAATTTGGGAAAATGGTGTTAAATATTTTTATGATATTGCAGCATGGTTTCCAAAAAATATGGTTGTTGTAAACAAAAAAGCTTGGAACAAGCTAGATGATGCAACTAAAAAATTAGTTATGAACCAAGCAGTAGTTGCTGAGAGAAAAGGCTGGAACTTATCAAAACAGGGTAATGTTGCAGACAAAAAAGCTTTAGCAGATGCTGGAATGGTAGTTGGAAAAGTTAATGCGGCTTTACAAAGTCATTTTGAAAAAACTGGTGCTACTATGGCTAAAGAATGGGCAGGTAGAGCTGGTGCAAGAGGACAAGCTGTTTTATCCGCTTATAAATAAATTTTATTTTGGCAAAAAGGCCGTATAATTGGATACGGCCTTTATGCTTTGTAAATTAGATAAATTTTTAAATTCTCTTTATAAATTCTCAGGATATGTTGCATCCTTTTTCTTAATCCTCATATTATTTACTATAGTTGTAGGAATAGCATCTAGAATTTTTGGATTTTATATTCGTGGATTAACAGAATATTCAGGTTATTGCTTGGCTACCGCTTCCTTCTTAGCTCTTGCTTACACTTTTAATGAAAATGGTCATATAAGAATTACTCTGTTTCTAGAAAAAGCAAAAGGTAAACTTCTAAAATTTTTAACTATTTGGTGTTTAGCCGTTTCTTCTTTCCTTTCTGGTTTTTTAGCTTTCTATTTTATTAAAATGTGGATTGTATCAATTCAACTCGCTGAAAGAAGTCAAGGTGCAGATGAGATTTTACTTTGGATACCACAGTCAGGGGTCGCTCTAGGTTCAATAATATTTTTTGTTTGTATTACACACAACTTTTTAAAACTATTTTTTAATAAATGAGATGATTGAAGTTTATCTAACAATATTTTTTATTAGTGTATTGCTAATATTCCTTGGATCGGGTGTTTGGGTAGGAATTAGTATGATTGGGGTTTCTACTATAGGAATGATGATGTTTACTTCTAGGCCTGTTGGGGATGCAATGGCGACTACAATGTGGAGCATGGGTTCATCTTGGTCATTAACAGCCCTACCACTTTTTGTTTGGATGGGAGAGATTTTATTCAGAACAAAATTATCAGAAAATTTATTTAAAGGACTATCACCTTGGCTTGCAAAATTGCCCGGAGGTTTAATTCACGTAAATATTTTAGGTTGTGCTATCTTTGCAGCAATTTCAGGATCATCAGCAGCTACTGTTGCAACAGTTGGAAAAATGTCCATACCAGAACTTAGAAAAAGAAACTACCCCGAAAGGTTTCTTCTTGGAACATTAGCAGGATCAGGAACTTTAGGCCTTTTAATTCCACCATCAATTATTTTAATTATTTATGGAGTTACTGTTGAGGAATCTATAGCAAAACTTTTTATTGCTGGAATTATTCCTGGTATTGGGTTGGCACTTTTGTTCATGACATATGTTGTTATTTGGTCTCTAAAAAATAAAAAAATCATGCCTCTTATAAGTGAGGATTTTTCTTTTTTAGAAAAAATAAAAAAATCTGGCCAGCTATTACCTGTTGTTTTGTTAATTTTTTCAGTAATTGGATCTATTTATGCTGGTATTGCTACTGCTACTGAGGCAGCTTCCTTAGGTGTTCTTGGTGCACTTGTTCTTTCTTATTTTCAAAAGAGTTTAAATAAAGAATCTTTTACCAAATCGTTGCTGGGCGCAACAAAAACATCTTGTATGATTGCATTTATTTTAGCGGGTTCTTCTTTCTTAACTTTAGCTATGGCTTTTACAGGTCTTCCAAAAAATTTGGCAGTATTTATTGATACACTTCAGTTGTCACCATATATGCTCCTTGTCGTTCTAACATTGTTTTATATAATTCTTGGTATGTTTTTAGACGGGATATCAGCTGTAGTTTTAACTATGGCAATCATTGAACCCATGATACGTCAAGCAGGGTTTGATATGATTTGGTTTGGAATTTATTTAGTTATAGTTGTTGAGATGGCTCAAATTACTCCGCCGGTTGGATTTAATTTATTTGTTCTTCAAGGTATGGCAAAAAAAGACATGGGTTTTATTGCAAGAAGCGCATTTCCGCTTTTTCTTTTGATGATTTTAGCTGTAATTATAATTATAGCTTTTCCACAGTTAGCTCTTTGGCTGCCAGAACAAATGATACAACCGTTAAATTAATAGAAGCGACACATAGTAATATTCTGTTTGATATAAAAAAGTTTATAGATTGCTCATGGATAACAAAAAAGGACTAATATGGTTGAGAGACGATTTTAGAATAAATCGTAATAGTGCATTAGTATATGCATCTGAAAACCATGATCAAGTTTCTACAGTTTATATTTTTAATCCGGAGGAATATGAAAATAAAAGAGAGGCCCAACGTTGGTGGATTTACCATTCATTAATAAACTTTAAACAAGAACTTTCAAAATTTAATATTTCTTTAGAACTGCAGGTGGGTGACGAGGTAAAGATCTTAAATAAAATCAAAAGCGCTGATAAATTATCTATATATTGGAATAAAATCCCAGAACCTGATGAGGAAAAAAAAGAAAATAAAATAATAAAATCTTTTGAAGAAAAAAAAATAAGTTATAAGTTTTTTAAAGGAAATATTCTAAGTGAATATAAAGAGGTTACAAAAGATGATGGTACACCCTTCAAGGTTTTCACACCTTTTTGGAGAGTTGCTGAAGAAGTTTATCTAAAAAAAGTTCCTTCAAGAGATGCTAAATTAAAGAAAAAAAATAAAAAAATATTTATTTTTAAAGAATCAAGTGATTTAGTAAAAGTTTTACCAAATAAAAATTGGTTTAAAAAATTTGAAAAATATTGGACGCCCTCTGAGATCAATAGTGACAAAGTATTAAAAAATTTAATTGACAAAAAAATAAATAATTATCACAAAACGCGAGACTATCCTTCAATCGAGGGAACTTCTAAAATTTCACCTTATCTTAAACATGGACAGATACATGTAGAAACAATATGGAAATCTTGTAATAATATCGAGAACAAAAATACTGGATATAGAAAATTTATTAATGAAATAGGCTGGAGAGAATTTTCTCATAGTTTAATAAATTATTTTCCTCAAATGCTCAAAGGTAATCTTAGAAAAGAATTTGACTCTTTTCCTTGGGTTGAAAATAAAAAATATCTTGAAGCTTGGAAAAAAGGAATGACAGGGTATTCAATAGTAGATGCAGGTATGCGTGAACTTTATGAAACCGGATGGATCCACAATAGATTAAGAATGATTGTAGGATCATTTCTGGTAAAACATTTGCGAATACATTGGAAAGAGGGAGAAAAATATTTCAGAAATACTTTGCTCGATTTTAATGCCGCAAACAACATTGCAGGCTGGCAGTGGGTTGCTGGTTGCGGAGCTGACGCTGCTCCGTATTTTAGAATTTTTAATCCAATTCTTCAGGGAGAAAAGTTTGACAAAGATGGCACGTATGTAAAACAATGGGTTCCAGAATTAAAAAACGTACCAGCAAAATTTATTCATCGAACGTGGGAAATGGATGAGCAGACTCAAAAATCTATAAATATTCAAATTGGAAAAGATTATCCTCTTCCTATTGTAGATCATGCAAAGGCTAGAGAACAAGCCCTAAAGGCTTTTGATAAAATTACAAAATAAGTTATTTTTTATTTTCAAGATAATAATCAAAACTACAAATCTGTGGTTTGTTTGAAATCAAAATTAATAATCCTCCTAAAATAGAAATATTTTTTAACGCCGCAAGAAGTTGCATACTATCTGAAAAAATTAGAGGAATATGAAAAATTAATGTTACGCTAGTTACAAACAAAGCAAGCAAAGAGGCCATTAATTTAGTTTTATAACCAGCAATTAATATAAGTGGCACTATGATCTCAAAAGCAACTGAGGGATAGAAAAGAATCTCAGGCACACCATGATCTGCCATATACATCATTCCCATATCAGGGTTAAAAATTTTTCTAATACCCTCAAATATAAAAAGTAAAGATATTAAAATTCTTCCAAAAACTTCTACTATGTGCATTTAATTTTTTTCAATTACCTCTTTTAATTCATCGTATTCTTCACAATTGCAATTTTTTAAAGTTTCTAATCTCTCTTTTGCTAATTCTATTCTGCCAGTTTTTACATAAAGTTCTCCCAAATATTCATTTATACCATTGTGATTAGGTTTGATTTTTAAACCCATTAAATAGTATTTTTCTGCTTCTTCAAATTTGCCTGTCTTTCTAAGTGCGAATCCAAGATAATTTAAAATATCGGGATTATTTCTGTCTGTCTTGTAGGCTTGTTGTAATTTACCTAGAGCATTAATATACAATTTTGTAGCCCTCTCAGTTTTGTTTTTTTCTTCTAACTTTTTAGCCCTTTGTATAAATTTTTTGGCTTCTTTATATTGATCTAAATAATTATCAGAGCTACCACTATCACTTGATGCTCCTTGGGAAACACCTAAATATTGTGAAAGAACAAAAGCTGCTATTAGCACAATGAAAATTTTTTTATACATAACCAACTCTAAAGAAATTTTTTAAACTGATCCAATGGTCTAAGAGTCACACCATTTTGTAATAGACCTTTTTTTATTTCTTTGGCAGTTCCCACAGCACTTTTGCCGTCTCCATGTACACATACTGAGTCAATATCACAAGGTATTTGCTTTCCTGAAAAACAATTTAAAGACTGATTCTTAACCATTTTAATTACATGTTTTTTGGCAATTTCTGGATCTGTAATTAACGCATAAGGTTTCGATCTAGAAACTAAATTACCATCGTCTTCATAATTTCTATCAGCAAATATTTCAGCAGCTACTTTCATCTTAAGTTTTTTACCAGCTTTTTCCATTTCAGATCCCGTTGGAACTAAAAAAATTAAATCTTTATTTGCATGTACAATTGACTTAGCAATCAGGTTTGCTAATTCAAAATCTTCACATGCCATATTGTTTAATGCACCATGGGGTTTGACATGGGTTACTTTCATAGAATTTTGTTTTGCGATTTCAGTTAAAATATCAATTTGGTCAATTATTAGCTTAGTAATTTCTTTTGGGGGCAAATCTAGTCTTTTTCTACCAAAGTTTTCTGGATCGTTAAAAGAAGGATGCGCACCAATACTCACACCTTTTTTCTTGGAAATCTCTACTGTTTTTTTCATAGTTTTTTCATCACCTGCATGATAACCGCAAGCTACATTTGCAGAATTAACTATACCTAGTAATAAAGGGTCATTTTCTGTAGAACAGAATTTTGAATTTTCTCCAAGATCACAATTAATATTAATTTCCATATTTTAAACCTTTATATAGTATCTATTATAACAACTTATGTTAAAAAAAATAAGTAATATCGGAGACTGCGGAATCACATGTGATTTTGGTGATGAAGTTAATAAAAAAACAAATAAAGAAGTAATTAAACTTTTTAACTTTATAAGGGACTCTGTAAATAACAAAAAAATCAAAGGAATTTTAAATTATACTCCTTCCTATAATAAGCTCATTATTAATTTTGAGCTAGGTCAAACTAAGTCTAAAGAAATAATAGAATTTATTAAGAGTAATGACTATTCTAAGATGACATTATCTGAGAAAAGCAAAGTTGTGGAAGTACCAGTGTGTTATGATGAAGAATTCGCTTTAGATATAAAAAGATTAGAAGATAAAACTAAATTAAATTTTCAAGAAATAGTAAACGAACATTTAAATACTGATTTTTTTGTCTACATGATAGGATTTGTTCCTGGACAACCTTTTCTTGGAGATCTAAATAGCAATCTATACCACGATCGACTAGATACACCTCGTATAAAAATAAATAAAGGATCGGTTGGTGTTGTAGAAAAATTCTGTACAATTTATACTTTTGAAAGTCCTGGGGGTTGGAATATCATTGGGAAAACGCCATTTGATTTATTTAACATTAATAAAATAAATACTAGCGTACTGTCACCTGGAGACACCGTAAAATTTAAATCTATTTCAAAGAAAGATCTATTA
Source organism: uncultured Pelagibacteraceae bacterium (assembly GCA_902581795.1). Taxonomy (GTDB): domain Bacteria; phylum Pseudomonadota; class Alphaproteobacteria; order Pelagibacterales; family Pelagibacteraceae; genus Anoxypelagibacter. The sequence goes on along the minus strand of CACHPL010000001.1, from coordinate 130,803 downwards.
TCTTTTAAAAATGAATAACTATTTTAAAGTTTTAAGACCCGGAATAAATTCCACCTTTCAAGATTTAGGAAGATTTGGCTTACAACACCTTGGCATCGTGGCAAGTGGTTGTATGGATCAATTATCATTTTGTATTTCAAATAAATTAGTTGGTAATAAAGTTTCTGAGGGAGCTTTAGAATTTGCTTATCAAGGACCATTACTTGAACTTGTTGGAGGGTCTGCATTGGTGGCTATTTCAGGAAGAGTTAATTTTAATATCATCAGTAAAAATGGCGATACAAAACAGGGTTCACCTAATGAAAGTTTTATAGTTTCGAATGGAGACAAGATAGATATTCTCTCAACTGTAAATTCTGTTTATGGTTATTTTGCAATCTTTGGAGGTTTTAAATTAAAAGAAATAAAAGGAAGTGTTTCTACTTTAGTTCGGGCAAAAATCGGTCCAAACAATGGAAACAAGCTACAAGTTGAAGAAAAAATATTTTTTAATAAAATAGAGTCAACTAGAAAAACCAAAAAAATTAAAATTGATTTTGATAGCAACTACACAATAAGAGTAATGAAAGGTTTACAATTTCATTATTTTTCGAAAAAAAGCCAAGAAGATTTTTTTTTAAGAGAATACAATATTTCAAGATTAACTGACCGAATGGGAATGAGATTAGAAGGAGAAAGACTAGAAAATAAAGTTAGTGTAAATATTAAATCAGAAGGCATAACGAAAGGATCTATTCAAGTACCGGGCGATGGTCAGCCAATCATACTTTTGTCCGATCATCCAACTATTGGAGGATATCCTAAGATTGCAAATGTTATTACAGCTGATTATGATAAATTGGTTCAAAAAACACCTGGAAGCAAAATTAAATTCAAATTGGTCAATTTGGCTGTTGCGGAAAATGCTTTTCAAGATTATGTAGGACAATTCTAAATGAATTTTGTTTATAAAATACCCGGACCTTTACTTATTCTTACAGGTGGATTTTGTTTAAGTTGGGGCGGACTTATTTTAAGATCCTTCGAAAGTGCAGATATCTGGCAAATCCTTTTTTATAGATCAATATTTTTTCTCTGGGTATTAATAGCTTTTATTTTATTAACCTATGGAAAAAAAACGTTAAAAAAAGTCAAAGAAGCAGGAGTGCCTGGCTTTATAGGAGGGATATTTTTATCCACAAACTTCGTTGCTTATATGTATTCTATGATGGAAACAACTGTTGCTAATGTAGTTTTTATTATTAGTACTCAAACAGTTTTTTTACCAATAGTAGCCTATATTTTTTTAAAAGAAAAAATTTCACCTCGAGGATATGTTGCAATTGTATTGGCAATGATTGGCGTAATTTTAATGATCGGTGATTCATTGGGGACAGGATCATTAAAAGGAAATTTAGCTGCTTTGACAATCCCGATTAACTTTTCGGTTTTAATTTTAATAATTAGAAAATACCCAAAAGTTGATATGATACCAGCAATATTTTATGCAGGAATATTGAGTTGCCTATATGGTTTATTTTTACTTGAAGATTTATCTATATCAACAAAAGATATTTGGCTATCATTTTTGCTTGGTGTTCCCCAATTAGCTTTTGGTTTTATTTTTATAACAATAGGCTCCAGAACAACTCCCGCAGTGATGGTAGGCTTATTAATGCTTATGGAGTCTATATTCGCCCCAATTTGGGTTTGGCTATTTTATAACGAAATACCACCAATAAGTGTACTAGTTGGTGGAATTATTATTCTTTCTGCTGTAGTAATGAAAAGTCTAGATTATAAAAAAGTGTGACTAATCGATATATTGTGTTAGAATAATATCATAACGGGAGAGACTACCTATTATTGTAGCGCCGAAGGAGCAAGTTCCCAGGAAACTCTCAGGCAAAAGGACCGTTATTGTAATAATTCTGGAAAGCAGGCTTCGGCCTCACCGAAGGAGTAAATCTCTCAGGTTCTTAGACAGATGGGGAAAAAAGGGTTATTACAAAATGGAAAAGACAGCTTTATATAATTTTCATAAAAATTCAGGAGCAAGGTTTGTTCCTTTCGCTGGTTATGAGATGCCTATCCAATATAAAGATGGCATAGTTAAAGAACATATTAACACAAGACAGTCCGCGGGTTTTTTTGATGTATCACACATGGGTCAATTTTTTGTTTATGGAGGTCGAGAAATAGAACTTAGTTTAGAAAAAATTATCCCATTAGATTTCAAAGAAATTAAGTTGAACCAGTCTAAATATTCCTTTTTAATTAATGACGAAGGAGGAGTTATAGACGATCTTATTATAACAAGAGTTGAAAATGGTTTTAATATTATATTGAATGCAGCTTGCAAGGATAACGATATTAAAGAAATTACAAAATGTTTAAATTCTGAAAGCAAATACGAATTAAGAAAAGATTTATCACTTATAGCTTTACAAGGCCCCAAATCAGAGACAATCCTTGAAACAATTATAAAAGGCGTAAAAGAGCTCAAATTTATGAATGGCAATTATTTTGAATTTCTAGATAAGAAAATTTACATTACTCGTTCTGGTTATACAGGCGAAGATGGTTTTGAGATTTCAGTACCAAATTCAATTGTTGAAAATCTTATCAAACTACTCACAGACAAAAATGCAAAACCTATAGGCTTAGGAGCAAGAGATACGCTTAGATTAGAAGCGGGTCTATGTTTGTATGGCCATGAACTAAATCAAAAGATTAACCCAATACAAGCAAATTTAAAATGGGCTATTTCAAAAAAAAGAAGAGAAACCGGGGGATTCAAAGGCTGGGAAAATATTAAAAAGGATTTACAAAACGGAGTATCAAAAATTAGAGTTGGCATTAAACCAGCAGGTAAAATTATAGCAAGGGAAGGAACAAAAATTTATTCTAATACTGGTCAGGAAATAGGAGTCATCACAAGTGGCACATATGGACCAAGCGTAAATAGTCCAGTTGCTATGGGATATGTCAAAAGTAAATTTTCAGAAATTGATAATAAAATTTTAATTGAGGTAAGAGGAAAAAGGCATGAGGGCACAATATCTAAATTACCATTTTATAAAAAAAGTTATGTTAAATAGGAGGATGCATGAGTGAGAAAAAATATTCAAAAAAACATGAGTGGATCATGTTAGACGGGGACTCAGCAACAGTCGGTATTAGTAAGCATGCAACAGAAATGCTTGGTGATATTGTTTTTGTTGAACTACCTGAGAAAGGTAAGAGCTTAAACAAAGAGGAAAAAGCTGCTGTAGTAGAGTCTACAAAAGCCGCGAGCGACGTATACACTCCAGTGTCAGGAGAAATTATGGAAACAAATCAACCAATTGTTGATGACCCATCAAATGTAAATAAAGATCCAGAAAATAATGGCTGGTTTTTTAAAATCAAAATTAAAGATAAATCAGAGCTAGACTCTTTAATGAGTCAGCCAGATTATGAAAAATTTGTAAAGGATAATCCAAACTAATATGATAGACGATACTTCAAAAGAATTTATCAGCAGGCATATTGGTCCAAGTATTACAGACCAAAAGGAGATGTTAAAAGCAATATCTTCAAAATCTATTGATAATTTAATTGAGAATACCGTTCCAAAAAATATTTTAATTAAAGACAAACTTAAAATTGATGAGCCTATGTCAGAGAATGATGCTCTAAAAAAATTAAAACTTTTGTCAAAAAAAAATGAAGTTTTTCGGAATTTTATAGGTATGGGTTATTATAATACTGTTACCCCAAATGTTATTTTAAGAAATATACTTGAGAACCCAGGTTGGTATACTTCGTACACTCCTTATCAACCCGAAGTGGCTCAAGGTAGACTGGAAATGCTTATTAATTTCCAACAAATGATTATGGATTTAACTGGGATGGATATAGCAAATGCTTCTTTGTTGGATGAAGGAACCGCTGCTGCAGAAGCGGTCGGTTTATGTCAAAGAATAGACAAAAATAACTCAAAAAAGATATTCGTATCAAGCTCATGTAATCCGCAAACAATTGATATAATTAAGACAAGAGTAGAGCCTTTCAATATAGAACTCATTATTGGTGATGAAGAGAAAATTTTAAAAGGTATTGAAGATAAAATTATTTGTGGTGTTTTAGCTTATCCTGGAACTTTAGGTGAAATAAAAAACCCCAGTGAATCTATAAGCTTAATTCATAAAAAAGAAGGTAAAGTAATTGTAGTTAGTGATCTATTAGCTTTAACAAGACTTAAAACTCCAGCTGAGCTTGGGGCCGATATTGTTGTTGGTAGTGCACAAAGATTTGGAATACCGATGGGATATGGAGGTCCACACGCGGCGTTTTTTGCAACCAAAGAAGAATTTAAAAGATCTATGCCAGGGAGAATTATTGGAGTGTCAGTTGATAGGCATGGAAAAAAAGCATTTAGATTATCCCTTCAAACAAGAGAACAACATATAAGAAGAGATAAGGCCACAAGTAATATTTGTACTGCCCAAGCACTACTGGCAATTATTTCAGCTGCTTATGCAATTTACCATGGACCTGAAGGAATTTTAAAAATAGCTAACAGAACATCTAAACTTGCAAAAATATTTGCTGACGGTTTGAAATCAGCTGGGTATCAGCTACATTCAGAAAATTTTTTTGATACAGTTACTATAAGAACTAATGAAAAAACAGACACCATAAATAATAAAGCTTTATCTGAGAAAATTAATTTGAGAGTTGTAGATAAAAATACCTTATCAGTAGCATTTGATGAAGTAAAAAGGGTTGATCACGTAAATACTTTATTAAAAATATTTGGAGTTAAAAAAATGTTTAATAATAGTGATACAGTTGAGTTAACTAATTTACCTCCAAATCTTTTAAGAACCTCTAAATATCTTACTCACCCTATTTTTAATAAATACCATTCAGAAACTGAAATGCTTCGTTATCTAAAAAAATTAGAAGATTGTGATATTGCTTTAAATAGGTCTATGATTGCACTTGGGTCATGCACTATGAAGCTAAATGCTACTGCGGAGCTCATTCCCGTGACATGGAAAGAATTCTCTTTACCGCACCCCTTCGTACCCCAGGATCAAATGAAGGGTTATAAGGTTTTATTTAATGATTTAGTTAATGATTTAAAGGAAATCACTGGCTTTGACGCGGTTTCTCTTCAGCCAAATTCTGGTGCCCAAGGTGAATATTCAGGTTTAATGACAATACGTAAGTTCCATTTAAATAATAATCAAAAAAATAGAAACGTATGTTTAATACCTGAGTCGGCACACGGCACAAATCCTGCAAGCGCACAAATGTGTGGGATGAAAGTAGTGGTTGTTAATTGTGATGATGAAGGAAATGTTGATTTAATAGATTTAAAAGAAAAAGTTAATAAACATTCAAAAGATCTTGCTGCTTTAATGGTAACATATCCATCAACACATGGAGTTTTTGAAGAAAAAATTAGTGAAATTTGTGATTATGTTCATAAGGCGGGCGGTCAAGTTTACATGGATGGTGCAAACCTAAATGCGTTAGTTGGGATTGCAAAACCTGGAAGATTTGGGCCAGATGTTTGTCATATTAACTTACATAAAACTTTTTGTATTCCGCATGGAGGTGGAGGACCAGGCATGGGTCCAATCGCATGTGCAAAACATTTAAAAGATTTTTTACCAAATCACAATATTACTAAAAATACTAGATCCGAAAAGAGTTTGGGATCTGTATCCGCTGCTCCATGGGGAAGTGCCAGTATATTACCTATTTCCTGGATGTATATAAAGATGATGGGAGCTGAAGGTTTAAGAAAAGCTTCCGAGGTAGCAATTTTAAATGCGAATTATATATCAAAAAAATTATCTAATCATTACAAGGTGCTTTACAAAGGTAAAAATGGAAATGTCGCTCATGAATGTATAATCGATCTTAGACCAATAAAATCTAAATCAGGAATTTCAGAAGAAGATATTGCTAAAAGATTAATAGATTACGGATATCACGCACCAACAATGTCTTGGCCAGTTGCTGGAACATTAATGATTGAACCTACAGAGAGTGAAAATTTAGCTGAGATAAATCGTTTTTGTAATGCTTTGATATCTATTAAAAAGGAAATCGACAAAGTAGACAACGGAAGTTTTGATAAAAAAGACAATCCTTTAAAAAATGCCCCGCATACTCATATTGAATTAAGTGGAAATGAATGGAAACACTCATACAAAAGAGAAGAGGCCGCATTTCCTAATGGGTATTTGAGAGATAATAAGTATTGGCCACCAGTTGGAAGAGTCGATAATGTTTTTGGTGACAGAAATTTAGTTTGTTCTTGCCCAAGTCTTCAAGAGTATAAAGAAGAGGCGGCTTAAATATTAAATGAAAATTGCAGTTATTGGTTCAGGAATATCAGGTCTATCAGCTGCTTATTATTTATCAAAAAAACACAAAGTGGATCTTTTTGAAAAAGAAGATCATTTTGGGGGTCATTCATATACATACGATATAAATGAAAACGATAAAAAAGTTCCAGTCGATCTTGGATTTATAGTTTTTAATAAATTAACCTATCCAAACTTAATAAATTTTTTTAATGAATTAAAAGTTCCTTTTGAAAAAAGCGACATGTCCTTTTCAGTTTCCGTAAAAGACTCAACCATTGAATATGGTGGTACGGGGTTTAATGCGTTATTTGCAAGAAAAAATAACTTATTTAATTTTAATTTTATTAAAATGATTTATGAAATTATATCTTTTTATAAAACGGCACCAATTTTACTAAAAAAAGATTTAAAAAATTTGACCTTAGGAAATTATTTAGATAATTCCAAACTTTCAAAATATTTTGTTAATTATCATATTGTTCCAATGGTAGCAGCAATTTGGTCAATGCCGTTTTCAAAGGCTAGAGATATACCCTTTGAATTGTTTTTAAATTTTTTTAACAACCATGGACTTTTTAAATTAAAAAATAGACCTCAATGGTTTACTGTTACAAACAGAAGTAGAGCTTATGTTACAAGAGTCTTGGAAAAAATTAGTGGAGATTATTTAAAAAACTACAAAATTAAAAAAATTATAAGAAGCGAAGATAATATTAGAATTCTCACTCAAAATGATGGCGATCAAAGGGATTATGATCATGTTGTTTTATCTTGTCACGCAGATGAAAGTCTAAATCTTATTGATAAACCAACAAACGACGAAAAAAAAATTCTTAGTGAGTTTTCATATATAACCAATACCGCTTATCTTCACAAAGACCCAAATTTAATGCCAAATAAAAGAAATGCTTGGTCGAGTTGGAACTCAATTTCTAGAAAAGATTTGTCTCAAACATGCGTTACATATTGGCTCAATAAGCTACAAAATTTAAATACAAATGAGAATTATTTTTTGACTTTAAATCCAATATTTGAAATTAAAAAAGACAGATTAATCAATAAAATAAATTTTGCTCATCCTTATTTAAATATTAAGAGTTTTAAAACACAAAATAGTTTAAATACCCTCCAAGGAAAAAAAAGAACTTGGTTTTCGGGCAGTTATTTTGGTTATGGTTTTCATGAAGATGGATTAAAATCATCTTTAGAAATGTTAAAACAATTTGAGAGCAAAGATGGAGACTTGTATATACAAAGGTATAGTTACGCATCGAAGATTTAAACCGAAAAGGCATTTTTTTAATTATAAAACCTTTTCAATTCTTTTTGATTTAGATGAGTTAATGGACTTAGAAAAAAAAATTTCAATATTTTCTCTCAATAAGTTTAATCTTTTTAGTTTCTTTAACAAAGATCACGGAAACAGAGACGGCAGTGATATTAAAGATTGGGTTAAATGCAATCTAAATAAATTTAATATTAACTTTGAGGTATCGAAGATCAAACTTTTATGTTTTCCACGTATTTTTGGCTATGTATTTAATCCACTAAGTATTTTTTATTGTTATAATAAAAAGTCTGAACTAAGAGCAATACTCTATGAGGTAAAAAATACTTTTAATGAGCAACATACTTACATTTTTGAGGTAAAAAATAACTCAAAAATTATAACACAAAGCTGCAATAAAAAGTTCTATGTATCACCGTTTATGGAAATGGAAACCTCATATAATTTTAGATTATCCGAACCCAAAGAAAATTTAAGTGTATTTATAAAGCAGGAAGATAGAAATGGAATACTGCTTTCAGCTTGCCAAATTGGAAAAAAAGAACAGATATCCACAAGACGGTTATTAGTTAATTTCTTAAAACATCCAATGATGACAATTAAAATTATAATGGCGATACATTTTGAAGCATTAAGACTCTGGAAGAAAGGAGTTAAGCTAGTGAAAAAAAACACAAAAATGAAAAATAATCTTTCATTAGAAAAATGAACTTAAACCCATATAAAATTTCCGAAAATTTCGTATTTAAAAAACTGAAAACCATTGATAATGGAAAACTTATTTTAGAAAACTATAATGGTAAGTCCCATATTTTTGGTGAACCAAACAGTATTCTTGAAGTAAAAATAAAAATCAATAACCCAAAATTTTATTTTAATATAATTAGAGGTGGTAGCAATGCACTTGCAGAGAGCTATATAAAAAATGATTTTGAAACACCTAAACTACCATCTCTTATTGAACTTACGGCTAAAAATATCGAGGTTACTCATAAGTTCTCTGGAATTTTAAATATTTCAATTTTAAGCAATATTTTCAGAAAAATTTTTTTATCAAATACCAGAGAAAAAAGCGTAGAATATATTTCTAAGCATTATGATTTAGGCAACGAATTTTTCTCAACATGGTTGGATAAAACTTTGACATATTCTTGTGGAATATTTGAAAAACCTGAGCAAGAGTTAGAAAAGGCACAAATTAATAAATATAATAAACTTATTAACCTAATCAAACCCAAACCTGGTGACAAAATTTTAGAAATCGGATGTGGTTGGGGTGGTTTTGCCGAACATTTGGCAAAGAATTACGATGTGCAATTAGATTGTATTACTATTTCAAAAAAACAATTTGAATTCACAAAAAATAGGATTAATCGTTTAAAATTAAATAATAAAGTAAAAGTTAAATTTCTTGATTATAGAGATCTTAAAGACAAATACGATGCTATTGCATCCATAGAAATGATCGAAGCGGTTGGAGAAAAGCATTTAAATAAATATTTTTCAACAATAAAAAATAACTTAAAACCTAACGGAGTAGGAGCTATTCAGGCAATAATTATTAAAGATGAATTATTTAATAGATATAGAAAGAATCAAGATTTTATTCAAAAATATATTTTTCCCGGAGGTTTTTTGCCTTCCCTACAATCGATAAAAGATTATTCTAAAAAAACTGGTTTGATTCTTAAAGGTTATAATTCTTATGGACCCCATTATTCTCAAACTCTTAGTAAATGGAGAGAAAATTTTATAGGTTCGTGGAATAATATTTCGCAACAGGGTTTTGATAGTTCATTTAAAAAAATTTGGGATTTTTATTTTTCTTATTGTGAAGCTGGATTTAGATCAAAGAATATTGATTTAATACAATTTTCAGTTAGGAATAAGTAAAATATGAGATATATTTTAACATTATTTTTGACATTAATTTTAACTAATTGTGTAGCCGGAATGAAACCAGAAGATTTTAAAGATCAGAAGCCAAAACTAGTTATTGAGGAATTTCTAAAGGGAAATGTCAAAGCCTATGGAGTACTTCAAAATAGAGGAGGGAAAGTAACAAGACAATTTTCTGCAGTTCTAAATGGAAAATGGGATGGTAAGGAATTGATATTAGACGAAAAGTTTAATTGGTCTGACGGGGAAGTCCAAACTAGGCAATGGAAAATTATAAAAAAAGACGAACACAACTATGAAGGCACTGCTGAAGATGTTGTTGGAGCAGCCAAAGGTTATTCTTATGGATCAGCTTTTAAATTAGAATATGTTTTACTTGTTCCTGTAAAAGGTAAAGAAATCAAAATTACTTTTGACGATTGGATTTTTAAACAAAGTGATTCTATTGCAATTAATAGAGCAAAAATGACTAAGTTTGGATTTAGAGTTGCCGACTTGACAGTTGTGTTTGTTAAAAATTAATTTAACGATTTACAAATTTATTAATCAAATAGTTGTAAACTTTATTAGGTAAAATCTGAAAGATTTTGTAAATAAAAGCTATTTGTGGCGGAAATATTATTTCGAAAGATTTTTTATTGACTAAACCATCATAAATTTTTTCAGCTGCATAATTTGTATCTTTTAAAAATGGCATTTTAAAATCATTTTTATCAGTTAAAGCGGTCTTAATAAATCCCGGGGAAATCAAGGTTACTCTTACATTGAATTTCTTAAAATCAAAATAAATTCCCTGTGTAAAATTATTTAAAGAGGCTTTTGATGCTGTGTAACCAGACGATTTTGGTAAACCTCTGTAGCCAACAGGTGATGAGACAATTGATATATGCCCACTTTTTTTATTTTGAAAATATTCCTGAACAGCTTTAACACAACCTACAATTCCTAAAAAATTAACCTCTATTACTTTTTTAACATTGTCTACGTTCAATCCTTTTTCAGATTTTCTCTCGTATGTACCAGAGCTAAAAATGCATAAATCTAACTTTCCAAAATCCTTAAGAATTTTTTTAAACGTTTCTTCAGTTCTACTTTGATCGGTAACATCCATTGGGTAAGCAAAAATATTCTCATTTTTCGCTATTTCATTCAAAAGTTCAACTCTTCTAGCAGAAATTGCAACTTTCCAGTTCTCTTTAGCAAATTTTTCAGCGACAGCCTTTCCTATCCCACTACTTGCTCCAGTAACCCAAACTTTTTTTTGGTTTTCGTTCATGATAAATTATATCTCATAATTATGTTTAATAATAAATACCTATCATTAATATTAATACTTTTAATTACATTTTCAGCTTCTGCAATAGGAGGTATTGTAACATCTAGTTTTAAAGAGCCATGGTATTCACAAATAATTCAACCAGTCTATAGTCCCCCCTCTTGGATTTTCGGACCGGTATGGACCACATTATATATTTTGATGTCATTTGCAATATGGATAAATTGGACATCAAATAGAGACACAAAAACAATTAAAATTTATTTTGTTCATATATTTTTTAATGGAATATGGAGTATTATTTTTTTTGGCTTCCATTTGATTTTATTTGCGTTACTAAATTTATTGATAATATTATTTTTTATTATTTGGCTTATGAAAATTTATTATAAAAGTACAAAATTAAGTTTTTTACTAATGATACCTTATTTGTTATGGTCTTTGTATGCTCTTTTACTTAATGGGAGCATTTTGTATTTAAATTAATTATGGACGATATTGTAATTATTGGTGGGGGCATAATAGGGGTTGCATCAGCTTATTTTTTGTCCAAACAAGGCAGAAAAGTTAAAGTTATTGAACAGGATCCTACATATAAAAAAGCTTCCTTCCCTTTGTCATTGGGAGGTTTTAGAAGACAGTTTTTTCAAAAGGAAAATATCCTATTAGGAAAATTTGCTAGAGAGTTTATTTTTCAAGTACCAGAATTATTAAAAACAAAAAATAATGTAAAACCAACTACTAGCGTTGTTCCAAATGGATATCTATTTCTTTTTGGTCCAGATCATGCTCCCGAACAATATGAGGCATTAAAAAACCACAGACAATGTAATGCAGGTACTAAAAATATTAAAGGATCTGAATTGAAGAGTAAATTTCCTTACATAAATAATGATGGAATTGAAACTGTCACTTATACTGATGATAAAAAAGAAGGGTGGATAGACCCGCACTTATTTCACGGTGCGCTAAAAAACAAGGCTATAGATTTGGGCGCGGATTTTATAAAAGGAGAAATCAAAGATATTTCTGAAGTAAATTCAAATATTATTATTTGTGCAGTTGGTTATAATACAAATAATTTACTTAAGGACGTGCCAGTCGTACCACAAAAACATACTGTTTTTAGGGTAAGTTGCCCACAACATATACCTGAGATGCCATTAACTTCTGATTTTACTACCGGCGTTTATTGGAGACCTGAAGGTAAAGAATATTTAGCTGGATCACCTATATCAAAATTTGATGCAAAAGATCTAGAGCCTGACTGGGATCATTACGAGGAACTAGTATGGCCCGCATTAGCAAAAAGAGTTCCAATTTTTGAAAAACTAAAATTGACAGGTGGATGGGCAGGATATTATGATTGTAATAAATTAGATAATAATGCTGTAGTAGGCAAACATCCAAAATATAAAAATTTATATCTAGCCTCCGGATTTACTGGAAGGGGATTAATGCAAGCACCAGGAATTGGAAGAGCTTTAACAGAGCTTATTATAACTGGCTCATATCAATCTATAGATTTGACAGCTTTATCTGTTGATAGAGTTCTTGAAAACAGAAAATCACCTGAACCATATGTGCTTTAATCTTTTATTAGTCTATATTAATTAATATGCATTTTATAAACAGGGTCTTTGGAATAATTAAAATTGATAATAATATTTTTAAAGAAATAGACAAAGACGGATCGGCAATTCTACAAGCGTTTTTAGTTGCATTATTAACCGCTACTGTAAATGCATTAATAGCAAAAAAATATTATTTTTCTACAGCTAACTTTGATATCCCTATTGTAATTTTAATTATTTTTTGGATATTCTTAAATTGGTATGTTTTATCATATTTAATCAACATTATAGGTTTAAACATTTTTTCAAATGGCAAATCGAAAAGTAAGTCAAAAAATTTATTAAGATTAATCGGGTACTCCTACTCTCCTGAGCTTATTAAGTTTTTAATAATATTTTACCCGAAATTTATACAAGTAATAAGTTTAGGTACTTTTATTTGGGTAGTAGCATGCCAAGTTTTGGCAGTAAAGCTTACATTTAATTTAAAAGGCTTATGGAAATCTTTGGCTATAATAGTTTTGTCTTATATTTTACAAATACTTCTAGTAGCATTTTTATTATTGGCTATCTTATCTTTTTCAACATGAGATTCTTACAAAGGAAAAATAGTTTTAGATAATTTACAGCTATTACAAATCTTAAACCCATGTATTATAAGATTTTGTTTTACACTATTTTCATCCTTACCACATTCTTCACAAATTTTGTCATATATAATTTTTTCATCTTCCATTTTATATTTTTCCTCCGTAGGGATTATATATTGCCTCATCAATATTTGCATTAAATGCTACAGATCTTCTTTCCTCATTTCCATAAAAAGGATAAACGGTATGCATTAAGTAGGCTGGAAATACAAACATTTTTCCAACGGCTGGATTAACTGTAACTCCACTTTTACAATTAAACATTCTTGTTCCGTGAATAAATTGAATTTTTCCGTGATAGTGTTCCTTTTTTTTTTCTTTTTGAAAAGATTCCCCTAAGTTTGACGGAACTTTTAGCCATCCTGCGCCAGATAAATGTCCGTCATGGTAATGAATTGGATTATATTCTGTTCCATACTGTCTTACTATCCAAATGCTTAAAAATTTAAGTTTTGATATTTTTTTTCCAGTTGTACTTTGAACGTAAGTTGCAATAGCTCTAGAGAGTTCGGGACCAATTCCTTCTTGGCTAACTTCATTTGGTACTCTGATTTCCTCAGATACTTGTCCGGCTAAAGATTTTCCATGATCTAGTTTTTTTCTTAGATCGCTATTCCTTTCCAGGTTATCAACAAATCTATTTAATCCTTGAACAGTTTTTTTTGAAATAGTAAATTCGCAAAAAACAGGGCCAAAAGGGCTATGTAGTTTTATTTGATCTTCATTGCTCATATTTTCAAATTTTTGTTGGATTAGGTTTCCCTTTGTACACAGTTTTTGGATCAAACTTTTTTTTCTTATCCTTGAATTCCATTTCTAATTTTTCAGCATCTTTAATTTTTCCCAATGGAACAGATCGATAAAAACAAGATTTATACCCCACATGGCAACTCGCACCATCTCCTATATCTACACTCATCCAAATAGAGTCTTGATCATCGTCTATTCTAATCTCAACAACTTTTTGAATAAAACCACTAGTTTCACCTTTATGCCAAACTTCTCTTCTTGATCTACTCCAGTAATGCGCTTCTTTAGTTTCAATAGTTTTTTTAAGAGCTTCAGAGTTCATAAAGCCTTGCATCAAAACTTCTTTAGTTTGAAAATCAGTAGTTATAACTGGAATTAACCCATCATTATCAAATTTCGGAGAAAGCAAATTTCCTTCCTCAATATCCGCGACATTTTCTCTTTTTTTAAACATTTGATTAAATAAACAAAATTATATTAAATTAGCTGTTTGCATTAATAAATAATATTATATATTAATTTTGTTCTTTATGAAAATAGTTAAAAGTACTAACAGCGCTGTTTTAAAAGATAAATCAGAAGTTTCCGATAAAGAAGCAGAGGAGGCTTTTAGGACTATATTACGATGGATTGGTGAAAACCCAAATAGAGAAGGGTTACTTGAAACACCAAGAAGAGTAGTGAAAGCATATAAAGAATATTTTAAAGGTTATAATCAGGAAATTACTTCAGAAGTATTAAAAACTTTCGGCGACGTAAACGGTTACAATGACATGGTATTACAAAAAAACATTTCTGTTCAAAGTCATTGCGAACACCATATGGCTCCAATCATAGGTGTCGCTCACGTTGCTTACATACCAAATAAAAGAGTAGTGGGATTGAGCAAACTTGCAAGAGTTGTTGAGGTTTATTCTAAAAGATTACAAACCCAAGAAAGATTGACCATGCAGATTGCAAAATCTTTAATGAGCGGTCTAGACGCGCATGGAGTTGCGGTTACAATTGACTCAACACATCAGTGCATGACCATGAGGGGAATAAAAAAAGAAAAAGCAACTACAATTACAAATTATTTTTTAGGTAAATTTAAAGAAGATTTAAGTTTTCAAAACAGATTTATAAAATTTATATCAGATAAAAACTAATCTTCATCTCTCCAGTTATCTAAATAAAATTTATAGCACGCATAGGTAACGGCGACTATTCCATAACAAAAAGTAAATAATAAACCATCTTTTTCCCCCAAAAAATACCAACTAATTTGAAAAACTAAAATAGGAGATATTAAAATTATTAATATAATGCTTAATCTTATATAATAAGGAATTTTTTCCTTCATTTACAATCATACGACTAAAAATAAAATAATTGTTATATTAATTTGTCACATGTAAGATAAAGATATGTCTAAAAAATTCAAAGCTATTGTAATCGATAATCAAAACGAAAAATTCACAAGAGAAGTAAAGGAGATAGGAATAGACGCTCTTAAAGATGGAAATGTTTTGGTTAAAATTGATTATTCAACTTTAAACTACAAAGATGCATTAATATTAAGTAATGGTGGAAGAATTGTTAAAAAATATCCATTTGTTCCTGGCATCGATTTTTCTGGCACTGTTGAAGAAAGCGGTGATGAAAAATTTAAAAAAGGTGATAGAATAATTTTAACTGGTTTTAGAGTTGGTGAGATTTATTATGGTGGATTTGCTGGTTATGCAAAAGTTAACTCATCTTTTTTAGTTAAAGCGCCAAAAGAGTTATCAAATTTACAAACTATGATGATGGGAACAGCTGGATTTACTGCACTTTTGTCTAGTTTCACAATAAAAGCAAGGGAAGAACTTTTAATGGGCGAAAAGGTTAGAGATGTATTAGTAACAGGCGCTACTGGCGGTGTAGGAAGTATATCGGTAATGATCTTATCGAAAATGGGTTATACAGTTCATGCTGTAACAGGAAAAAAAGATAAACATGATTACTTAAAAAATTTAGGAGCAAAAAATATTATTGACCGAAAAGAATTTCATGGAGAAAGCAAGTTGCTTGAAAAAGGAATGTGGGATGGTGTAGTAGATACTGTAGGAGGAGAGGCTCTAACTAAAATCTTAGCACAAACAAAACCAGCTGGAATTGTTGCACAGTGCGGAAATGCGGGTGGCATAAAAATCAATACTAACGTTATGCCTTTTGTAATCAGGGGGGTAAAACTATGGGGCATAGACTCTTCAGCATCAAGCATGAAAAGAAGAGAATTCGCATGGAACGAGGCAAAAAATTTAATTGATTTTAATAAATTAAAAAGTTTAACCAAAGAATACTCACTTGAAGATTTAATTAATACTTATCCAAAAATGTTAAAAGGTGAGCTTTTTGGAAGAGTTGTAGTCAATCCAAATAAATAAATATGGATTGGGATAAATTAAAAATTTTTCATACAGTTGCAGAGGCGGGAAGTTTTACAAACGCTTCTACAATATTGAATCTTAGCCAATCTGCAATTAGTAGACAAATCCAATCGTTAGAAAATGAATTAAAAATTCATTTATTTGAAAGACATGCTAGGGGACTAGTTTTAACTAGCAATGGTGAGTATTTATACAAAACTGCAAACGAAGTTATTTCAAAATTAAAAGATGTAGAAGCTACCCTTAACGATGATAAAGATAAAATTGATGGAAAACTTACAGTTACAACAGTTGTTAGTTTTGGAACAACTTGGCTGACTCCAAGAATTCAAGAATTTATGAGCTTATACCCTGATGTTGAGGTAGAATTAATTTTTGACGATAAAGAATTAGATTTAAGTACTAGGCAGGCTGATATTGGTATTTTTATGAGAAGACCAAAACAACTTAATTATATTCAAAAAAAACTAATTGATCTTCATTATCATATTTATGCCTCTAATAAATATTTAGAAAAAAATGGATATCCAAAAAAAATTTCTGATTTAAATAAACATAAGTTTATAACATATGGAAGAGGCGCACCTTCACCTGTTTTTAATCCTGATTGGGCTTTAAAATTGGGTTCAAAAGATAACAAAAAAAGAAAACCCGTCATGAAAGTAAACAGTGTTTATGGTTTGCTTCTTGCTGTACAAAGCGGAGTTGGCCTCGCTGCTTTACCTGACTATATTGCAATAAATGTACCAAATATTTCTAAAGTTCTCCCGGATATCGAAGGCCCCCTTACCGAGACTCATTTTGTTTATCCCCAATCACTTAGAAATGTTGGAAAAGTGAAAGCTTTTAGAAACTTTTTATTTAGCAAGGTTAGTGAATGGAAATTTTAGTTAAAGAGTTTCAGCTTTTATTTTAAGCTTAGCTCCTTCATCTATAGATAGTTTTTTTTGATTAAGAATTCCATCAACATCTGCAGTCGATCTAATTTTAACCTCGTCTGAGTTTATATTTCCTTTTGAAGCCCCACCTAAAGAAACCTTTGAGGCGCTTATATTTCCATTAATTTTTGAACTTTCATGCGTTTGTAATTGATCAGCGGTTATATCACCGTCTATCTTTGAGTCAGTTATTAACGTTGACTTTTCAGTAATATTACCTTTAACCGTGACATCTGAAAGTAGCACTGAAATTTTTTCGCTCATGGCGATAATCCTACAATTATAAGTTGATTAAATCAAACGTTTAAAATATGAGGTAAATGTATATTAATTTAACCAAAAAAGGTTTTTTAGAAAATGATACCATTAAAAGATGATAACCCCACTTCTGGGGGTAGGCCGGTAGTTACTTATGGGATTATTTTCTTTTGTGTTATCATATTTATTTCCCAATTAGGTTTGAGTGAATTTGAGCTAAGGGAATTTACCTACTCTTACGGTTTAATACCCTCGGTTTTGATGGGCATAGATCAACTGCCTAACGATCTTTATAAAATTTCTCCAGTAGGTACAATTTTTACTTCTATGTTTATGCATGGAGGTTGGATGCATTTAATTGGAAACATGCTGTACTTGTGGATATTTGCAGATAACATCGAGGACAGTTTGGGAACTTTGAATTTTGTTATTTTTTATATGGCCAGTGGTGTTGGTGCTGCAATGTCGCAGGTTTTAATTGATGTAAATTCTCAAATTCCAATGATCGGAGCAAGTGGGGCAATTGGCGGTGTTTTGGGTGCTTATTTAATAAATTATCCTAACGCAAAAGTTTTAGTTTTGATACCTTTAGGTTTTTTTAGTCATTTGATAAAAATAAAAGCTCTTTATGTTTTGGGTTTTTGGTTTATTTTACAATTTATAAATTCTGCATTATCACAATCAAGTGGTGGAGGTGTAGCTTACGCAGCACATATAGGAGGGTTTATTTCAGGAATTATTTTAATTTTGTTTTTTAATAAAAAAAATAAAAAAGGTAAGAGAAATAATATCAAATCTAAACGTAACATAAAAAAAGGACCTTGGGAACAATGAGCTATATTATTCCATTTATAATTTTAATAACAATAGTTGTTTTCATTCATGAATACGGTCACTATTATTTTGCTAAAAGATACGGAGTAGGTGTGACAGATTTTTCCATAGGATTTGGAAAAGAAATTTTCGGATTTAATGATAAAAGTGGTACGAGGTGGAAGTTTTGTATAATTCCACTTGGTGGATATGTAAAATTTTTTGGTGATAGAAATGTATTTAGTCAATCTGAGCAAGAAGAAATTTTAAAAAAATATAGCAAAGAAGATCAAACAAAATTATTTACTTTAAAACCACTTTATCAAAGAGCATTAATTGTTGCTGGTGGTCCAATAGCAAACTTTATTTTAGCAATCATAATTTTTTCTTTTATCTATATGTTCGTAGGAAAAGATTTCACGCCTCCAAAAATAGAAGAAGTTCAAATTGGAAGTCCTGCGGAAAAAGCCGGTTTGGAAAAAAATGATATTATAATATCTATAAACAAAAACGAAGTTAACAGCATTATGGAAGTCTCTACGCTTATAAACTCTTCTCCTAATAAAATGATTGAAGTTGGTGTTTTGAGAAATCAAAAAGAAATGATTTTTACAACTTATCCTAAAACAATAGATTCAAAGGATTCTTTTGGAAATTCAATCAAAAAGAGAGTTATTGGTATTAAAATTACCCCAGTCAATAACGAATTTAAAAGGGAAAAGCTAGGTCCCACTAAAGCAATGTATTATTCAATTAAAGAAATATGGTTTGTATCTAAAACTACAATTAAATTTGTTGGTGCTTTAATAATTGGCCAAGGTGATACTTCTCAATTGGGGGGACCGGTAAAGATTGCGAAAATTTCAGGCCAGGTAGCTGAATTCGGTTTAATAGCTTTTTTAAGCACTGTTGCTTATATTTCTATTAGCTTAGGGCTTATTAACTTATTCCCCATACCACTTTTAGATGGTGGACATTTAATGTTTTTCCTTTTTGAAAAAATACTGGGTCGTCCATTAAAGCAAAAAACTCAAGAGGGTTTTTTTCGAATCGGTCTTTTTTTACTAATTTCGCTTATGGTTTTCACCACTTTTAATGATATTAAAGATTGGGCGGCATTTTAGACCTATTCATATAACCCAAAAAAACCACTAAAATTAAGGCTTTTTTCATATATACGATATCTTGTGTTAATACTTTGAAAAATTACTATATTTTCGTTGATTTTGTTCAATTTTTATTCAAATTGTAAAACAACAATAAACAAAGGGTATAAAAATGAACAAAAAACAACTAGTAAACAAAATCGCGTCCACAATGGGTCAAAGCAAAGCCGATGCTGAGAGAATGTTTGATACTATTACGCAGATTATACTTGATTGCCTTAAAAGTGATGAGCCGGTGAAAATAGCTGGTTTTGGTACTTATAAGGTGGCCAAAAGAAAAGCTAGAGTTGGTCGTAACCCTAGAACAGGTGAACAGATCCAAATTAGCGCTTCTCAAAAGGTAAAATTTCTACCTGCCAAAAGTTTAAAAGAAATGTTCAACAAGTAACAGAATTTAAACAATCCCTAAAATCATTAATTTAGGGATTGTTTGAAAACGTCGCACCCTATGCAAAAACTGCATGCCTAATTTCGTCACTTAACTTAACACTTTTCTCTCCAATGAATTAAAAAAACATCTTCAAAGGAGGAAATATGAAAAAAGTAATAGGTTATTTTTTTGCAGGTACAGCAATCTATTTCAGTTTTGCGGGATTAGGATATGCTGAAACAACTGTATCGGCAGAAGTTCAATACATATTTAATACGATATTATTTTTAATGTCAGGTTTTCTAGTAATGTGGATGGCAGCAGGTTTTGCCATGCTGGAATCAGGGCTGGTTACGTCAAAAAGTGTATCAGCAATCTGTGCAAAAAATATAGGTTTATATTCAATAGCCGGAATTATGTTTTGGTTAGTTGGATACAATTTAGCTTACGGTATACCCGAAGGTGGATGGATAGGTTCATTCTCTTCTTGGAGTGACGCATCATCATTGGAAACTGGTTATTCTGATGGTTCAGATTGGTTTTTCCAAATGGTATTCTGTGCAACGACAATGTCAATCGTATCAGGAACATTGGCTGAAAGAATTAAAATTTGGCCATTCTTCTTATTTGCAGCTATTTTAACTGGATTTATTTATCCAATTGAAATGGGATGGCAGTGGGGCGGTGGTTGGTTATCAGCTGCTGGCTTTTCTGATTTTGCAGGTTCAACATTAGTACATGCTGCTGGAGGAGCTGCAGCTCTTGCCGGTGCAATAGTACTAGGTGCTAGAACTGGAAGATTTACTTCAGGAGGTAGCCCTAAAGCTATGGCACCTTATGCAGCTTCATCAATTCCATTAGCAACACTTGGAGTATTTATACTTTGGTTAGGTTGGTTTGGATTTAATGGTGGTTCTCAATTAGCTGCTGGAACTCTCGAAGACGTTAGCTCTGTTGCAACAATATATATTAATACAAACTTAGCTGCAGGTGGTGGTGTATTAGCCGCTGCTACAGTATCAAGACTTGCCGGTGGTAAAACTGACGTAGTCATGATGCTTAATGGAGCGATAGCTGGTTTAGTAGGTATAACAGCGGAACCTTTAGCACCTAGCCCGCTTGCTGCAATCGTGATTGGAGCAATAGCTGGTGTGTTAATGTACTACTCAACAAAACTATTATACAAAATGAAAATAGATGATGTAGTTGGTGCTATTCCTGCACACTTAGTTGCTGGAGTATGGGGTACATTAGCAGTTCCATTTACAAATACAGAAGTAGGTTTTGGTTCACAATTCCTTGGAACAATTTCAGTAGTTATCTTTGTTTTCGTAGTGTCATACATTGTATGGTCAATTATGAAAGCAACTATTGGAATTAGAATTAGTAAAGAGGCTGAAAAGCTTGGTACTGATAAATCCGAAGTTGGTGTAATCGCTTACGGAATAAGAGACTAAATTTTTCTCTATCTCCTTCCTCCCTTAGTTTAGAAGGAGCAAATTAAGGCCCAGATTATAAATCTGGGCCTTTTTTAATTATAGATTAATAAAAAGAATTACCCTTCCCTTACTTGTGCCAATATAAAAGGCTCGAAAAATTGGGCCCTTTTTATTTGACAGATTTTACAAAATTTAAAACTTCTTCAGCATGACCTTTAACTCTAACATTTTTCCATGTTTTTAAGATCATTCCTCTATTAATAACAAAGGTAGATCTTATTGTTCCCATAAATTTTTTACCCATAAAGGACTTTGGTCCCCAAACACGATATTTTTTCTGAGCCTGAATTTTTTCATCCGACAACAATTGGAAAGCTACATTATATTTTTTTTTAAAATTTAAATGACTTTTCATATTATCTTTAGAAACACCTACAACTTCATATTTTAGTTTTTTAAATTTGTTATAAAGCTTAGAAAAGTCTTTAGTTTCGAGAGTACAACCTGGCGTATTATCTTTAGGATAAAAATAAATTATTAAACCGTTTTTTACTTTGGACAATTCAAAAACCTTATTAGATGTCGAGTTTAACTTGAAATTAAATGCTTTTTTATTTTTTTTATTTTTCATTTTGATCCCAAATTTTTTTCCAATCAACATTGGGCGATAAGCCGTATACCGAGTTGATATTTGTCAAATGTAAAGCTAAAGATGGAATAGGTGAAATGCATAGTTCTTTGCTATAAATTTTATGCAATGGCTTTTCAAAAGGGTAGTGTTCAAATTTACACATGCTAATTAGTTCATTCCAGTATTTTTCAACAATTTTTTTACTTGTTAGAAATGTACATAAGGTTTGGTCTACTGTACGCCAGTGTCTTTTTTCACCTAAAAAGATTTTTGCATCTTCATTCTGTGTATATAAATAAGGGTAATCTGTTGGGCATATTATTAATTCTTTTTTGGTAAGAGAGGCTATTCTTTCATAAGCATAAAGCATTTCAGATAAACTAATCTGATCATGAATATAGTCGTCTTCAACAAAATAAGTTAAATCTTCGCATTTGTCTCTAGAGATCAAAAGAGACTGATGAATGTTTGACATGTTAGATTTTTGATTGAGCGTTACTTGTTTATTTTCCTCATTTATGTTTTTTATTTGACTAGAAAATTCATTAAATTTTAAATTTAAAATTTCGAAATCTGTGTTTGATTTCTTTAACATATCTCTCATACTACCTAACTGCTCATTGGTTGAGTTATGATCAATGATGTAAATTTTATATTTTATATTTTTAAATATATTTTTCGAGTGGTGTATGTTTTTTATTAAGGATTTTAATGTTCTGAATGTATATTCCTCTTTATCTTTATCAAAAATTCTTTTTTTTGACTGCGTTAACATATTTACTGACATACATGTTCGTAATATTATATCTAAAGATTTAACAGGCCTAGTAATGTCAACCTTACCCAAAGGAAAATTTACCGAGCTTTTTCCTGGAATGCTAATGCTTTCATTTAAAGATTTGTTTGATGTTGGAATACTGAAATCACTTTGATCAACTATTTCGAAACCAAATATTCTACATAATTTTATGAAGATTTTAGTTATAAAACCCCTTTTTTTTGATTTAATTTCTCTCATTTAGTTTATTTATATAATAGTTTATATTATGGGCAATGGATATTAAATCTTCACAAGAGTTAGTAGACAAAGCGTTAAAAGAAATTGTAACACTTGGACCTGAAGAAGTTAGAGAACTAGAAAACAAAGACCAGTGTACTTTAATTGATATTAGAGATATAAGAGAAATTTGGAGAGATGGGACAATCAAAGGATCTATACATGTCCCAAGGGGAATGCTTGAGTTTTGGCTTGATCCACAGGGCCAATATTATAGCAGCGAAAAATTTTCAAAAGGAAAAAAATTAGTTTTGTTTTGCGCAGCTGGAATGAGATCTGCTCTTGCCACCAAAACTCTTAAAGATATGGGTTATCAAAATATTGCACATGTTAAAGGTGGTTTCGGGTCTCTTGCTAATCAAGGATTCGAAGTTATTTCTAAAGATAAGAAATAAATTATTTTTCCACTTCATCAATGGCGTAAGACAGTCTATCCTGACCCCAAAAAATTCTTTTATTAACCACAAAAGTTGGAGCACCAAATATATCTTTTTTTAAAGCATCGTCAGTTAATTTTCTCAATCTATCTTTTATTTTTTGATCAGAGGTTTTTGACAAAAAAATTTCAGGGTTTATTTCTAAATTTTTAAATACTTTATTAATTACAGTTGGGTCATTCATGTTTAAACCGTCTTTCCATATAGCATTAAAAATTTTTTCAATATAAATCTTTTCATAATTATCTTTCTCAGCAACTATTACGCCTCTCATAAAATTCACAGTTTTTATTGGAAAATATGAGTTGAAATTAAAAGGTATATTTTTTTTTTCTGAAATTAATTTTGTATCTGTTATCATGTATTTTGATTTTATAGCTATAAAAGCTGCAGGTGTAATGCCTGCTGCATTATGTAGACCTCCCAACAAAATTGGCATGTATTTAATTTGAAATGAATTATTCTTTTCTAGACGTTTAATTTCTTTGTACCCAATGTAGGCATATGGGCTGCTAAAATCAAAATAAAATTCAATTTGTTTAGTCATAGTAATTTATTTTTTTTGCATATAAAATTCTAGACAACCAATAAAAAACCAAACCTATAGGTCCTGCGAAATAAGTCAAAATTAACGATATAATTGTAAGAAATTTTGACACCATATAAATTTTAGCGTCATTCACTATCCAGTTTCCGACAAATAAATTTATTGTTAAAAAATGTAACCAAAATATTAAAAGAAAAGCCTCGTTTGAAAAAATTGCATAAAGATCATTCAGGCCCAAATATAGATTAAAGATCTCTAAAATATTTTCAGTTATAAAGATTTGATAGCTTATGAAAATATATGCTGTGGATAATAATAATGGAATTATTACCGATTTAATAAAAAATTTTGTTATAATGTTGTTAGGTGCAATAATCAGTAATAACCAACAAGGCACCACGCCTATATTTGCTATATAGTAGATGTTTTCGTAAGTTAAAAAATTTAAAAAGTTATCGATCATATAAACTATTATAATATAAAAATAATGGACCCGATATCAAACAAAAAAGAATTTGAGGATTTAACGACTAATTTGAGAGATTTGGCTTATACATATATTGAAAAATACAATCCTTCAAAACAGCAAATAAAGACATATCTATTAAAAAAATATTTAAAAAAATTTCAAGGCTCGAAGGTAAGAAAAGAAATAACCCTATTAATAGACAATATAGTTGTTAATTTAGAAAAAAATCGCCTATTAAATGATAGTCTTTATTCTGACTCAAGAGCTAGAGTTCTTTTTAGAAGAGGATACTCTCTTAATAAAATTATTCATTCATTAAAAAGCAAAGGAATTGGTCAAGAAGATATTAAATTGAGTTTAGAGAAAATTAAAAATGAAAAATCCGATCCTGATTTTGTATCAGCAATGAAAATTTGTAAAAAAAGAAGAATTGGCCCCGTTAGGCCTGAGTCAAACAGAGAACTCTTTTATAAAAAAGATATGGGAATTCTTGCTAGGTCTGGTTTCAGTTATGATATTTCTAAAAAAATTTTATCATTAACGCAAAAAGAATTTTATCAGTTAATTAAACTTATTTAGTTTTCTTTTTTTTTTCATTAAGCTTTAGGTAATATTCAATCCTTCTTTTCATTAAATTTTTAACAAAAATAAATACTATTAATCCAAATAAAGATACCGATACAATTATTATTAAGATTGTCTTAAGCATCTAAAATATTACTTCTTTTGATTATTAAACTTAAATTTTTGTAATCATCTTTTCCATAATTAAAACTTTTATTTTCTAAAGTTGTTATTATTGCTCCAGCACCTTCAGCGACCGCGTGACCTGCTGCATAATCCCATTCATACGCTCTTTCTTTCGCCGCATAAAAATCAAACTCTCCTGTGGCTATTACACAAAATTTATAAGAGCTATGCATTGGAGTAAAAGAATGAATCTTATATTTTTTAAAAACTTCTAAAATTTGTTCATTTGGCTTTGTACTTCCACTTACAGCAAAAATTTTACCTTTTTCAGTTTTCTTAGTGCAGTCTAATTTAACCGCCTTTTCATTTTCGATCATGTAAGAATTATTTTTTCCATATGCATAAAATAATCTTTTTTTTCTTGGTGCACCCAACAAGCCGATTATGGGTATACAATTTAATACTAAAGATGCGTTTATAGTATACTCGTCTTGACCCGCAATATACTCTCTTGTTCCATCGATAGGATCAATTAGCCAAAAAGTTTTTAGCTCATTTTTTTTTTGCAAGTTTACTGTTTCTTCAGAAATTATTGGAATATTTGGTGTAAGAGTTTTTATTTTATCAGTAAGAATTTTGTTAACTTCTAAATCGCCGTTGGTAACAGGCGAATTATCAGGTTTTATAATTTTTTTTAAACCTTTGTTATAAAGCTCAATAGAAATTTTACCTGCATGCTCTGTTGTCTTTATAAGAGCCTCTGCAATATTTTTTAATTCATTATTGTTCATTATTGATTTTCTCTAAATTAATATTGTCCAAATTAATAACCTTTTTTCCTGCATTTTGAAAATTAACAGTAGCCTTATTTTTAATTATTGATTGTATTTGGCCGATTCCCCAACTTTTTTCTGCTGGATTTATTACAAAATTGCCTGGTTCTATATCATATTGCATAATGGAAAGATTTATTTTTTTATAATATATAACAGTTTATGATTAACTCTCTAGGTATAAAAAAGTCGCCAAAAGATACTAAAGTTGTTGTTGCAATGTCGGGCGGGGTAGATTCTTCGGTCGTAGCAGCCCTAATGAAGCAACAAGGATACAATGTTACCGGTATAACACTTAAACTATATGATGATATAAAAACGTCTGTCAAAAGTAGGCAGTGTTGTGCGGGCCAGGATATTATGGACGCAAAAAGAGTTTCTGATACACTGGGTATTGAGCATAAAATTTTATATTATCAAAAGAAATTTAAAACTGAGGTGATAGATTCTTTTGTTGACAGTTATATTTCAGGAGAAACACCAATACCTTGTGTGCAATGTAATCAAACTGTAAAATTTAGAGACTTATTCAAATTTTCAAAAGATTTAAAAGCTGATACTTTAGTAACAGGCCACTATGTCCTAAGACAAGAGGACAATGGTAAAGGAAAAATGTATCGTGCAGAGGACAAGGATCGTGATCAAAGTTATTTTCTTTTTAGCACAACTCAAAATCAACTTGATTATTTGAGGTTTCCATTAGGCTCCGTAAATAAAGTTCAAACTAGAGAGATGGCAAGTAAATTAAAACTTAATGTTGCTAAAAAACCAGATAGCCAAGATATTTGCTTTGTTCCAAATGGCGACTATGCTTCAATTATTAAAAAATTTAAACCCCAATCATTCAAACAGGGTTATATTTTTGACGTTAAAGGTAACAAACTAGGTGTTCACGATGGTATTATCAATTATACAATTGGTCAAAGAAAAGGAATTAAAATTTCAAGTAAAAACCCTCTATATGTAATTGACATTAGAGCAAGTGATAACTCTATAATTGTAGGCCCACAAGATTATTTAAATATAAAAAAATTACATTTAAGAGATGTGAATTTTTTATGTGATTTGGAGTCTTTTAATAAAGACATTTTTATAAAGGTTAGATCTACAGGTAAACTACTTAAGGCCAAAGTAAAAATCCTTAGAGAAAAGTTAGAGGTAGATATATTGCAAGACGAAAAAGGAGTTTCACCAGGACAAGCTTGTGTGTTTTATTCTAAAGATAAATTTGGTGACAGGGTTTTGGGCGGCGGCTGGATAGATAAAACTGAGAAAAAAAATTATCCACATAATTAACAGCTTTAAAAAAAAACAACCAAAAAGTGATAGAAATTAATAATCTTATGATGTTTAATGATTTTAATTAAGAGGCAACTCTTAACTGGCCAGTTAAGGAAAAACCGAGAGGTTCAAGCTTAACGGGCAGAAAGTTCTGCTGAGTAGCACTAAAATAGTAGAACGGGAGGTCTGGCGGTAGTGCTAAAACGACGGGCCAAAACTAAAGTCTGCGCACCGAAAGGTGTGTAGACGGTGGTTTTAATTCTTTTTCCAAAACAAATAAGTTAATAAATAAAACAAAATCACACCGATAAAATAGTTCCATTCTAAAGCGTGTTTAAATTGTACGTTACCACTAGTAACTACTATGGGCAAAGTTGTAAAAGCCACAATAACAAGTATTGTTACTAATATAATTTTTAAAG
The DNA here is from genome assembly GCA_902581795.1 of uncultured Pelagibacteraceae bacterium. Taxonomy (GTDB): domain Bacteria; phylum Pseudomonadota; class Alphaproteobacteria; order Pelagibacterales; family Pelagibacteraceae; genus Anoxypelagibacter. Next base: position 103,254 of record CACHPL010000001.1, on the reverse strand, counting down.
TCAAAACATAATTATTTATATCATTCATAATAATTTTTTTAATTTTAAAAAATCTAAAAACCAAAAGCGATTGTGCGGTAACTTCAAAAATTATGAACGAAAGCAATATAAAGCGTCTGAATAGTTTATATAAATCATATTCAAATTTAACACCTAAAAAAATTGAGTGAACTATAAGAAAAATTGCTGACAATATTCCAAAAGTTTTAAATAAATTATTTTTAGTTTCAGGGAGATTTTGATAATTATTTAAAATTTTATTTGTCTTTATCCAATAAATTATTAATAAAATAGAGGCAATTATCATTGAAGGTTTAAAAATTATGAAAGCAGGATATGTCCTTGCTGTTCTACTAATTGAGACTCCGCCATCTATATAAGGTAATGTAGGTTTAGAACGTCCAATTTGGTCAACAGCTAAAAATGTATTTTCTAAAAGATGGAAGTTTACAGAAATAAATAAACATAAATTAATTGCTAAAAAAGGAATTATAAATACCCACAGACTCAGTTTTTTAACTTGAGTTCTAAGATCCATTTTGGGTTTGACTATCTTTTTTTATTTCTTTTTCTGGCCCTTCTTTTTTTTGAGCCAATTTTTCGTCTTCCTCTATGTTTTTTCGGATATCCCATAATTCAATTTTAATATCACTTAAAATATAAATTAGCAATTTAAAAAATTATATTAATAAAATTTTTCTTTTGCCAACCAATTAGTGTCAAATTCTGAAGAGATAAACTTTTCATGAGAGAGTATTTTTTTGTGGAGATCTATTGTGGTTACGATTCCATCTATTACAAATTCATTTAGTGATCTTAAGGTTCTTTGGATAGCTTCGGTCCTGTTTCGTCCTTTACATATTAATTTACATATTAAACTGTCATAATATGGAGTGATCTTACATCCTTGAAATATTGATCCATCTACCCTTGTTCTAAACCCCGAGGGCTGATGACAGACAGAAATTATTCCAGGGCTTGGTTGAAAATTCTTCGAAGGATCTTCTGCGTTGATTCTGCATTCAATCGAATGACCTCTAGCACTAATATCATTTTGCTCTAAAGCGGTATTTCCTGAGTGCGCTATCCATATTTGCTCCTTTACTATATCAATTCCCGTTTGGACTTCAGTGACGGGATGTTCAACCTGGACTCTTGTATTCATTTCTAAAAAATAGAATTTTCCATTTTCGTAAATATACTCTACGGTTCCAGCTCCCTCATAACCTAAGGCCTCAACCATCTTAACGGTTTTATTTAGTAAATCTGATCTCGTTTTTTCATCTAAGACTGGGCTAGGTGTTTCCTCAATGAGTTTTTGATGTTTTCTTTGAACACTACAATCTCTTTCATTTAAATGCACAGTTCTATTTTTCCCTGATAATACTTGTACCTCTATATGTCTTGGATTTTTAAAGTACTTTTCAATATAAACTTCGTCATTTCCAAAATATTTTTTTGCTTCTAATCGAGCTAGAGAAAATAATTCACTTAAATTATTTTCACTTTCTACTATTTTCATTCCTTTACCTCCACCACCACCAGAAGCTTTAATTAAAATTGGATAACCAATTTTTTGACAAATAGATTTAGCCTCATTTACATTTTTAATCCCTCCTTCGGAACCCTCTATAACAGGAAGTCCATTTTGCTTTGCAATTTTCTTTGCTTCAATTTTATCTCCCATCTTTTTAATAATATTTGCACTTGGACCAATAAACTTGACGCCATGTTTCTCAACAATATCAGCAAATTTAAAATTTTCTGATAAAAAACCATAGCCTGGATGGATAGCTTCAGCTCCTGTCAAATCTACAGCAGACATTATTGCAGCAACATTTAGATAACTATTTTGCGGTTGATGAGATCCTATGCAAACACTTTCGTCTGCCAATCGCACATGCATTGAGTCAGAGTCAACATCTGAATGAACCGCAACCGTTCCAATACCCCATTCTTTGCATGCTCTAATTACTCTAACAGCAATCTCACCTCTATTTGCGATTAATACCTTTTTAAACATTAATTACTTTAAAAGAACTAAAGCTTGACCGAACTCAACAGCTTCACCGTCTTGAACTAAAATTTTTTTCACCTCACCACTTTCTGTAGATGGAACATGATTCATTGTTTTCATTGCTTCAACAATCATCACTGTTTGTCCTTTTTTAATTTTTTGACCAACTTCAACAAATTTTTTTCCACCTGGTTCAGGAGCTAAATATGCTGTCCCAATTATTGGAGAGATAACCTTTGTACCACTTTCTTTTTCTTTTATATTTTTTAAACTAGGTTTATGTGCAGTTACGTCAGTATTTGCAATAGAGTTTTTTGCAACTTTTATTTTTTTACTACCGTCTTGGTATTCGATTTCCGACAATCCAAATTCATCAAGGTAATCTTTAAGTTCTTTTATAAGTTTTTTATCAATTTTCATTATTTATAATTTTTTTAATTCCATCTAGAGCAAAAATATATCCATTTATTCCCAACCCACAAATTATACCATCAGCTGCTTTGCTTATTAAAGACTTATGCCTGAAATCCTCTCTTTTGTAAATATTTGTAATATGCAACTCAATAGTAGGTTTTTTAATTGCCAACAGAGCATCTAGTATTGCTACCGAAGTATGCGTATAACCGCCAGCATTTATAATAATTCCATCATATTTTTCTCTTGCATCTTGAATGAAATTTACTATTTCCCCTTCAACATTTGATTGCTTAAACTCCACATCTACATCAATTTTTTTTGAATAAATCTCACATTTCTTTTGAATATCTACAAGAGAAACACTTCCATATTTTTCTTTTTCTCTTGTTCCTAACAAGTTTAAATTGGGGCCATTTATAACAAGGATTTTTTTAGTCATTTTGATATAATAAAAATTAAAAATATCTCAATTATGGCAAAAATACAATTAAATGGAAAAAAATTAAAAATTCAGACCAATTTGAGCATTAAAAGCTTGCTTAAGAAATACAAATTAAAAGAAAATAAAATAGCTATAGAATTAAACGGTACCATTTTACCAAAAAAACTTTACAAGACGAGGAAGATTAAGAACATGGATAAGATTGAAATTGTCCAGTTTATTGGCGGTGGATAAATGAAAAAAGATAATTTTAAAATAGGAAAGCGTTTAATTAAATCTCGTTTAATTGTTGGTACAGGTAAATATAAAAATTTTAAACAAACTGCAGAAGCAGTAAAAGCTTCAGGAGCAGATATAGTTACAGTTGCTGTAAGAAGAGTAAATATTCTTGATAAAAAAAAACCTGTTTTGATGGATTACTTGGATCCAAAAAAAATTATTTATCTTCCGAATACAGCCGGATGTTTTACAGCAAAAGATTCTCTCAGAACTTTACGTTTGGCAAGAGAGATGGGCGGATGGAAACTTGTAAAACTTGAAGTTCTCGGAGACAAAAAAACATTATACCCAAATATGATTGAAACTTTAAAAGCAACAGAAATTTTAGTTAAAGAGGGTTTTGAGGTAATGGTGTATTCGTCAGACGATCCAATAATTGCAAAAAAACTTGAAGATTTAGGAGCTTCAGCAATTATGCCTCTAGCTTCGCCAATTGGTTCGGGAAGGGGAATAAAAAATAAACTTAATTTATCTATTATAATTAATAAAATTAAAGTTCCGGTTATCGTTGACGCTGGCATAGGTACTGCTTCGGACGCAGCAATAGCAATGGAACTAGGTTGTGATGGTGTTCTTATTAACACCGCAATAGCAAAAGCTACAAATCCGATTTTAATGGCAAGATCTATGAAACATGCTGTTATTGCTGGAAGAGAGTCTTATTTGGCCGGAAGAATTAAATTGCAAAATTTTGCATCTGCAAGCAGCCCTGTAAAAGGTCTAATTTGATCTAGACTTTCTTCTTCTCCAAAGTATTTTTTCTTTTACTTCATTAGATTTCTTAAATTTTTTCTTATCTTCAAAATTTGAGAATTTTTTTTTATTTTTAGCACTTAAATCAATTATATTTTGTTTGGTAATCGTTTTATAACTTTCTATTTTATCAATAAGTTTTTTATTTTTATTAAATAGATGTATTTTATACTCTGGTATAATCAAACTATCATCAGCAGAAATAGTTATTTTAAATTTATATTTCTTTTGAAAAAAAGCAATTTCTTTTTTTAAAAACAAATTTAAGTAAGTAGAAACTTTATCAGGAACAAAAGCTTGAATAATTTTTGTTTTATCAGAAAACGCAAACATTTCTATTTTTTTTACAATTTTTTGCGAAAATGACTCTAAAGATAAATTTGTTTCCCATTTTATCGAACTTTCTTTAAGTCTTTGTCTTGTCATTTCTAATAGGCCAAAATTACTAATTCTACCAACCTGAATTCTTGCCCTATCTAATTTAAGCTTTTCCCTTATTTTCCTTTCAACAGTTTTTTTATTGTGAAAGTTCATCATATCAATAAAGTCTATTACAATAAGCCCAGATAGATCCCTGATTTTAATTTGTCTTGCAATTTCTTCTGCAGCCTCGACATTTGTATTTAAAGCTGTTTTTTCTATGTTAAGTTGTTTGGTCGATTGACCTGAGTTTATATCTATAGCAACCAGTGCCTCTGTTGGATTAATTACTAAGTAACCACCAGATTTAAGTTTCACAGTAGGCTCAAAAATTTTATTAAGTTCTTTTTCTATGTTTTCACTGTGAAATAATGGAATTTTTCCCCTATATTTTTTAACATATTTTGAGTTTCTAGGCATATATTGTTTCATTAATAGCTTCGCTTTTTGATAACCGTCATTTCCTTCCACATACACATATCTAGTATCATTATCGTAAATATCTCTTAGGGCTCTTTTGATAATATCTCCTTCCTCGTGAATTAAAACTGGAGCGGTAGAATTTATTGCATTATTTTTTATTTTTTCCCATACACCTATAGTATTTTCTAAATCGTTTGCTATCTCATTTTTAGTTTTCCTTGCTCCCGCTGTTCTTACTATCAAACCCATATTTTTTGGTATTTCAATATTTTTTAAAATTTCTCTAACTTTATTTCTATCTTCATAATTAAATATTTTTCTTGATATCCCACCTCCTTTTGCAGTATTTGGCATCAGTACTATGTATTTTCCAGCCAATGAAATAAAAGTTGTTAAGGCGGCTCCTTTTTGACCTCTTTCCTCTTTAGCGACTTGAACTAATATAACCTGACCAGGTCTAATTACTTCTTGAATTCTATACCTCCTAACTCCATATCTGCTTCTAAGTTTTTCTCGCATCTTTTCAGATTTATTTTCCTCTAAATCTTTATTATTGTTTTCATCTACAATTTTTCCATTGCTGTTATTTTGACTTTCTGAGGAGAAATCTGATTTCGTATCGGTATTTTCAGTATCTTCTTTTAAGTCTTCCCTTATTTTTTCTTCGGCTTTTTGTAAATGCTCCTTATCCTCTACTGGAATTTGATAATAGTCAGATTGTATATCGTTAAAGGCTAAAAACCCGTGCCTTTCTCTGCCAAAATTTACAAATGCCGCTTGAAGTGAGGGTTCAACCCTACTAATTTTTCCTAAGTAAATATTACTTTTTAAGTTTAGATTGTCTCTAATTTCAGATTCGTATTCTTCGATTTTTGACCCTGATTTAAGTACAATTCTCGTTTCGTCCGGATGCGAAGCATCAATGTATAAATTTTTTTCCATGATATATAAAACTTGTTCATAAAAGTTGATTTTAATAAAATATTTTTTAAATTTTTACTCATTTCATTTATTATACATTTTTTTATACAAAATAACAGTTTTTAGAAGTTTGTTATTGCCTTAAGATAGCCAAAATTAGGGATTTATTTAATTAAAGTAAGCAAAATGACAAAAACACTTAACTATACTCTACGAATAATTGTTTCGATAATAATCGTTGGACTTTTTTTAATTTTCTCGGCTTTTTGGTACTTTTCACACGATCTTCCAGACTACAAAAAATTATCTAAATACGAACCTTCGGTTTTGAGTAGAGTTTACTCAGAAAGCGGACAATTAATAGGTGAATATTCAATAGAAAAAAGATTATTCATTCCGTACGATGCAATTCCCGAAAAAGTAATCAATGCATTTCTTTCTGCAGAAGATAAGAACTTTTTTGAACACCCAGGAGTAGATGCAAGAGGTGTTACTAGGGCTTTAATTAAAAATATTAGAAATATTTTGTTAGACAAAAGACTGGAGGGAGCGTCAACTATTACACAACAGGTAGCAAAAAATTTTCTTTTAACAAACGAGGTCTCTTTAAAAAGAAAAATTAAAGAAGCTATATTGGCATTTAGGATAGAAAAAGCCTATGAAAAAACAAGGATTCTTGAATTATACCTCAACGAAATTTATCTTGGTAAGGGTACTTATGGCGTAGCATCTGCTAGTTTGGAGTATTTTAATAAGTCGGTAAAAGAACTCAATTATAATGAAGCTGCGCTCTTAGCGGCACTACCAAAAGCACCAAGCAAATATAATCCATATAGATCTATTGAACTAGCTACAACTAGAAGGAATATGGTTTTAAACAATCTTAATGAAAATGGCTACATCTCAAACGATGAATTTCAAAAATTTTTAAATGAAAAAATAGTTTTAAATAATAGAGAGATATTTTTAATAAAAGAAGCACAATCTTTCACCGAAGAAGTGAGAAGAATTGTTAAAACAGATTATGGTTTTGAAAAACTTTATTCAGAGGGCCTTTCTATAGCTACCCCTTTAAATAATAAATATCAAATTGCAGCTCTTGAAGCTTTAAGATTTGGTATAGAACAATACGATAGACGCCATGGCTGGAGAGGAGTAATAGGAAATACTAAATCAGATGAGAACTGGAAAAATAAAGTTAAAAACATCAATTTAGATAAAACTTTAAACTGGGAAATTGCTGAGGTAATTGAAATTGAGGCCACTATTTTAAAAATAAAAATAATTCAAAAAGAAACAGTCGAAAATCTATTTTTTAATAAACTTGAATGGACAAGAAGTAAAAATTTTAATGATCTTTTTAATATTGGTGATTTAATATTTGTTAAAAAAGTCGACAATAGTTGGGCACTCAAGCAAATGCCTAAAGTAAACGGAGGAATAGTGGTAATGAATCCTTATAATGGCAAGGTAAAAGCTTTAGTTGGCGGATATAGTTTTGAATCAAGTGAATTTAATAGAGTTACCCAAGCCAAAAGACAACCTGGTTCGGCATTTAAACCAATTGTATATGCGGCTGCTTTAGAGAATGGTTTTTTACCAAATTCACTTATACTTGACGCTCCTTTTGTTAGTGAACAAGGAGTTGGTTTAAAAAATTGGAAACCCGAAAACTATGGTAAGAAATTTTATGGACCATCTACATTGAGAAAAGGAATTGAAAAATCTAGAAATTTAATGACAGTTAGAATAGCTCAAAGTTTGGGTTTTGAGAAAATATCAAAAATTTCAAAGGATTTAGATATCTATGATGAAGTTCCGAAACTCTTATCTGTATCATTGGGATCTAATGAAACAACACTTTTAAAATTAACAAGCGCTTACTGCGCTTTTGCAAATGGAGGAAAAAAAATAAAACCTATATTAATTAATAGAATTCAGGATAGAAGAGGAAAAACTATTTATAATTCCGAAAGCAGATTATGCAAGGGATGCGATATTTTAAGTAAAGATGATAAATTTTCTCCGAACATCGTCAACAACGAAAAACAAACTATAAGCAAAGAGACAGCATACCAGATAACTTCAATGTTAGAGGGAGTTGTACAGAGGGGCACTGGTAAGAGACTTAGAAATTTGAACGTACCACTTGCGGGAAAAACCGGCACAACCAACGAAAACCTTGATGCATGGTTTATTGGCTTTTCATCAAATCTAGTCATAGGTGTTTACATTGGCTTTGATGAACCAAAAACACTAGGAAAATTTGAGACTGGGGCAAAGGCTGCATTACCAATATTTAAAAAGTTTGTTGAAACTGCTATATATAGAGAAGATATGAAACCATTTTCAATTCCAGAAAGTCTTTATTTCTTTCCAGTAAATTATGATACAGGCGAAGTATCTACTTTTTCACAATCTAAAGTTATTTCTGAGTCATTTAAAGAAAGCACTAAAGAGGAAATAAAATTAAATAATTTATCATTGGGGCAAGGAAATGATATTTTAAAAAAATTTAGAAAGTTTTATTAATGACTGATTTTGATAAAAATATTAAATCATCTGAAAATTCTTTATCAAATATTAGGGGGTATCTTTGATCAAAATAAAGTACAAGATAAAATTTCCAAACTTGAAGAAGAAACTCTAAAAAAAGACTTTTGGAAAGACGGAAATAAATCAAAAAAAATAGTAAGAGAAAAAAATTTTTTAGAAAGTATATTTAATTTTCACCAAAATACTTCAAAAGATTTAAATAATTTAAAAGATTTGAATAATTTAGCATTAGAGGAAAACGATATTGACACACTTGAAGATTGTTCAAAAAAAATAATTAAAATCCTAAATGAGATAAAAATATACGAAATTAAATGCTTCTTATCAGGTGAAAATGATAATCTTGATATTTATGTTGAAATTCATGCCGGAGCTGGAGGGACCGAGAGTCAAGACTGGGCTGAAATGTTAAGAAGAATGTATTTGAAGTGGTTTGATAAGAGAAAGTTTAAATATCATATGATAAGTGAACATAAAGGAGAGGAAGCTGGCATAAAATCATCTACTCTAAAAGTTTCAGGGGATAATCTTTATGGTTTAATGAAAAAGGAGTCCGGTGTACATAGATTGGTTAGAATATCACCTTTTGACTCGGGTGCAAGGAGACACACGAGCTTTGCTAGCATTTGGGTGTATCCATGTGTTGATGACAGTATAGACATTATTTTAGATGAAAAAGATCTGAGGATTGATACTTACAGATCTAGCGGAGCAGGTGGACAACATGTGAATACGACTGATAGCGCAGTCAGAATTACTCATTTACCAAGCAAAATAGTAGTTCAATGTCAAAACGAGAGATCTCAGCATAAAAATAAAGAAACATGTTACAGAATGTTAAAAGCAAGATTGTATGAACATGAGTTGCAGAAAAGAGAAGAAAAGAATAAGAGCCAGGTTGATTCAAAAAAAGATATTGGCTGGGGCCACCAAATAAGATCTTACGTTCTTCAACCATACAGGCTTGTTAAAGATTTGAGATATAATATTGAAAATACCAATCCAGACAAGGTATTAAATGGCGATATAGATGAGTTTATCGAAGGAGCAATATTTGGAAAAAAAAATTAAATGAAAAAATTATTTATTTATTTATTTTCTTTTTTTATTCTAACAATAACTCTAGCAATTATTTATCTAACTTTTTTTGGATACGAAACCAGTAGATTTAATAAAACAATTAATGAAATTATAAAAAAAAATGATGAAAATATAGATTTAAAATTTGATAAAGTTAGAGTCTCATTAGATGTCAAAAAACTAAGTATTTATATCAATCTGAGTAAACCAGAATTAAATTATTATGAAAGTGTAATACCACTCGAGTCTTTAAAAGCAGACATAAATTTATTTTCAATAATAAAAAATAACAATGGAATTAATAAAATAATTGTTGATACAAAATATGTTGATTTTAAATCAATCAAACCGATAATTGTCAGATCTAAACCAGGAAATCTAAAAACTATTTTATTAAACAATGTTAAAGAATCCCAGTTTAAAGTTAATTCAGAATTAAAATTTGATAAAAATTTAGAACTAACAAATGAATCTTACATTAAAGGCAACATGAGGAATACTGTAATTGATATTAAAAACAAATATATAGTTAGAGATATAAATCTTTTTTTTGACTATAGGAGTCAACTATTAAAAATAGATAAACTAGAAGCAAATTTTCAAGACTTGAAAATTTTTGATAGTAAAATTGAATATAAAAATAATAACGGCCACCAAATAAATGGAAATATTTCAACAAAAATAGATACAAGCGGAACCAATATAAAAAATTTTTTTTCTTTAACTGATATAAATTTTGAAAATTTTATATTTGAAAAATTAATAGCCGAAGCCAATTCTAATTTTAAATTTAAGCTTGATAAGACTTTGGCTATTACAAAAAAAACATTCAACATTAAAGCAGAAATAAGTGAGCTTACTACAGGTTTAATAAAGGAAATTAATAGCAATCTTTTGAAAGAAAATATAAATAATATTCACATCAAAGATACTATTATAGATATTAGTCATAAAAACACAAATACTACTTTTAAATTAATATCCTATATTAAAACTTCCGAAGATTTTTTTAGGTTTGATCTCTCAAAAGATCAGAAAAACTTTACAAGTTTTTTAGTTGAAGGAAAAAATCCAATAAAGATACCAATAATTAATTACTCTTTTGAAGCGGGAAATTCAATTTTAACTGGACAATACAATCAAAAAAAGAATAAAGAAATTGTTTTTCCAAAAATCCAGTATGAGATTAACGATGATTTTTTTGAGATTAAGAGTTTGACTTTAAATAAAGATCTCGACTTAACTAATTTTAAAGAGGTTAATGTACAGACATCTGTTAAAGGAAATATTAATAATAATTTTTCAATTTTAAATTTAAAAAAAAATAAAATACTGATCAAAGGAGATATTTTTGATGCAAAACTTTTAGCTAAAGAATTAGCTAAAACAGGTAAGAATAATTTTTTAAAAAATATTTCTAAAGAAATTGAAATTAATCTTGATAAGGTATTAACTGATACAGATCTTCCGCTTAAAAAATTCAGACTTATAGGCGATATTAAAAAGGGAAAATTTGAAAAAATATCCGCCAAGAGTGAATTTGAAGAAAATAAGTATTTAGATATTGCTTTAAGTAAAGAAAAAAATTCTAATTTTAAAATTTTGGAAGTACATTCTGATGAGGCTAAACCATTGATAAATAGCTATAAATTTTTTAATGGCTTAAACCACGGAAACTTGATTTATGAATCACGCTTTGATAACAAAATTTCAAAATCTGTTTTAAAAATAAATGATTTTAAATTAATTGAAGCACCAGCGTTTGCAAAGTTATTAACACTAGCCGACTTTCAGGGTTTGACTGACACCTTGAAAGGAGAAGGGATAAGTTTTGATACTCTTGTAATTAAATTTTCAAATGATGGAAAGACAATGAGAATAGATGAAATTTTTATGATTGGACCATCAATTTCAATATTAATTGACGGATACATTGAGCAGGAAAGTGGCTTAGTCAGTTTGAGAGGAACTTTAGTTCCAGCAAAAACTTTAAATACACTTCTATCTAAAATCCCTATAGTTGGAAATATTTTAATTGGCAAGAAAGATGGTGAGGGACTTTTTGGCGTGAGTTTTAAAATAAAGGGTTTACCAGACGAACTTAAAACATCTGTTAATCCTGTTAAAACACTTACGCCTCGTTTTATTACAAGAGCTTTGGAAGCTGCAAAGAGAAAACAAAATTCTAAGTAATTTTAACTTTTAGATGATTCTTTTTTCCTATAGATAATTTAATATAATTTTTATCTGACACATCTTCTATATTTACGATTTTTTTTTCATCAGAAACAATATTGTCATTTAATCTTATACCATTATTCTTTAAAATTCTTCTAGCTTCACTTTTTGATTGCACTAAACCATTTTTAAAAATGAATTCGATTATATTAATTCCTTGTAAGACAATTTTTTTTCCAAATACCTTTTCAGGTATATTTTTCCCCAACCCACCTTGTACAAATGTTTCCATTGCAGTTTCAGAGCTATCTTTTGATGCCTTTGATCCATGCAAGATTTTAGTAGCCTCATTTGCTAAAAGTATTTTAAGTTTATTTATATCTTTTTCTTTTTCAATCATATTAGATAATTCATTTACCTCTATTTCAGTAAAGAATTTTAAAAACTTTTTAACATCTTCATCTGCTGTATTCCTCCAAAATTGCCAGTAGTCATAGGGAGAAAATAATTTTTTATCTAACCATACCGCGCCTTTTTCTGTTTTACCCATTTTGACTCCCGATGATAAAGTAATTAACGGGGTTGTTAGACCATACGCGTCTTTTTGTATAATTCTTCTTACAAGTTCAACTCCGTTTACAATATTACCCCACTGATCTGATCCACCCATTTGCAATATGCAATCGTGTTTTCTAAAAAGTTCATAAAAATCATAAGCCTGCAATATCATGTAGTTAAATTCCATATAACTTAATGACTGTTCTCTTTCTAATCGAAGCTTAACACTATCAAATGTAAGCATTTTATTAATTGTGAAATGCTTTCCTACATCCCTCAGAAAATCAATATATTTTAGTTTTCTTAACCAACTAAAATTATCTACAAATATAGGTTTTGTTTTATTATTTTTTGAGGTCAACAACTTTTCAAAAATTTTTTTTATACCTATTATATTTTTTTTAATATCTTTATGTTTTAAAATTTTTCTTGTTGAGTCTTTACCAGACGGATCTCCAATTAAAGTTGTTCCACCACCCAGCAAAACTATTGGTTGATGACCATGTTTTTGTAGAAGTCTGAGAATCATGATTTGCATAAGGCTACCCACATGTAGGCTTGAGGCTGTACTGTCAAAACCTATGTAGGCTTTGATCGCCTTTTTTTCAGTAATTTTTTTTAGACCTTCAATATCGGTGCATTGGTTGAGAAAACCCCTTGAGCTCATTTCTGATAAAAAGGTATTTTTCATAGAACTTTATGTTTAGAATCTACTATTATACTAAAATTGTTATAAATAAATATAAATATGACAAAAGAATATACATCTTTGGGTTTAATGAGCGGAACATCCGGGGATGGAGTTGATGCCTCAATTATTCTTTCTGATGGTGAAAATAAATATAGGAGTATTTTAGATCGATATTACAAGTATAATTCAAACATTTATGAAAATATTCACACTCTAAAACAGCAAATAAATGGGTCGAATGATATAGAAAAATTGAAAAGAAAAGTTAACCAACTTGAAAGGGACATAACCTTATTTCACGCAGAAGTTTTTAAAGATATTTCAAAAAATCATAATATTGACTTTATAGGTTTTCATGGACAAACAATTTTTCATAGCGCTAAAGAAAAAATATCAAGGCAATTGGGTGATGGAAATCTTTTATCACAATTAACAAATAAAAAAGTAATTTATAATTTTAGAAATAATGATTTAAAAAATGGAGGCCAGGGAGCTCCATTGACTCCTATTTTTCATAAATTACTCAAAAATAAACATAATATTCAATTACCATTGATAATATTAAACATCGGTGGAATAGCGAATATTACAAGTATAAATTTAGATAACAAAATATATAGTTGTGATATTGGTCCGGGTAATTGTCTTATTGATCTATGGTTGAGATCTAATTCTAACAAAAAATATGATAAAAATGGTCTTTTAGCTAAATCAGGAAAAGTAAATAAAATAATTTTAGATCAAGCTTTAGAGAATTTTGAAAGTTTCGAGTCTCTAAAGTCGTATGATATAAATGATTTTGAAATATCATTTGTTCGAGGTTTGTCTTTAGAGGATGGAGCAGCAACATTAACAGAATACACAGCATGCATATTGTCAGAAAAAATTAAAAATTTATTTGAAAATTTGCCAATAAATATTTTAGTATGTGGTGGTGGAAGAAGAAATGATTTTTTAATTAATAGTGTGGAAAAAAAAGTTAAAGCACCAATAAAATCAATTGATACTTTTGGAATAAATGGAGATTTTATAGAGTCGCAAGCATTCGGATATATTTCTATTCGTTCGTATTTAAATTTACCAATCACTTTCCCTGAGACAACGGGTTGTAATAAACCATGTTCTGGAGGAATTATAATTGAACCTAAATAAGCTCCGTTTTTTCCTTTATATATTTATCTATTACTTTTTTTAGATCTTCTTCTTTTTCTTTAAAGAAATGATTGGCTCCTTTAATTGAAGAGAAGTTAACCTCAACATTTTTTTGGTTTTTTAATCTATTGTTTAAATCATCGATACTTCCTTTGGGTACCAATTCATCATTCTCTCCAAAAATAATTTGGCCAGACGTAGGGCAGGGAGCTAAAAAAGTAAAATCATAAACATTTGGTTGGGGCGCTACACAAACAAATTTTGTAACTTCTGGTCGTCTCATTATTAATTGCATACATATTAGCGATCCAAATGAAAAACCAGAAACCCAGCACTGGCTATAATCTTGATTTTCTCTCTCTACCCAATCAAGTGCCGCAGCTGCGTCAGAAAGTTCGCCTTGTCCATTATCAAAAGTTCCATCACTTTTTTCAACTCCTCTAAAATTAAATTTTAATACTGAGAAATTATTATTTACAAAAACATTATATATTTCATGCACAATTTTATTGTGCATTGTTCCTCCATATTGTGGATGGGGATGTAATACAATTGCAACTGGAGACCCTCTTTTTTTGCTTTTAAAATATTTGCACTCCAATCTTCCTGATGGACCCGGTATAAAAATTTCAACGCTTTTCTGTTTCATGAATAATAATGATTACCAATTTCAAAAAAAAAATAGATTTATAGCATGTTTTAGCCGCGTCATATTTTTTTTTATTAAAGTTGACTATTTTACTAGGAATACCTAAATAAATACTGAAAATACTATTAAATATGAAACTTACAACAAAAGGTAGATACGCTGTTATGGCAATGGCTGATTTAGCGGTCCATCAAAATGGCAAACCAGTAAGTCTTACTGACATATCATTAAGACAAAACATATCTTTATCATATTTGGAGCAACTTTTTTCTAAGTTAAAAAATGAGAATTTAGTCAAAAGTGTTAGGGGGTCATTAGGTGGTTATATTTTAGAAAAGAGTCCAAAAGATATAAGAATTTCAAATATAATATTTGCTGTAGATGAACAAGTGAAAACTTTAAATTGCAAAAAAGATTCTAAAAAAGGTTGTCATGGTAAAACTGTAAAATGTATAACGCATAATTTGTGGGATGATTTGGAGAAACATATAAATAATTTTTTTGAAAATGTGAGTTTAAATGATTTGGTAAAGCAAAAAAGCTTGGAGAAAAATAAATGAACAATCAAGATATAAATACCAACCAAGAATACAAATATGGTTTCACGACGGATATAGAAAATATTCGAGCGCCAAAAGGGTTAAACGAAAATACAATTAAATTCATTTCTAAAATGAAAAAAGAACCACAGTGGATGTTGGATTGGAGACTGAAAGCTTATAATAGACTTAAAAACTTAACCGAGCCAAATTGGCAAAAACCTAAATATCCAAAAATTGATTATCAAAATCTTTACTATTATTCAGCGCCAAAAAGTGCAGCAGAAAAACCAAAAAGTTTAGACGAGGTTGACCCAAAACTTATTGAAACATATAAAAAACTCGGAATTCCTTTAAATGAACAAAAAAGACTGAGCGGTGTAGCCGTAGATGCAGTTTTCGACTCCGTTTCTGTTGCGACAACATATAAAGAAGAGCTAACAAAAAAAGGAATTATTTTTTGCTCTATATCAGAGGCAATACAAAAACATCCTGATCTTGTTAAAAAATATTTGGGTTCAGTTATACCGTTAACGGATCACTATTTTGCCACTTTAAACTCTGCAGTCTTTACTGACGGATCATTCGTTTATATACCCCCTAAAGTTAGGTGCCCAATGGAACTTTCAACATATTTTAGAATTAATGCTTCCGAAACTGGGCAATTTGAGAGAACATTAATAATTGCCGACAAAGGGAGTTATGTTAGTTATTTAGAAGGTTGCACAGCTCCAATGAGAGACGAAAATCAATTACATGCAGCTAATGTTGAATTGGTAGCTTTAGATGATGCTGAAATAAAATATTCTACTGTTCAAAATTGGTATCCAGGTGACAAAGATGGCGTTGGCGGAATTTATAATTTTGTTACTAAGAGAGGAGCTTGTAGAGGAAAAAACTCAAAAATTTCCTGGACTCAGGTTGAAACGGGCTCGGCTATAACATGGAAATACCCCAGCTGCATTCTTCAAGGCGACAATTCTGTAGGAGAATTTTACTCTATAGCAATTACAAATAATCATCAAAAAGCAGATACAGGAACAAAGATGATTCACTTAGGAAAAAATACTAAAAGTAAAATTATATCTAAAGGGATATCGGCAGGTCAGGCAGATAATACCTATAGGGGTTTAGTTGATATTGGAAAAAAAGCATTAAATTCAAGAAATTATACCCAGTGCGATTCCTTATTGATGGGTAATAAGTGCGGAGCCCATACTGTTCCGTACATAAAAAATAAAAATTCATCATCAACTGTTGAACATGAAGCAACAACATCAAAAATAAATGAAGAGCAATTATATTATTGTAATCAAAGAGGACTTAATCAAGAAGAAGCAGTCAGCTTGATAGTAAACGGTTTTTGTAAAGAAGTTTTGCAACAATTACCAATGGAGTTTGCTGTAGAGGCTCAAAAATTAGTTGGCATTAGTTTAGAAGGTAGCGTGGGATAATGTTAGAGATAATTAACTTAAAAGCATCAATAAATAAAAGAGATATTCTTAATGGTTTAAACCTTAAAATTAATCCAGGCGAGGTTCATGCTATCATGGGACCAAACGGGTCCGGAAAAAGCACCCTTGCAAATATATTGTCAGGTAAAAATGGTTATAAAATTACCGGAGATTTAAAGTATAAGGGTGAGAATTTAAAGGATATTCCAGTCGAGCAAAGAGCTCAAAAAGGGATTTTTTTAGCGTTTCAATATCCAATTGAGATTCCAGGTGTTAACACAAACAATTTTCTTAAAACTTCATTAAACACCATTAGAAAAGCAAAGGGTGAAAAAGAGATAGACACATTAGCGTTTTTAAAATTAGTAAAAGAAAAAGCAAAAGAACTAGGAATAGACGAAAAGATTTTATCGAGACAACTTAATGTTGGTTTTTCAGGAGGAGAAAAGAAAAAAAATGAAATTTTGCAAATGAAAATTCTTGATCCAAATTTAGTTATTCTTGATGAAACAGATTCAGGTTTAGATATTGATGCATTAAAAACAATTGCCGATGGCGTCAATTCATCTAGAAGTAAAGATAAATCTTTTCTTGTTATAACTCACTATCAAAGACTCTTAGATTATATAAAACCAGATTTTGTACATGTTTTATCTTCAGGTAAAATTGTAAAATCAGGATCTAGAGAGCTAGCTTTAGAATTAGAGAAAAAAGGTTATAAAAAAATAAATTAAATGATAGAGAATTTTAAAATAAGTCTCAAAGAGATTGATAAAATTAATTTAATCAATCAAGAAGATAAAAATTATAGAATTAAAAATTTAGAATTTTTTAATAAAAAAGGCTTTCCAACAAAAAAAGAGGAAGACTGGAAATTTTCAGATTTAAGAGAAATATTTTCTAAAAATTTTAAAAAAATCGATATTAATGACACCTACCCTGAAGAAAATAAATTTAGATTAATTAAAGAATTTGATCATAATTACATTTTACTTATAAACGGCAGGCTAATTAGAAGTGATTTTAAATTTGAAGATAAAAATAAAATAAAAATTACAGGGTATAAAGAGGAAAATTTTTTAAGAGAAAAAAGCAATAACCCGTTAATTTGCTTAAATAATGCTTTATCAAATGAAGGCTATAATTTAGTAGTAGAAAAGGATTATAAGTTTGAAAAAGTTCTAGTAATCTATAATTTATTTAACGAAGATTTATCAGAAAAGATTTTAAATAATAAAAATAAAATAATAGTTAAAAAAAATTCTGAATTACATACTATAGAGTACACTATAAATAGGTCAAAAAATAAATTTTTTAATAATACATATGAAAATATAATACTTTATGAAAATGCAAAATTTAAAAACATTTGTATTCAAGCAGGAAGAAGTGAGGGATACTTTCATAAATTTTTAAATGGGTCCATTAAATCAGATTCTAAATATTCAAGCTTTATATTTTCTTCAGGTTTAAAGTTTAATAAACAAGATATTAAAATTGATTTGGAAGGTAAAAATTCAGATTGTGAGATTAAATCTGCTTTATTCTTAAATAAAGAGGACCACCAAGAAATCAAAACAGTTGTTAATCATCTTGTTCCAAATTGTAAAAGTTTTCAAAAAATTAAAAGTGTTTTGGACTCTAACGCAAAAGGCGTTTATCAAGGAAAAATTTTCGTTAAAGATATAGCTCAAAAAACTAATGCATATCAATTAAGCAAAGCATTACTAATAAGTGAAAATTCAGAATTTGACTCAAAACCCGAACTAGAGATTTACGCTGACGATGTAAAATGCTCACATGGATCAACATCCGGAAATGTTGATGAGAACTCTATCCATTATTTAATGACAAGAGGTCTGACTAAGAAAGAGGCAACTCAATTGCTAATTAATGGATTCTTAAAAGAAATTATAAGCGATATTAAAAGTGAAACTATTAAAAAATTTGTAGAGAATAAATTAGAATTTCAGGTATATGGATACTAAAGTTATCAAATCGAAATTTCCAATATTTAAAAATAAAATCAAAGGTAAGCCGCTAATCTACCTTGATAGTGCCAATTCATCACAGAAACCAAAAACTGTAATTGATAGAATATCAAAATTTTACTCTAAAGAATTTTCAAATATTGGAAGAAGTGTGCATTCTTTAGCAGTAACAGCTACAAACAGATTTGAAGAAACAAGAGATTTGCTTAAAAATTTTATCAACGCAAAATCTACAGAAGAAATAATATTTACAAAAAATGCTACCGAAGCAATCAATTTAGTAGCAGCAACATACGGTGAGAAATTTATAAATAAAGGCGACGAGATTTTAATAACAGAATTAGAACATCACGCCAATTATGTACCTTGGCATTTTGTCAGACAAAGAAAAGGAGCAATAATAAAATTTGCAGAGTGTAATGATAAAGGAGAGGTCGATATTGATAAAATTAAAAAATTAATTACAAATAAAACAAAAATAATTGCTATCACTCATTTATCCAACGTCACTGGAGCAATTATGCCTATTAAAAAAATTGTAGATTTAGCAAGTGAAAAAAAAATTCCAGTTCTTGTTGACGGTTGTCAAGGAGCTCCACATTTAAAAATTGATATGCAGGAACTTGGTTGTGATTTTTATGCAATCTCATGTCACAAAATGTATGGACCTACTGGAGTTGGAGTTTTGTATGCAAAAAAAAAATGGCTTGATGTTTTACCTCCATATCAAGGTGGCGGAGGAATGATAGAAGAAGTAAAAAAAGATAATATTACTTTTCCTGGAAGCCCAACCAAATATGAGGCTGGTACCTTACAAACTGCAGAAGTTGTTGGTTTTTCAGAGTCGATAAGATTCATAGAGGGTGTTGGTATTAAGAATATTATTCAGCACGAAAAAGAAATTTTAGAATACGGTTTAGAAAAAATAAAAAAAAATAATTCAATAAGAATTATTGGTGATCCAAAAAATAGAGGTTCGATAATTTCTTTTACAATTAAAGGAATACATCCTCACGATATCGCCACTATCCTAGATGAAGAAGGAGTTGCTATTAGAGCTGGACATCATTGTTGTCAAATCTTACACGAAAAAATGGGTATTGCAGCATCAGCTAGAGCTTCATTGGGAATTTATAATTCAAAAGAGGATATAGATGTATTGAGTGATGCAATTAAAAAATGTAATAAGGTTTTTAATAATTAAATGGATATTAAAGAGTTATATCAAGAAATAGTTTTAGACCACGGTAAAAATCCCAGAAACAAAAAAAAATGTGAAGGTTTCAATAAAGACGCTAAAGGGCATAATCCTTTATGTGGAGACAAAGTGCATGTCTACTTAAAATTAGATGATGATAATAAAGTAAAAGATATTTCTTTTGAGGGAGAAGGATGCGCTATATCAATGGCTTCAGCCTCTATTATGACCGAGACAATAAAGGGGAAAGAATTTAATGTTGCAAAAAAAATACTAGAGCATTTCATTAACATGCTAAAAGAGGGCTCAAAAATTAGCATCAACAGTCTAAGTGAAGACGAAAATACTACAATGATGTCTCTTTCAGGCGTCAAAAGATTCCCTATGAGGGTAAAGTGTGCTACTTTAGCTTGGCATACATTTATACAAGCTGCTGAAGGAAAAAAAGAGACGGTAAAAACTGAAAAATAATCTTAATGAGTGAATTAAAAGAAAAGATAATTAAAGAGATAAAAAAGGTTTATGACCCTGAGATTCCCGTTAATATATATGAATTAGGGCTTATATATAAAATTGAAATTAATAGTAAAAATGTGGTGAATATTGATATGACTTTAACCACACCAAACTGTCCCGTTGCTGATAGTTTGCCAAAACAAGTTAAGGAATATATAATGAAAGTTAAGGGCGTTTCTGATGTTAAATTAAATCTTGTATGGGATCCACCATGGGATAAATCAAAAATGTCAGAAGCAGCTAAATTGGAATTAAATTTATGAGCGAACAAGTTATTAAATTGAGTGATAATGCTGCAAACAGAATTAAAGAGATTATGTCCAAAGCAGATAATACCGCCATTGGTGTAAGAGTAGGTGTTAAATCTGGAGGATGTGCAGGCATGTCATATGTAATGGAATATGCAAAAGAATCAAAAAAAGATGAAGAAGTTATAGAGGACAAAGGAGTAAAAGTTTTTATAGATCCCAATGCCATCATGTATCTTTTAGGAACCGAAATGGACTATAAAAAAGATAAGTTTTCTTCACAATTTGTATTTAAAAATCCCAACGAAACCGAACGTTGTGGATGCGGAGAGTCATTTAAGGTATAATGAATCATGAGAGACACTAAACATTTAGAGAGCTTTGCAAGGGAAAGATCAGAAAAAGAGAAAGAAAAATCTCTTTTCAAAAATAAGATAAAGGCTGTCAATAAAGGTGCTAATGGTACTTTTGAATACACCATTAAAGAAGGTGTTAATAAAGGCAAGATAGCTGATAGCAGAATCTTAAAAAGTAAAAAGTGTAGCTGTTGTTAATTTAACCTTGGTAAATTGTTCTAGATAATTTTTCTATTTCTTGTTCTGATCCTGGTATCAGTTTGTAGATAGACTTATTACACTCAGCATTTTTCTGTTTATTAAAAGGTTTACCGTAAACTTTATCTACATAAACGTTCATTCCTTTATTTATTTCATCATTTTTAATACCTTCTTTGTTTAGGTATTCTCGGATTACTTTCGATGCGGCTAGAGCTATTTCAATATCCTTCACCTCAACTGTATCTGCTGGTAATACTGCGGTAGCAGTATAATGACCGAGACATTCGATGGCATTTTCTTTTTGCGCTTTAGTTATATGACCAGCCGCAAAAGATGTTATCGTTACAAAGCTTACTAGAATTAGTGATAAAAAAATCTTATTCATTAAGTAATCATACTCTTTATTATTAGTTAATTATTTAAAAATAGTGTCACACCTTAAATGCATTCGCTTCTAGCAGCTATAATACATTTGAAACTCCATTGGATGTGGAGTGTGCTCAAAATTATAAATTTCCTCATATTTAAGAGCGATGTAAGCATCTATTTGATCGTCAGTAAAAACGTTACCCTGTGTTAAAAATTTTCTATCTTTATCCAAGCTTTCCATGGCTTCTCTTAATGAACCACATACAGTTGGAATTTTTTTAACTTCTGACTCACTTAGTGCATATAGGTCTTTGTCTAAGGATTTTCCTGGATTAATTTTATTTTTAACCCCATCAAGTCCAGCCATTAATAATGCTGAAAAAGTCAAATATGGGTTTCCAGCTGCATCAGGAAAACGAA
Source organism: uncultured Pelagibacteraceae bacterium (assembly GCA_902581795.1). Classification (GTDB taxonomy): domain Bacteria; phylum Pseudomonadota; class Alphaproteobacteria; order Pelagibacterales; family Pelagibacteraceae; genus Anoxypelagibacter. Next base: position 81,426 of record CACHPL010000001.1, on the reverse strand, counting down.
CTTCACATCTTGCTGCTTTCTTGCTTTGTGTAATTGGAATTCTACAAGAAGCAGATCTATTTCTTGCAGAGTATGCTAATAACACAGGAGCTTCAAAACCTGGTATTAATCTTTTATAACTATTTGTTGTTGCGTTTGAAAAAGCATTTATAGCTCTTGCGTGTTTTAATATTCCGCCAATATAATGTAATGCTGTATCAGAAAGCCCTGCATATTTATCTCCAGAAAATACTGCGGTGCTTCCTTTCCATATTGATTGGTGACAGTGCATACCAGAACCATTATCACCTTTAACCGGTTTAGGCATAAAAGTTGCAGTCTTACCAAACGAGTGTGTAACCATATGTACCGCATATTTATAAAGTTGAAGATTGTCTGCTTGGTCAACCAAGGTTCCAAAATACATTCCAAGTTCGTGTTGACTCGGAGCAACTTCGTGGTGATGTTTTTCTACTTTAATCCCCATATCTTTCATTGCTTTTAAATATTCACTTCTCATATCTTGTGCGCTATCAACCGGTGGCACAGGGAAGTAACCTCCTTTAATTCCAGGACGATGACCCATGTTTCCATTTTCGTATTTTTTTCCAGTGTTATATGGACCTTCAGAACTATCAATTTGAAATCCCGTATGATTCATATCGTTTGAATATTTTACATCATCAAAAACGAAAAATTCTGGTTCTGGTCCGAAGTAAGCTTTATCTCCCACACCAGTTTTCTTTAAATATGCTTCAGCTTTTTTTGCTGTTCCTCTTGGGTCTCTCTCATAAGGGTCTTTCTTAATGGCATCAAGAATATCACAAAATATATTAAGAGTATTATGTGATGTAAATGGATCGACAACTGTTCTTGATAAATCAGGTTTTAAAATCATATCTGACTCATTAATTGCTTTCCATCCAGCGATGGAAGAGCCATCAAAGAAAACGCCGTTTTCCAGCATGTCGTCATCAACGACTGTTGCATCCATGGTTACGTGTTGAAGTTTACCTCTAGGATCGGTAAATCTAAGATCGACATATTCGATCTCTTTATCTTTCATCACTTTACGTACTGAACTTGTGCTCATATAATCTCGTATTTATTAAAAAATTATGTAACACTATCAAATTTTGATGCTTCTCAAATAGATAAAAAATATATGGCTGCTATGCATTTTTTACATTATACAATTCAAAATTGAATGAAATTGCTTAAGAATACACCAAAAATTTGGTTAAAAAAATTTCCTTGGAAGAAAAAAATTAGCAACAAATATTCTAGAGGAAGAGTTTTGATATTAGGTGGCCAAAAAAATATGATTGGAGCTACAATACTTGCAGCAGAGTCTTGTTTGAGGGTTGGGGTAGGATCTGTAAAAATTATTTGTAATAAGGAAACACTGTCAATTTTATCACGTAAATTTCCTTCGGCTTTGAAAATAGAAATTAACAATTTGTCATTTCTCAAAAGTTTTTTAAAAAAAGAGAGCTTAACTACCAAAGTAGCCCTTGTTGGACCAGGTGCGGGTAATACAGCAAAAACAATGAAATTTACTGAGGAAATTTTAAAACATATTAAATATGTAATTTTAGATGCTGACTCACTTAATTCATTTCAAAATAAAACTAAACACCTTTTGAAATATTTGGACAAAAATAAATTAATCACACCTCACGAAGCTGAGTTTCATAGACTCTTTCCTTCTATAAAAAAAAAACTCAGCAATGAAGATAAGGTTTTAAAGTTTTTGAAAATTTGTAAATCTAATATTCTACTAAAGGGAAATAAAACTGTAATTGGTTCTAATAAAAAAATTATCTTAAATACACGTACTTCTAGCGAATTAGCAGTTATTGGATCGGGCGATGTTTTAGCAGGAATAATAGCAAGTTTGGTTGGTGATAAAAAAATGTCTGTAAATGAAGCAGCTTCTGCAGGTGTTTGGATACACAGTGATATTGCGAGACGATATGGAAGAGGATTGATTTCAGAAGATTTAATAAAAGGTATCCCAAGTATGTTAAAAAGATTGGAAAATGCAAGAACTATTAAATAAAGAGCCCGTCAGAAGAGTTGGGGAAAAACTAAAAATATTTGATAAAAGTTTACAAATAATAGTTTTGGACAAAACAGCGAAAACCGCTAAAGATGCAGCGAATTCCTTAAAATGTGATCTGGGCGCTATCATCAAAAGCTTGGTTTTTAGAACTAAAAATGAATTTTTTATTTGTTTAGTTTCGGGTGACAAAAAGTGTTCTTTGAATAAATTGAAAAAAATTCTTAATGAAAAAGATGTTTCAATGGCAAATGCTGATCAAGTGAAAGAAAATACTGGCTTTTCTATAGGAGGAGTTGCGCCAACAGGGCATTTAAAAAAAATGAATATTTTTATAGACAAGTCTTTAAGTAGATTTAAATATATGTATGGTGCAGCAGGCCATCCTGATTGTGTATTTAAAATTACTTATACAGAATTAATCAAATTAACCAATGGAAAAGAGGAAGAAATCATAGAATGAGAGAACCAAAAACTGTAGATGTTTTGTTATTAATTTTACTAGGAGCTGTTTGGGGATCTGCTTTTTTTAATATAAAAATAGCAACCTATACCTATGATCCTATCACTTTAGTTTTTGTAAGAGTTTTTTTTGCTCTTATCGCATTAGCTTTTTATTGTGCTTACCGAAGAATAAAAATTTTAGCATTTTCTAAAGATTGGAAGATGTATGCTCTTGTAGGATTGACCAACATTACTATTCCTTTTTTACTTATAGCGTATGGCACAAATGTAGTAGACAGCTATTTAGCAGCTATACTAATGAGTACCACTCCCTTAAGCGGTACAATTTTAGCTCATTTTTTTACTTCAAATGAAAAGTTGAATTTTTTTAAGTCTATCGGAGTTATAATCGGTTTCTTAGGAGTCATTTTCTTATTTTTTGATAAGCTGGTAATATCTGAGAGCAATATATTTTATGTTATAGTTATTCTATGTGGATCGACCTTTTATGTAGTTGGTGGAATTTTAACTTTAAAGTTTTTAAAAAATCATGGAAACGGGAATGTTTCCACATCAACCATTTTGTGGTCTCTAATTTTCCTTTTTCCTTTCTGTTTATATCAACAACCCTGGGCAAAACTTAACCCTTCTATGGAGTCTACTCTTGCGCTTATTTATTTGGGTGTTTTTCCAACTGGATTAGCTTGGTTATTAAGATTTCACATACTGACAAAAGTTGGAATGGTTTTTCAAACACAAGTTGCTTATCTAATACCAATATTTGGAGTAATTTTTGGCTTTATAATTATGAATGAACAAATTACATGGAAGGTATTAGTTTCTCTAATAATTATTATTTCAGGAATATTTATGGTAAAAAAGGGCAACAAAGGAATTCAGAATAATTAATGTACACAGAGTCTGCACAATTAAGTCTTCTTTCCATCTTTTCTTTAATATGTTTTTTTATTTTCTTAATTACTAAAAATTTTTCAAATAAAATTAGAAACGGTGTTTTGCTAGATAAAGATTTTGAAAAACCTCAAGCATTTCATAGTGAACCAATATCTAGGTGCGGAGGTTTGGCAGCAATAATATCTTTAATTATCTTTATTTTAATTAATTATTTATTATTCGGGAAAATTTTAAATGACTACTTATTTTTACCTGTCGCATTATTTTTAATTGGTTTTTCAGATGATTTAAAAATTAAAACAGACCCTAGTGCTAGGCTGTTATTAATGATTTTAATTTTATCAATAAGTATAATTTTCTTGTCTATAAATATAGACAATATGGACGTTCCAGTTTTAAGGGAGTGGATGTTGTATAGTAGGATTTTCGAAACATTCTTTATTTTGCTTTGTTTCTTATTTATTATTAATGGCGCTAATTTAATTGATGGATTTAACGGTTTATTAGCAATACATCTTTTAATAATCAATTTTATACTTTTATTTATAAGTATAAATAATAATCAGGCTGAATTTGCTTTATTGATAACTGCTCAAATTATTATTTTTTTTATATTACTTCTGTTTAATTTTCCAAGCTCCAAGATCTTTTTAGGTGATGGTGGGTCTTATTTATTTGGTGCCATTATTACTTTAAATATTATTGAGACAAATAATGCAAACCCCCAAATATCCTCTTTTTTCTTTTGTACACTTCTTTTTTATCTATTTTTTGAGGTTTTCTTTTCTTTTTTTAGAAAAATATATCAGAAAAAATCTCCCTTATTACCTGACGGTAATCACTTGCATATGTTGATACATAAAAAAATGATAAAAAAAAACTATCTAACCTCATTGTTCATAAACGTTATTTATTTATTTCTCATTATGCCTGGATTTTATTTTATGGAAAATCCTCTAATTAGCAGGATATGGTTTTTTTCTTTATTATTATTTTATTTAATTTCTTATTATTTGATTTCAAGAAAATCTAATACATAAAATCATTATCTATTTTCAAAGCTTTATTTATAGTAAGCAATGTTATATAAATCACTGAAATTTTGATACGGGCAAGTGGCGGAATTGGTATACGCGCTAGTCTTAGGAACTAGTGCCGCAAGGCTTAAGAGTTCGAGTCTCTTCTTGCCCACCAACTAAAAAAGTCTTTTGGTAAGTGTTAAAATATTAAATAAATAAAAAGGTATTAATGAAGGTTAAGGTAAATTCAAAAAAAGGTCTCAAAACTAATTTATCGATTTTTGTAGATAAAAAATCTATACAACGGAAGTTAGATGAAAAACTCTTAGAATTAAAAGACAAAGTTCAATTGAAGGGTTTCAGACCTGGAAAAGTACCTACCTCAGTAATGAAAAATCAGTTTGGTAAAGCAATTTACGGAGAGGTGATTGATGGGATTCTTAAAGAAACATCAAAGCAAGCAATTGAAGAAAATAAAATTAAAGTAGCTGGACAGCCTAAAATTGAATTAAAGAGCTTTGGTGAAGGCAAAGATTTGGATTACAATATGGAAATTGAGACTTTACCAACAGTCAAGTTAAAATCTTTAGATAAAATAAAAGTGCTAGAATATGAAATTTTAGTAGAAGATAAATCTGTAGAAAAAAGACTCAATGAAATAGCTCAAAATCAAAAAAATTTTATTGAAAAAAAAGATCATGAAAAATCAGAAATCGGAGATTTAGTCACATTTAATTATAAAGCCGACATCGACGGAAAACAATTTGAAGGAAACGAAGGTAAGAATGTTCAGATTGTTTTAGGAAAGGATTTATTTATTAAGGGTTTTGACGAACAATTAATAGGTTCAAAAAAAGATCAGTCAAAACTATTAGTTGTAAAATTACCAGAAAATTATCCAAAAAAAGAAATTGCAAATAAAAAAACAAATTTTAATTGCAAAATAATAAATATAAAAAAACCAGCAGAAGTTAAAATAGATGACGAATTAGCAAAAAAACTTGGTGCCAAAAATCTTAATGATTTAAAAAGTTTAATTAAAAAACAAATATCATCAGAATATAAAAGTGCTTTAGATAACATGACAAAAAAAAGTTTACTTGATGAAATAGAAAAAAATCATTCATTAGATTTACCTCCAAATCTAGTTGAGCAAGAGGAAAAAATTTTAAATCAAAATTTAAAAGGAGATGAAATCCAAAAATTTAAAGAACAGAATAATGCTGCAGCTAAGTCAAGAATTAAAATTGGCATTATTTTAAATGAGATTGGGGAAAAAAATAATCTTAAATTAGAAGAAGAAGATATTAAAAAAGAAATTCAAAAACATGTAAGCAGCATGCCAGGCCAAGAAAAAATGGTTATGGAATATTATCAAAAAAACCCTAGTGCAGTTGCTAGTTTAAGAGGTGCGTTGTATGAGGATAAAATAATACAGTTGATCAAAAAAAAAATTAATTTAGATAAAAAAACAATATCTATAAAAGAGGCTGAAGAGTTAATTAAAAATTTCAATGACAAAAATAAAAAAATAAAACAAAAAAATTCTAAGAATAAGCAACAAAAATCAAAAATTAAAAAAAAAATAAAAAAAGTTAGCAAAAAGTAGTTTAAAAATGTATAAGCATTATTGCTATGATTCGTAATTTAGATGAACATTTAAATAACCTTGTACCAATGGTTGTTGAACAGACAAACAAAGGTGAGAGGGCTTACGATATTTATTCTAGGCTATTAAAAGAAAGAATTGTTTTTCTTGTTGGTGGCGTAAATGATAGTGTTGCATCGTTAGTAACCGCACAACTTTTATTTTTAGAGTCTGAAAATCCTAAAAAAGAAATTTACTTTTATATCAATAGTCCAGGAGGACTTGTTACATCAGGTTTGGGAATTTATGATACTATGCAGTATATTAAGTCTCCTGTTTCAACACTGTGTATTGGCCAGGCTTCTTCTATGGGATCTTTTTTATTAGCTGCAGGGGAAAAAGGCAAAAGATTTTCTTTACCAAATTCAAGAATAATGGTTCACCAACCATCTGCAGGATTTCAAGGTCAAGCAACTGATATCCAAATACATGCCAAAGAGATTCTTTCTTTAAAAGAAAGATTGAACAAAATTTATTCTAAGCACACAGGAAAGTCTGTTAAAGAAATTGCCGTTGCTTTAGAAAGAGACAAGTTTTTAACTGCTCAAGAGGCTAAAGATTTCGGTCTAATAGACTCAGTAGTTGAAAAAAGAAAATAATACACAATATATAGTCAGCGACTCAACTTGTACTTGCCTTACTTTCTCTCAACATTTAAAATTGTATTTTGATTCGTTATGTCAGATAAAAATAAAAATATTCTATACTGTTCTTTCTGTGGCAAAAGCCAACACGAGGTAAAAAAACTAATTGCCGGCCCAACAGTTTTTATCTGTGATGAGTGCGTCGAGCTTTGTATGGACATTATTAGAGAGGAGAATAAAAGCTCTCTAGTAAAACATCATGAAGGTGTTCCGTCACCAAGAGAAATATGTAAAATTTTAGATGATTACGTAATTGGACAAGAGCATGCAAAACAAGTTCTATCTGTAGCTGTTCACAATCATTATAAAAGATTAAACCATGAGTCTAAAAATAATAAAGATGTTGAGTTATCAAAATCAAATATTTTACTAGTAGGTCCTACTGGCTGCGGAAAAACGTTGCTGGCCCAAACTCTTGCAAGAATTTTGGATGTACCTTTCACAATGGCTGATGCAACCACACTAACAGAAGCGGGTTATGTTGGTGAAGATGTTGAAAATATTATTTTAAAACTTCTACAAGCAGCAGATTACAATGTTGAAAAAACACAAAGAGGAATCGTATATATCGATGAAGTCGACAAGATAAGCAGAAAATCTGAAAATCCCTCAATAACAAGAGACGTTTCAGGAGAGGGAGTTCAGCAAGCACTCTTAAAGATTATGGAAGGCACTATCGCAAGCGTTCCTCCCCAAGGCGGCAGAAAACATCCTCAGCAAGAATTTTTACAGGTTGATACAACAAATATATTATTTATATGCGGCGGCGCTTTTGCAGGATTAGATAAAGTTATTGAAAATAGAGGAAAAGGAACATCAATTGGTTTTGGAGCAAAAGTTTCAAGCAAAGAAGATAAAAAAATTTCTGAGTTAATAAAACAATTGGAACCTGAAGATTTAATTAAATTTGGATTAATCCCCGAATTTGTTGGTAGAATGCCAATAATCGCTACTTTAGAAGAGCTAGACGAAAAATCTCTAATAAAAATTTTAAAAGAACCAAAAAATTCTCTATTGAAGCAATACACAAGATTATTTGAATTTGAGGACGTAAAACTTGAGTTTAGAGAAGAAGCTCTTCATGAAATTGCAAAAAAAGCAATCAAGAAAAAAACTGGGGCAAGAGGTCTCAGATCTATATTAGAATCAATACTACTTAAAACAATGTTTTCATTGCCAGAGATGAACGATGTTTACTCTATAACCGTTGATAAAAGCGTGGTTAAAGGTAAGTCCGAACCTATTACCACTTATTCGAAAGATAAATCCACATCTGTTGCATAAATGATACTTGAAATTACTTTTCAGGTAGCCATATTATATATTAAATGAGTTCAGAAAATTTAAAACCACTTTTACCTTTAAGAGACATTGTAATTTTTCCATCAATAGTCACACCTCTTTTTGTAGGTAGAAAAAAATCAATCAAAGCACTAGAGGAAGTCATGAAATCTGATAAATCTATTGTGCTAGTTACACAAAAAAATTCTGAAGTAGACGATCCTCAAAGCAATGATATTTATTCTTTTGGATGTTTAAGCAAGGTTTTGCAGTTATTAAAGCTGCCCGACGGCACAGTTAAAGTTTTAGTAGAGGGCTTAGAGAGGGTAAAAATTGTAGAATTGGACAGTGAAAATAAAAAATACTTTAATTGTAAAATAGACGTCATCGCAAGTCAAAAAGAGGACGAAGATAGCAAGGCTTTCGCTACTAGTTTAATCAAAAAATTTGAAAAATTATCAAACCTAAGTAGAAAAGATATTGTAGAGTTTACTAAAAACCTAAAATTAATAAGCAACCCATCTAAAATTGCTGACAATATTTGTTCAAACTTAAATATAGAGATTTCTGAAAAACAACATTTACTTGAAATGATTGATGTTAAAAAAAGGCTGGAAAAGATTTATGAAATAATCGAAAAAGAAACTAGCGTCATTACAATGGAGAAAAAAATAAGAGGAAGAGTTAAAAATCAGATGGAAAAAACTCAGAGAGAGTATTATTTAAATGAACAGTTAAAAGCAATACAAAAAGAACTCGGTGAGATTGAAGATGGAAAAGACGAAATATCAAATTTAAGTAAGTCAATAGCAAAAGCCAAAATGAGTAAAGAAGCACAAAATAAGTGTATGGCTGAACTTAAAAAACTAAAAGCTATGAGTCCGATGTCCGCAGAGGCAACAGTAGTAAGAAATTATCTTGACTGGATGGTTGACTTGCCATGGTCAAATAAAAGTAAAATCATTAAAGATCTAAAAGCGGCTCAGGCTATTTTGGATGAGGATCATTATGGTTTAGAAAAAGTAAAAGAAAGAATAATTGAGTTTTTGGCAGTCCAAAAAAGAATAGAAAAATTGAAAGGTCCTATACTTTGTCTAGTTGGCCCCCCAGGTGTTGGAAAAACATCGTTAGGAAAATCGATAGCAAGAGCTACAGGAAGAAAATTTGTCAGAATTTCTTTAGGAGGTATTAGAGACGAAGCTGAAATAAGAGGTCATAGAAGAACTTACATAGGTTCCTTGCCAGGTAAAATTATTCAAATGATGAAAAAAGCCGGAACAAAAAACCCTCTTTTTTTATTAGATGAAATTGACAAAGTCGGCAGTGATTATAGAGGGGACCCGTCCTCGGCTTTGCTTGAAGCATTAGATCCAGAACAAAACAAACAATTTAATGATCACTATTTAGAAGTAGATTACGATTTGTCCGATGTAATGTTTGTTACTACTGCAAATACTTTAAACATCCTACCTCCTTTATTGGATAGAATGGAAATTATAAGATTGCCCGGTTACACTGAGGATGAAAAAACGAATATTGCTCAAAAGTTTCTTATTCCTAAACAAAGTAAAGATAATGGATTAAAGGATAGTGAGTGGAAAATTTCTCCTGAAGTTGTAAAAAAAATTATAAGAGACTACACAAGAGAGTCGGGTGTTAGGAATTTAGAAAGAGAAATATCTAAAATAGCGAGAAAAATGGTAAAAAAAATAGACTCAAGTGAAAAAGTTAACAACGAATTATTAGAAAAAGATATAAACAGCTATTTAGGAATAAAAAAATATAATTACGGTGAAATTGAGAGTGAAAACAAAATTGGTGTTTCAACAGGATTAGCTTGGACAGAAGTTGGCGGTGAAATTTTAAAAATAGAGTCAGTTAACATGCCAGGTAAGGGAAAGATGCAAATAACTGGAAAACTTGGTGAAGTTATGCAGGAGTCTGTTAAGGCTGCAAAATCTTATGTAAGATCGAAATCACTAGAATTCGGTATTATACCTCCTCTTTTTGAAAAGAAAGATTTTCATATACACGTACCAGAGGGAGCCACTCCTAAAGATGGGCCTTCAGCGGGTACCGCAATTGTAACTTCAATAATTTCATCAATAACAGGTATACCTGTGAATAAAGATGTGGCTATGACCGGCGAAGTAACATTAAGAGGTAACGTGCTTCAAATTGGTGGTTTGAAAGAAAAATTACTAGCTGCTCACAGAGCAGGAATAAAGAAAGTCTTAATTCCGATGGATAATAAAAAAGACTTAGTAGAGATACCAGAAGTTATAAGAAAAAGTATTGAAATCGTATGCGTTGAAAATGTAGACGAAGTACTAAAACAAGCTTTGACCAAGGAATTAAAACCAGTTGAATGGGTAGATATAGGTCAAACTTCAAATCAAAATAAAGATAAACCTGAGATTCCAAGCGCGCATTAAAAGATATTTAAAAGCACAATTTGAACAAAAGCTTCAATTAGTATATTGAAAAATCTATAGAACAAAATGAAGAAAATAGTTATTACCGGAGGGCTTGGATATATCGGTACAGAAATTTGTAAAATATATTCAGGAGAAAGTTGGAAAAACCAAATAACAGTAATTGATAATCGTTTTCTCTCTGAAAGAGTTAATCAACTTAGAAGCTGGAATATAAATTTCGTTCATACAGATATCGCAAATTCAAAAGAAGCAGAAAAAATTTTACAAGAAGCTGATGTTGTTCATCATCTTGCTGGAATCACTGATGTAGCTAGAGTTAAGGACGAAGTTAATTTAGCAAAAGATGATGAGATGAAAAGAATCTCAATAAAAGGAACAGAGAGAGTTCTTTCACAAATATCTAACAACTGTAAAATAGTATTTCCTTCCACCCATGTAGTTTTTGAAGGAAAACAAGACATAATAGATAATATTAAAGAGGATTATGAAGTTCTTCCGGTTTTGTCCTATTCCAAAAGCAAATCTGAAAACGAAAAACAAATAAAAGAGTCAGGTAAGAATTATATAATCTTAAGACTGGGCACTGTTCACGGTTATTCTGGTGACGCAACAAGAATTAATATAATGCCTAATTTATTTTCTAAAATAACCTCTCAAAATGGAGTGATAAAACTTTTTGCTAAAGGAAAACAATTAAAACCGTTGGTACCCTTAATAGACGCAGCAAGATGTTTTAAATTTATGGAGGAAAGAAATGATATAAATTCAGAAATTTTTCATGTTTCGAATGAAACAGTTACGGTAAAAAAAGTATCAGAAATCTGTAAAAAATTTAATCCAAAAGTGAAAATCGAAGAAACTGATGACCCAATTCCCTCACCAGGATACGGACTTTCTAACACAAAATTATTAAATAAAGGTTTTAAATTTTTATATAATTTAGAATATTCAATTAAAGAAATGATTGATAAATGGTCCAAACAAGAATTAACTAAAAACCTTGAAAACGTTACAAAAGGAAAAAAAGAATTTGTCGATGAAAGAGGCAAAATTAGCAATCATGAATTACCCGAAGCAATAAATTTAATTGGTTATATAGAGTCAAAAAAAAATACAATACGAGCCAACCATTTCCATCCTATTCAAGAGCAAAAATGTTTGTTAGTTCAAGGACAATTTATAAGTATATATCAAGATCTATTAGGTGAAAATTCTCAAAAAATTACTCATGTTGTGAACAAAGGTGATTTAATAGTAACAAAACCAAACGTTGCCCATGCTATGGTTTTTACTCAAGACTCATTGTTTTTAAATTTAGTTAGGGGTGAAAGAGAACATGAAAATTATGGTGTAACACATACAAAAAGGTATTTTTTAGTTAAAGAAAATGAAAAAAAATTACTTTTGGAATCTTATAAGTTTGATTGTCGTTCATGTGGTAATACTAACTTAAAAAGAGTTGTTTCATTAGGTTATCAACCTCTAGCTAATAACTTACTAAATAAAAAAGATTCAAAATGTGATTTGTACCCATTAGAAATGAATTATTGTGATCAATGCTATAATTGCCAATTATCGGTAGTTGTTGATCCCAAAAAGATGTTTTCAAATTACCTTTACGTATCTTCCACTTCTAAGGCTTTTGTTAAACATTTTGAAGATGCAGCAGTGAAATACGTAAAGGATTTAAAATTATCTAAAAAAAGATCTTATATATTAGATATAGGCAGCAATGATGGAGTTGCCCTTAAACCTTTTAAGGATTTGGGTTTCACAAATGTTATAGGCGTAGAACCAGCAAAAAATTTGGCAAAATTAGCAAATAAAAATAAAATTAAAACTATAAATTGCTTTTTAGAAAAGAGAAATTTAAAAAAGATAAAAAAAAATGCAGACGTTATATTGGCATCTAATGTTTTTGCACATTCTGACAAATTAAGAGAAATGACCGAATGCATGCTAAAACTTTTGAAAAATAATGGCACAATAATCATCGAAGTTCAACATCTCTTAAAAACTTTAAAGGACCTTACTTTTGATAATATTTATCATGAGCATTATAATTATTGGTCAATAATATCTTTGATTAATTTTTTTGAAAAGTTCGATGCTAAAATAACAAAAGCAGAAAAAATAAATACTCATGGAGGATCATTGAGAGTATATATAAAAAAAGGAAAAAAATTAAAAATAGATAAAAGCGTTAAAAAAATAATTGATGAAGAAGAAAAATTTGGAATTAAAAAATACGAAACCTATAAAAAATTTGGTGAAAAAGTTTATAAAATTAAAAAAAACGTCAAAAAAAATATTAATGAATTAAAATCTAACGGAAAAAAATTAATTGGTTATGGCTCTCCTGCAAAAGCTACTACTGCACTAAATTTTTATGGTATTTCAAATGAAATAGATTTCATTGTTGAAGACAATAAGCTAAAACATGGAAAATTTATACCTGGTGTAAAAATACCAATTGTAAGCAAAGATTATATAACTGATAAAAATAATACTATAATTGTATTGGCTTGGAATTTCTTTGAAAATATTAAAAAAAATAATAACGATATTTCAGGTGATTTTGTTAATATAAAAGACTTAGAAAACTAGTTTTTTTTTAAATATTTTTCAGCTTCTAAAATAATATTTTCTGTTTCTTGTGGTATATTATCTTTTTTATTTATTAATTCTTTAGTAAGCTTTAAGGGTTTATCAATTTCTTTTTCTAATTTTAATTCTTTTTTTTTACTATTATTTAATAGTAAATCTACAGCTTCTAAAACTTCATCTATTTCAAATTTATTTTTCATTAAATATTTTATTTTCATAAAGTTTTTTAAAGAAAAGTAAACTATTCGGGTTGGCTAAAGCTTTTAAATTTTCAATTTTTTCTCCATGAATGGCCTTTTTTACAGATAGTTCGACAATTTTACCACTTTTTGTTCTCGGAATATCGGGAACCTGTATTATTTTATAGGGAACATGTTTTGGGGAACAATTTTTTTTAATTTTATCTTTAATTAATAAAACATCTTTTTTGTCTAATTTCTTTTTAGTTTTCATTAATACAAAAAGTATAACTTTTACATCATCTTTTAAATTTTGACCCACTACTAAACTTTCACGAATAAAATCAATATTTTCTACTTGCCTATATATTTCTGCTGTACCAAGTCTTACACCACCAGGATTTAAAGTTGCATCTGATCGTCCTAATATTACATAACCATTATTTTTTGTTCTTTGTATAAAATCTCCATGGTGCCAGATATTTTTGTATTTAGAAAAATAGGCTTTCTTAAATTTCTTATCATTTTTATCATTCCAAAACTTTATTGGCATTGTAGGAAAAGGTTTTTTAATTACTAACTCACCTTTTTTGTTTCCATTCACGCTTTTTCCATTTTCATTATAAATATCAATATCTAAACCAAGACTTTCTCCTTGTATCTCGCCTGCATAAACTTTTGAAAATATATTCCCTAACACCAAACAACCAACAACATCAGTTCCACCACTTATAGATACTAGATGAACGTTTTTTTTAATGTTTTTGTATACAAACTCAAAACTTTCTTTCACTAAAGGCGATCCTGTAGACGCGATAGTTTTTAAACTAGATAGATTTTTGTTTTTAAAATTTAGTTTTTCTTTTTTTAGAAAGTCGATATATTTTGCACTTACACCAAATAAAGTTATTTTTTCTTTAGCACAGAACTCAATTAAAATATTTTTTTTAGGATATGTTGGGGATCCGTCATATAAATATATACTTGCTCCTGCTGATAAAGCTCCTATTAACCAATTCCACATCATCCATCCAGTTGTTGTGTAATAAAAGACCTTGTCATTAATTTTAACATTGCAGTGCAAAGAAAATTCTTTGTTATGTTCAATTAAAACATTTCCTGCACCATGGGTTATACATTTCGGTACCCCTGTAGTACCGCTTGAATAAAGTATATAAAGAGGATGATTGAAAGGGAATTTCTTAAAACTTTTATCAGTCTTTGATTTTTTTAGAATTAAGTTAAAATCTTTAAATTTAGAACTCAATTTGTTATCAAATTTGTTACCATATGGAAAAACTATAACTTCTTTAATAGATTTAATTTTTTTTAAAATCTCAGGTATTTTTTTTAAAATATTAATTTTTTTCCCATTATAAAAATAATAATCACAAGTAATTAATACTTTTGGTTTTATCTGTGAGAACCGGTCTATAACACCATCAGAACCAAAATCTGGCGAACATGAAGACCAAACATATCCATTTTTAGAAGATGCTAAGAAAGTAATCACACTTTCTATAGAATTAGGAACATATGCAGCAATTCTATCATTTTCTTTAATATTAATATTTTTTAAATAGAAAGAGAACTTGCACACCTTCTCAAAAAGTTCACACCATGAAATCTTTTTTTTTATAGAACTTTCTGATAAAAAGTTTATAGCAGTTTCATCAGTTCTTTTTTTTAATAAATTTTCAGCATAATTAAGTTGAGATTTTGGAAAAAAAATATTTTTATAAAAAATTTTATTTTTTTTTAAAATTAAGCCTTTTTTAATACCCTTTATTTTTGTGAAATCCCATACTTCAGACCAAAAATGTTCATTGTTGTTTATTGACCATTTCCAAAGATCTTTAAAATTTAATTTACTTTTTATTAAACCTTTGTTTTCTAATTGGTCACAAAATTTCTTTAATTGTGAATTTTTTTTTAAATCAACATTTGCTGACCATAATGCAGATTGACGTTTTTTCATTAATTTTTATCTGATAAAGTCTAAAATAAAAATTTTTATATTATCTATAGTTTCAAAAAAGGTATCAATATAAGGTTCAAGAGCTGGAAATTTCCTTGACAATCTTGCTCTTTCAAAATTTAAAATACCTGTAAGAAAAGTGAAACCAATTGAGTATGTGATAATGTAATTAAAAAAACCAAAACTTATTTTTTCTTTATTTTGGTTCGTTTTTGGTAATTTAGTTTTTTGTATTTTTTTAGATACATCTTTTTTCTTGGAAATTCCCGTTTGTTCTGCATAATTTTTTACTGTAGACCCCCATTTTTGTTCCATATACTCTTTAGAATAAGGAGCTGGTCCAGAAGTTTTTTTTTGAGCTTTTCTTGCTTTATTGGTTGCAGGTGCTGATTTAATAGGAGCTGGATCTTTTAGCTTAACTACTTTCGGTTCTTTGATAGGGTATTGCATCCATTTATGTGAACATGAACTACACTGTACAGTTCTACCAGCTTTTGGAATGGCATTATCTGGCACTTGAAACTTTTTCGTACAATTTGGACAACTAATTATCATTTTAATTATCTTTCAGTTGATACTATAGATTAACAAAAGTTTTAGGTTTTTACATTCTTAATTTTTTGTTGTATACCACGTGTTGTTTGACCAGGGCGGTTAGCTCAGTTGGTAGAGCATCTCGTTTACACCGAGAGGGTCATAGGTTCGAGTCCTTTACCGCCCACCAGTGGGGGTGTAGCTCAGTTTGGTTAGAGCGCCTGCCTGTCACGCAGGAGGTCGCGGGTTCGAGTCCCGTCACTCCCGCCACTTTTGATAATCATTTGCACTTAAACTAATGGTAGTGCGTACATCTGTAGCCTGTACAGTTCTGATCTAGATGATATATATAATTGTAAATTAATATAAGAATCTCCAAGCTATGTGTATTGGGGTAGATATTGATAACAATGCTATTAAATTTTTTGTCAGAATATTTGTCTATACTAATTTTCTTGTTTTTAGCTCTAGCTTTAAGCATTGGTTTCATTCTTATTAACTATTCACTTTCTCCAAAAAATCCTGATCCTGAAAAACTTTCAGCATATGAATGCGGATTTGAGGCTTTTAGCGACTCAAGAATTCAATTTGATATTCGTTTTTATTTGGTTGCGATTTTATTCATTATATTTGACTTAGAAATAGCTTTTTTATTTCCATGGGCAATATCTTTAGGAAACATAGGAATCTTAGGGTTTTACTCAATGATAATATTTTTGGCAGTTTTAACAATTGGTTTCATTTATGAGTGGAAAAAAGGGGCATTGGAATGGGATTAAATTTTTCAAATTTTAAAAATAAAGAAAAAGAGATACCGGCAGAATTTAAAAAAATAGCTAAAGATTTTAGTGAAAAAGGATTTGTAACAACATCTTCTGATAATTTGATAAACTGGGCAAGAACTGGTTCATTACATTGGATGACATTTGGTTTGGCATGTTGCGCTGTCGAAATGATGCAAACATCAATGCCAAGATATGATTTAGAAAGATTTGGTGCAGCACCGAGGGCTTCACCTAGACAATCTGACGTTATGATAGTTGCGGGAACTTTGACAAATAAAATGGCTGCACCATTAAGAAAGGTTTACGATCAAATGCCAGAACCAAGATATGTTATATCAATGGGTAGCTGCGCAAATGGCGGGGGCTATTATCATTATTCTTATTCAGTGGTAAGAGGTTGTGATAAAATCGTGCCAGTTGATATTTATGTTCCTGGTTGCCCACCATCAGCTGAAGCTTTACTTTATGGAATACTTCAGTTGCAAAAAAAAATTAGAAGAGAAGGCACACAAGCAAGATAATCATCAAAATGAAACTAGCGAATTTAAACAAACTGTTAAATTCTGAATTAACAACCAAAATTATTAATTCAAGTATTGAAAATGACGAGTTAGTTATTAACTCCGAAATCAACAACTTAAATAGTATTATTCTGTTTTTAAAATCTAATAATAATTGCAAATTTAAACAATTAATAGATATTTTTGCTGCTGATTATCCTAATAGAGAAAAAAGATTCAAAATTTTTTACCTGTTTCTAAGTCATGAAAAAAATTTAAGAATAAAAATAAGCTGCGCACTTGACAAAAATGATAAAATTCCATCAATAACTAAAATTTTCCCATCAGCTAATTGGATGGAAAGGGAAGTTTTTGATATGTACGGAATTCAATTTAAAAACCATCCTGACTTAAGAAGAATATTAACAGATTATAATTTTAAAGGTTTTCCCCTAAGAAAAGATTTTCCATTAACAGGTTTTAATGAAGTTAGATATAGCGAAAAAGATAAAAAAGTAATTTATGAACCTGTTAAATTAGAACAAAATTACAGGGATTTTGATTTTAGTAGTCCTTGGGAGGGAACTAAATATTTAAAGGAAATTAATAAAAAAAACCAAAATGAATAAACAAAAAAAAACTATGAGCTTAAATTTTGGACCTCAACACCCAGCTGCCCATGGTGTTCTAAGATTAATACTCCAATTAGACGGCGAGTTAGTAGAAAAAGTTGACCCACATATAGGGTTACTTCACAGGGGAACGGAAAAACTTATAGAGCACAAAACGTACACCCAGGCTTTACCATATTTTGACAGACTTGATTATGTAGCACCCATGAATCAGGAACATGCTTTTGCATTAGCAACTGAAAAACTATTAAAAATAGAAGTTCCGATAAGAGCCCAGTACCTGAGAGTGATTTTTTGTGAAATTGGAAGAATTTTAAGTCATTTATTGAATATAACTACACAAGCATTAGATGTTGGTGCGTTAACACCCTCATTATGGGGATTTGAAGAAAGAGAAACGTTGATGACTTTTTACGAAAGAGCATCGGGATCAAGATTACATGCTAACTATTTTAGAACTGGTGGCGTACACCAAGACGTTCCAATGAATCTTTTAAAGGATATTGGAGAATTTTGTGACAATTTTCCGAAAACAATCGATGATTTAGAAAATCTTTTGACAGATAACAGAATCTTCAAACAAAGAAATGTTCAAATAGGAATTGTCACAAAAGAAGAGGCTCTAGCACATAGTTTTTCAGGTGTGATGCTCCGCGGTTCAGGCGTAGCTTGGGATTTAAGAAAATCGCAGCCATATGAATGTTATAAAAACTTAGATTTTAAAATACCAATAGGTAAAAATGGCGATTGCTACGACAGATATCTTTGCCGTATAGAAGAAATGAGAGAGAGTATTAAAATTATTAAACAGTGTCTAAAAAAAATACCTATCGGTCCAATAAAAACCATTGATGGCAAAATATCACCTCCAACTAAAGAAGAATTAAAAGAGTCAATGGAAGCTTTAATTCATCATTTCAAGCTTTTTACTGAAGGATATAGAGTTCCAAAAGGTGAAGTTTATTCTGCTGTTGAGGCCCCAAAGGGTGAGTTTGGGGTTTATTTAATAGCGGATGGAAGCAATAAGCCATACAGATGCAAAATAAGAGCGCCAGGATTTTCTCATTTACAAGCAATGGATTATCTTCTTAAAGGGCACATGTTAGCTGATGTCCCGGCAGTACTAGGTTCATTAGATATAGTATTCGGAGAAGTTGACAGATGAGTTTAAAAAAAATTCACGATAATCAGCCAGATAAATTTGAATTTACTAGCAAAAATATGGAATTAGTAAAAAATATTTTGAAAAAATATCCTGAAAACAGAAAGAAAAGTGCTGTTATGCCTTTACTTTATTTAGCTCAGAGTCAGAATGAGAATTGGATTCCTCTAGCAGCATTAAAGTACATAGGAAAACTTTTGTCCATGCCGTATATCAACGTTTACGAGATCGCAACTTTTTATACCATGTATAATCTTTCCCCAGTTGGCAAATATTATGTACAAGTATGCACAACAAGCCCATGTATGCTTAGAGGATCCAATGAAATTTTAAAGATTTGTGAAAAGAAAATATCAAAAAATCAGAATACATTATCAGAAAACGGCTTATGTTCGTGGACAGAAGTTGAATGTTTAGGTGCATGTGTGAACGCACCAATGATGCAAGTAAATAAAGACTATTATGAGGATTTAGATAAAAATAGTGCTG
This sequence comes from uncultured Pelagibacteraceae bacterium, assembly GCA_902581795.1. Classification (GTDB taxonomy): domain Bacteria; phylum Pseudomonadota; class Alphaproteobacteria; order Pelagibacterales; family Pelagibacteraceae; genus Anoxypelagibacter. Next base: position 62,130 of record CACHPL010000001.1, on the reverse strand, counting down.
AGAGAATATTGGATGGATTTATGCAAGATGACCCTTTGAAACCTGGATCTTACAGGAACCGGAAAAGTAGCGCCCCGGATAATATTACTAATAAAAAAAATGGGAGCAATAATGCTTAAAGAAGAAGATAAAATATTTAAAAATTTATATAACAATCTCGGATCTAGTATTGAAGATTCTATTAAGCGAGATGATTGGTTAAATACTAAAGATATAATCTCCAAAGGTAGTGAGTGGATAATAAATGAAATTAAAATTTCTGAATTAAGAGGAAGAGGTGGTGCCGGTTTTCCAACCGGAGTTAAATGGTCTTTTGCACCTAAAAAAATTGGATCAAGACCTCATTATTTAGTTATAAACGCAGATGAGTCAGAACCAGGAACTTGCAAAGATAGAGACATAATGAGGTTTGAACCACAAAAGTTAATCGAAGGATGTTTAATTTCATCTTTCGCAGTAAACGCGCACGTTTGTTATATTTATATCAGAGGTGAATATTTTAATGAGGGTCAAATATTACAAAATGCAATTGACGAAGCTTATAAGAAAAATTTTATTGGTAAAAATGCATGTGGCACTGAATGGGATTTAGATATTTATATTCATTATGGAGCTGGTGCTTATATATGCGGTGAAGAAACTGCCCTGCTAGAAAGTTTAGAAGGTAATAAAGGTCAACCTAGATTAAAACCACCATTTCCAGCTTTAGTGGGGCTATATGGATGCCCAACTATAGTTAACAATGTTGAAACCATAGCTGTTATTCCAACAATTTTAAGAAGAGGGGGCAAATGGTTTTCTTCTATTGGTCGTCCAAAAAACACAGGCACTAAAATATTTTGTATTTCAGGCAACGTTAAAACTCCTTGCAATGTTGAAGAAGCTATGGGTGTTAGTTTAAAGGAATTGATAGAAAAATATGCTGGTGGTGTTGAAGGAGGTTGGAATAATTTACAGGCAGTTATACCAGGTGGTTCTTCAATGCCTCTAATTCCTAAAGATGTATGTGAGACAATCAAGATGGATTTTGACTCTTTGGTGGCAGCTAAAAGTGGATTAGGTACAGCAGCAATAATAGTTATAAATAAAGATGAAGATATTTTAAAATGTATGGCCAGGATTGCTAAATTTTACAAACATGAGAGTTGTGGCCAATGCACACCATGTAGGGAAGGAGTTGGGTGGATGTGGCGAATTCTTGAAAGAGCTGCAAAAGGTGAAGCAACTAAAAACGATATTGATTTGCTCTCAGATGTGACTAAGCAAATCGAGGGGCATACAATTTGTGCTTTTGGAGAGGGATCTGCGTGGCCAGTTCAAGGGCTATTAAGACATTTCAGAAAAGAAATTGATAAGAGATGTTTTTCAGACCCACTTATAAAGAAAAAAAGAGACATACCTTATTTAGTTGATCAACATTTACTTGAAAAATAAAATGCCAAAAATAATTATAAATAATAAAGAAATAGACTTTGAAAATGGGATGACTGTTTTACAGGCATGTGAGTTAGCGGGTGCTGAAATTCCTAGGTTTTGTTACCACGAACGTTTATCAATAGCTGGAAATTGTCGAATGTGTTTAGTTGAAATGGAGAAATCTTCTAAACCAATAGCATCGTGCGCAATGCCTGCAGCAGAGGGTATGAAAATAAATACTAATACTGAATTTGTAGAAAAAGCCAGAAAAGGAGTCATGGAATTTTTATTAGCAAACCATCCTTTAGACTGTCCTGTTTGCGACCAGGGCGGAGAATGTGACTTGCAAGATCAGTCTCTTTATTATGGATTTGATAAATCAAGATTCAAAGAAAATAAAAGAGAAGTAAAAGATAAATACATGGGTCCACTAATCAAAACACAAATGACTAGATGTATTCATTGTACAAGATGTATAAGATTTGCTACGGAGGTTGCGGGAGTTACTGAGTTAGGTGCAATAGGTCGTGGTGAAAACATGGAAATTACAACCTATTTAGAAAAATCCATGGAGTCAGAATTGTCTGCAAACGTAATTGATTTGTGCCCAGTGGGAGCATTAACATCAAAACCATATGCTTTTGAAGCTAGACCGTGGGAATTAAAAAAAACAGAAACCATCGACGTTATGGACTCAGTTGGATCCAATATTAGAGTTGACAGTTATGGTTGGGAAGTAAAAAGAATTTTACCGAGACTAAATAACAATATTAATGAAGAATGGATTTCTGATAAAACTAGATTTGCATGCGACGGATTATTAAAACAACGATTAGACAAACCATATAAAAGAGAAAATGGCAATTTGAAAGAAGCAACATGGGATGAAATTATCAATATTTTATCAATTAAATTTAAAGAGATAGATCCTCAATATATAGGAGGGCATATCGGAGATCAGGTCAGTATAGAAACAACAAACTCTTTTATGTCATTTTTAAAAAAACTTAGAGTTAAAAATTATGACTTTAGAGAAAAACCTTTTTATATTAATCCTGAAAATAAAATCAATTATATATTTAATTCATCAATAAAAGCAATTGAAGACTCCGATTGCATTATTCTTATCGGGACAAATCCAAGACATGAAGCAACCATGCTAAATGCAAGAATAAGAAAAACCTCTATTAAAAAAAAATTACCAATATTATCTTTTGGTGACCCTGGTGATTTAACATATGACTATAAGATTATTGGTAATACCGTTGCTGATATAAAGAAATTTGTAAATAAAGAGGATGAAGCTAGCAAAATACTCTTAAAATCTAAAAAACCAATTATTATCATTGGTGAGTCAGCTCTAGAACTTCAATCAGGTAAATTTATTTTTGAGTCAGTAAAAAATTTTCTTATCAAACATAATTTAATCAATGATGAGTGGAATGGATTAAACATTCTTTTAAAAAATGCTTCATCTGTAGGAGCTATAGATTTAGGTTTTTTTAATATTGAAAATAATAATAATTTTGTCTTTTTTGATAAATTAAAAAAACAAGAATTTAAATTAATTTATTTTTTAGGATCTGATAATTTGAATTTTACTAAAAATAATGAATTTATTATTTACCAAGGCAGTCATGGAGATCGTATGGCACAAATGGCAGATATTATACTTCCGAGTCCAGCTTATACTGAACAGAATGGCTTATTTATAAATCTAGAAGGTAGATTACAAAAATCTATTAGGGCAACTTATCCACCAGGAGAGTCAAGAGAAGATTGGAAAATATTTAATTTATTATCTAAAAAAATTCATAACACTGAATTATTTAAAAATTTTAATGAATTAAGAAATGATTCGATCAACAAGGTTGTAAATCATTCTGATTTCAATTTATTACCTAAAACCCGTATTACAAAATCTAACTTTGCTAATCCTGATTTAAACCTAAATGAAAATTTGGAAATAAAGAAAATTGATTATTATTTTAGTAACTCTATAGCCAGATCATCTAAAACTATGAGTGATTGCAGGACAGCAAGAGCAAATATTTTAAGGGATAAATCAGATATTTAATTATGGAAACTTTATATTTGCTTTATACAGAAGTTTATAAAATATTATTTTTACTTATACCCATATTGGTATCAGTCGCTATGATTGTTTGGTTTGATAGACGGGTATGGGGTTTTATTCAAAGAAGAAAAGGACCAAATGTTGTTGGACCTTTTGGTTTATTTCAAACTTTAGCAGATGCACTAAAGTATATTTTTAAGGAAATAATTGTACCCGCTAGTGCAAACAAAGCTGTTTTTATTATTGCCCCAATAATTACTATGACCCTAGCTCTTTCCGCATGGGCTGTAATTCCATTAAGCGAAACAATAGTTATATCCGATATCAATGTAGGAATACTTTATATTTTTGCTATCTCCTCATTAGGTGTTTACGGGATAATAATGGGGGGTTGGGCCTCAAATTCCAAGTATCCTTTTTTAGGTGCAATAAGGTCTGCAGCCCAAATGGTATCTTACGAAGTTTCAATTGGAATTATTATTATTAATGTTCTTCTTTGTGTAGGTTCGTTAAATTTAAAAGATATAGTTATGGCTCAACAAAATTTATGGTTTATTATTCCTCTTTTTCCAATGTTTGTAATTTTTTTCATATCCGCTTTAGCTGAAACCAATCGACCGCCATTTGATTTACCAGAAGCAGAAGCCGAACTTGTTGCTGGTTACCAAACCGAATACTCAGGAATGATGTACGCGATGTTTTGGTTAGGTGAATATGCAAATATATTATTGTTGTGCGCCTTAGGTTCTATTTTATTTTTAGGAGGGTGGCTATCTCCAGTTGATCTTTACCCATTTAATATTATTCCTGGTATTTTTTGGATGTTATTAAAAATTTTATTATTATTTTTTGTTTTTGCAATTGTTAAAGCAATTGTCCCTAGATACAGATACGATCAGTTAATGAGATTAGGTTGGAAAATTTTTCTACCGTTTTCACTTTTATATGTAGTTTTAACAGCAAGTTTCTTAGTTTATTTTGATCTTTTACCTAAAGGAAACTATTAAATGAAATTAAATAGAATTTTTAAAATAATATTTTTATCAGAATTTGTAAAAGCTATTATTATTGCTATGAAAGAAATATTTAAAAAAAAGAAAACAATTAATTATCCATTTGAAAAAGGAAAAATAAGTCCTAGATTTAGAGGGGAACATGCTCTTAGAAAATACCCGAATGGTGAAGAAAGATGTATCGCATGCAAATTATGTGAAGCAGTCTGTCCTGCCCAAGCAATAACTATCGAGTCAGAAGAAAGAGCTGACGGCAGCAGAAAGACTACGAGATACGACATCGATATGTTAAAATGTATTTATTGTGGACTTTGTGAGGAATCATGCCCAGTTGATGCAATAGTACAGGGTCCTAATTTTGAGTTTGCTACAGAGACAAGAGAAGAACTTTATTACAATAAAGAAAAACTACTTGAAAACGGCGATAGATGGGAAACTGTTTTAGCTCAAAATATTAAATTGGATAAACCATATAGATAAATACAAATGATTGCTCACGCATTTTTTTTTTATTTCTTTTCCTTAATTGCAATTATATCTGCAATCATGGTTATCGTTTCTAGAAATACTGTTCACGCAGTTTTTTTTTTAATTTTAGATTTTATTTCAATTGCTTGTTTGTTCATAATGATTGGAGCCGAATTTTTAGGAATGATGATGCTCATAGTTTATGTAGGAGCTGTAGCAGTTTTATTTTTATTTGTTGTAATGCTAATGAACGTTACAGAGCAAAAACTTTCTTGGTTTAGAGGTTCCAAAAAATCTGGACATATCCCAACAGGATTGGTTATCGGATCAGTCATTTTGCTTGAACTTGTGGTAATAGTTGGTGGTTGGAAATACCGTGATACATTTTCGGAAACAAAATTTTTATCCTTCGATGAAAACTTTACAAACACTCATTTAATTGGAAATGTAATGTATACCGAATATATACATCTTTTCCAAATCTCAGGGATTATATTATTGTTGTCTATGGTGGGAGCTATAGTTTTAACATACAGAAAACGAGAAGGAGTAAAAAAACAAAGTTACTTTAAACAAGTCGCAAGGGAACGGGAGGATTCAGTTGAGCTTGTTGATGTCGAATTTGAAAAAGGCATTAAAATAGATGATTGAAATTGGTTTAGGTCATTATCTTACACTTGGTGCCATTATTTTTTCATTAGGCACCCTGGGTATATTTTTAAATAGAAAAAACGTAATTGTAATATTGATGTCTATTGAACTAATACTTTTGGCAGTGAATATAAATCTTGTTTCTTTTTCAATATATCTACAAGATATTACCGGTCAGATATTTACAATGCTAATATTGACAGTGGCCGCAGCAGAAGCTGCCATAGGCCTAGCAATTATAGTTTCTTACTACAGAAATAAGGGCTCAATTAGAGTTGAAGAGATTGACGAAATGAAAGGTTAAATGCAATACGCAGTTTTATTTTTGCCATTATTTGGAGCGTTATTCGGATATTTGATAAAATATTTTGGTGATATTTTTTCTCAGCTAATTACAACTTTATTTGTTTGTATTACTGCAATTTTATCTATTATTTTATTTTATAACGGAATATCCAAAGGCGATTATGGAAATTACATAATTTATGAGTGGATAACATCAGGAAATTTTATAGTTAATTGGTCAATAAATATTGATCCATTAAGTTCAATAATGCTAGTTGTTGTGTCCTCGGTTTCAGCATTAGTTCATATTTATTCAATTGGATATATGGAACATGATCCAGACAAACCTAGGTTCATGTCTTACCTTTCGCTGTTTACTTTTGCAATGTTGGTATTAGTGGTATCTGATAACTTTCTACAATTATTTTTTGGGTGGGAGGGTGTCGGTTTGTGCTCCTATCTACTAATTGGATTTTGGTATAAAAAAAATTCTGCCAACAAAGCTGCTATAAAAGCATTTATTGTAAATAGAGTGGGAGACTTTGGATTTGCGATAGGGATTTTTTTAATATTCATGTACTTCGGCACGGTGAATTATGATGAAGTATTTAATCTTATACCTGAATTTTCTAAAAGAGAGATAAACTTTATAGGTCTTAATTTTAATTTAATTACATTAATATGCTTGTTTTTATTCATAGGCGCAATGGGTAAGTCAGCACAATTTTTTTTACATACCTGGCTTCCGGATGCTATGGAGGGTCCAACACCAGTTTCTGCTTTAATACATGCAGCTACCATGGTTACCGCCGGAGTATTTTTAGTTGTAAGGTGTTCTCCGATATTTGAATATTCTGAAGTAGCCTTAAATTTTGTAGCTATCATAGGGATGATTACAGCTTTTTTTGCAGCATCAGTCGCATTGGTTCAAAATGACATTAAAAGAATAATTGCATATTCAACCTGTAGCCAATTAGGTTATATGTTTTTTGCGGCCGGTATTGGCGCTTACCATGTGGCAATATTTCATTTATTTACTCACGCTTTTTTTAAAGCACTATTATTTCTTGGTTCAGGATCTGTAATACATTCTTTAAAAGAAGAGCAAGATATAAGAAATATGGGAGGCATTTGGAAACAAATGCCTTTTACATGGATTGCCATGATTATAGGGACTTTAGCTCTAACTGGATTTCCCTTTTTATCAGGTTACTACTCTAAGGACGCAATCATTGAATTTGCTTATTTAAAACAAACAAATATTGGATATGCCGCAACTGCTGTGGGCATAGTAACTGCTTTTATGACAGCTATTTATTCATGGAGATTAATTTTAAAAACTTTTCATGGGAAATTTAATAATGAAAATTTATCTAAATCTGAAATACACGATTCAAGAGTAATAATAATTTTTCCACTTGGAATTTTAGTTCTCGGCTCAATCTTTGCCGGATTTATATTTAAAGATTTCTTGATAGGAAAATACTACGATCTTTTTTGGTTAGATTCAATTTTAGTTCTTAATAAGTTTGACCATTCTTTAATACCAAATTGGATTCTATTTATAACTCCAATGTTAGTTATTTTTGCTATTCCATTGTCTTTTTATTTATTTATTAAAAATAATAAAGTCTTGGACGATATTATAAACAAAAATAAGAAAATTTATAATTTTTTATTAAACAAATGGTATTTTGATGAAGTATATAGTTTTTTATTTGTAAAACCGACTAAAGTTCTAGGATCTTTTTTTTGGAAATCAGGCGATATAAAAACAATTGATCGATTTGGTCCTGATGGTATTTCTAAAATTATAAAAATTATTTCTAAGAAGTCATCTAAATTTCAAAGCGGATATATATATGATTATGCCTTTGTTATGTTGATAGGATTGTCTTTATTATTAACTATATTTATCTTTTATAAATGAATTTTCCAATTTTATCATCTGTTACGTTTTTACCGTTAATTGGTGCTCTTTTTATATTCCTGACTCAAAATGACGCTGATGAAAAAAATCGTGGTGCTATTTATGTTTCTTTATTTACAAGTTTCTTTAACCTCTTTATTGCTTTATTTTTATGGTACTCGTTTGATAATAATACTTCTGATTTTCAGTTTGTTGAAGAGATCACTTGGATAAGTGGTTTAATAAAGTATAAATTTGGAATTGATGGAATTTCTATTCTATTTATTATATTAACTGCTTTTATTACGCCTATCTGTATTATTTCTTGTATTAACAGTGTAAAAACAAGATTAAAAGAATTCCTTATAGCCCTTCTTGTTTTAGAAACTTTCATGATTGGAGTTTTTTGCTCTCTTGACCTTGTAGTTTTTTATCTTTTTTTTGAAGCCGGACTAATTCCAATGTTTCTAATTATAGGTATTTGGGGAGGCCCTAGAAAAGTATATTCAGCTTTCAAATTTTTCTTATTTACTCTTTTAGGATCTGTTTTAATGTTAGTTGCTATTATTGCAATATATTGGACCACAGGCACAACAGATGTGACCCAAATTTACGAAATTAAAATACCGGAAGAACATCAATACTTGCTATGGTTGGCATTCTTTAGTTCTTTTGCAGTTAAACTTCCTATGTGGCCTGTGCATACATGGTTACCTGATGCTCACGTTGAGGCCCCAACCCCTGGTTCAGTCGTGTTAGCAGCAATTTTATTAAAAATGGCAGGATATGGTTTCCTCAGATTTTCAGTTGGAATGTTCCCAAACGCATCAGAATATTTCACCCCATTAATTTTTGCTTTGAGCGTGATAGCTGTCATCTACACTTCTTTAGTAGCTTTAATGCAAGACGATATGAAAAAGTTAATAGCATATTCTTCAGTTGCACATATGGGTTTTGTTACTATGGGAATTTTTACTTTTAATACACAAGGTATAGAGGGAAGTATTTATCAAATGATCAGTCATGGACTGATCTCTGCCGCTCTTTTTTTAAGTGTGGGTGTGCTTTATGACAGGACAAATTCAAGATTAATTAAGTCATATGGCGGATTAGTTCACATAATACCTAAATATTCTTTACTATTCATGATTTTTGCATTGGCTGCACTAGGATTGCCAGGTACAAGTGGTTTTATAGGAGAATTTTTAGTTCTTGTTGGAACTTTTAAGGTGAACTTTTTAGTTGCAATAGTTGCTAGTATTGGAGTTATTTTAGCAGCAGCATATATTTTATGGTTATATAAAAGAGTAGTTTTTGGAAAACTGGATAATATTCAGTTGAAAAAAATAAAGGATATAAATTTTTCAGAGGGGTTCAACCTAATTACTTTATCTTTAATGGTATTATTCTTTGGTTTTTATCCTGAACCGATTCTTGAAACTATTAAGGTATCAGTGGATAATTTAATAAGTAATTATAATTTTGATGTAGGAAGAAAGATTACTTTAAAATAATATATGCCATTTTTAAAATTTTTAATACCAGAACTCTTACTTTCTATTTCAACTTTTGCTCTTCTATTAATTGGAGTTTTTATTAAAAACAGTTTTGAAATTGTTTATAGATTATCAATTATATTAATCATGTTGATTCTATTGATTATTTTAACTTCTGACATTGAAAATACTAAAATTTTTAATGATAGCTTTACTATTGATAATTTTTCTATTTATTCTAAGATTTTAATTCTTTTATCCTCTTTTTTTATTCTCTTAATATCAAAACAATATATTTCAGATACAAAGAATAACAAATTTGAATATCCTATAATAATACTATTGTCTGTTTTAGGCATGTTCATTATGGTTAGTTCAAATGATCTTATTTTATTTTATTTAGGATTAGAACTACAGTCATTAGGCTTATATGTTTTAGCTTCTATTGATAGGGATAACATTAAATCTTCAGAAGCGGGTTTAAAATACTTTATTTTAAGCGCACTAGCATCTGGTCTTCTCCTGTATGGTTGTTCTTTACTTTATGGATTTTCTGGATCAACAAATTTTGAGGAAATATCTAGAAATACAGGTAATTTTAATATTGGAACGATTTTTGGTATGGTTTTTGTACTTGTTGGTCTTGCATTTAAAGTTTCTGCAGTCCCATTTCATATGTGGACTCCTGACGTATATCAGGGCGCCCCAACATCAGTTACTGCTTTTTTTTCTGTAGTTCCGAAGGTAGCGGGTATTGTTGTTTTAATTAAATTTATGTACCTGCCATTTCGTGGAATTTTAGATCAATGGCAATACATTTTAGTTTTTATGTCTATAGCCTCTATGATTTTAGGTTCTGTAGCTGCAATGGCCCAAACCAACATTAAGAGACTTATGGCTTACAGTTCTATTGGGCATATAGGTTATGCTATTGCAGGTATAGCTGCTGGAACAGAAAATGGTTTTCAAAGCACTATTGTTTATATTTCAATTTATATTGCAATGAATCTAGGAGCATTTGGTTGCATCTTTCTAATGAGAAGGGGAGGAAAATACATCGAAGAAATCGAAGAACTCTCGGGTTCATCTAAAAATCATCCTTTAATGTCTCTTTCATTATTAATAATATTGTTTTCATTAGCAGGCATACCTCCGCTCGCTGGATTTTTTGCAAAATTTTATATTTTTATGGCCGTTATAGAGAGTGAAATGTATACTTTAGCAATAATCGGTTTGGTCTCTACCGTTTTGTCAGCTTTCTATTATATAAGAATAGTTAAAGTTATGTACTTTGATAGTCCAAAGAAACCATTTGAAAAGTTTAAAAATTTGAAAATTTATGGATCAATTTTAATAAGCTGTGTTTTTTTGGTTTCCTTTTTTCTTTATCCGTCAATTTTTAATCAAATTATATCAAATATAGTTGTTAATTAATGATATTAAAACTTATTAAATTTAATTATGTAAGTAGTACAAACGACGTAGCAATTAGAATGATCAGATCAAAAAAAAAAATACAAGGGATAATATTTTCTAACTTGCAAACAAAAGGCAGAGGAACCAAGGGTAGAAAATGGATATCATGCAAAGGAAATTTTTTTGCTAGTATATTTTTTGAGCTAAAAAAAACTTTGCCTAATTTTAAGGAATTTTCACTAATAAATCCCATTATTTTAAAAAAAATAATTACCGAGCATTCATCACAAAAAGTATCTATAAAATGGCCAAATGATTTGTTGATAAAAAATATGAAGGTATGTGGTATATTGCAAGAATTGATACATTATGAAAAAAAAATGTTTTTAATTATAGGTATTGGAATAAACACCACGAGATCACCAATAACTAAAAACTTCAAATCAACGTCGCTAACAGAGATGTCCAAGAAAAATATCAACAATACAGCAATATTAAATAATTTAAAAAAGAGTTATGAAAAATTTTTTTTTAATTATAAATATAATAAAAGCTTATTAACAAAATGAATTATATAATTGCTGATATTGGAAATACTAATATTAAAGTCTGCAAAGTAAATAAAAATTTTAAAATTAAAAAAATTTATTTATTTAACACAAAAAACTTAGGTTCGGAAAATAATTTAAAAAAAAATATATTAAAAATTTTAAAAAGTAAAGATATTAATAAAAAAGTACTCTTTTCTAGTGTGGTACCAAAAGTTTTTAAAAAAATTTCAAGAATATTAATCAAAAAAAATTATAAAGTTTTTGAAATTAAAAAATTAAAGCTTAATAAAATAATGAAATTTAATGTATCAAAATATTCTCAATTAGGATCAGATAGAATCGCAAATGCTATTGGGGCTTTTTATAAATATAATACTAACTGTATAATTATTGATTTTGGCACCGCTACAACTTTTGACGTCATAAAGAAAAAAAAAATTTACGATGGTGGAGTAATAGCTCCTGGAATTAAGCTTTCTATTGACAATTTATTTTCTTCTACCGCTCTTCTGCCAAAGCTTAATATGAAAAAATATCCAAGTAATTACGGAAAAAATACAGTCGAAGCTCTTAGCGCTGGTTTTTTTTGGGGTTATGAAGGGCTAATAAACAATATACTTAAAAAAGTTATAAAAAAAAATGGCATTAATTTCAAAATAATATTAACTGGTGGTTATTCTTATTTTTTTAAAAATCGGTTAATTAAAAAAGCAGAAATAGAAAATAATATTACAATGCATGGTATCATAAAAATTTATAAAGACCTTCTCTTATGAGCAAAGATGAATTAATTTTTTGTCCGTTAGGTGGATCTGGTGAAATTGGAGGAAATATGAATTTATACGCCTACGGTAACGATGAAGATCAAAAATGGATCATAGTTGATACAGGCGTTAGTTTTGCGGATGACTCAATACCTGGTGTTGATCTTATATATCCAGATCCAGGTTTTATAATAGACAAAAAAAAAGATTTGTTGGGAATCATATTGACCCATGCTCATGAAGATCACATTGGAGCGATTTCACACATATGGCCTGATCTTAAGTGTAATATATATGCTACACCTTTTACTGCAGTTTTGATTAAGGAAAAGTTTAGAGAAAAAAAAATTGATATAACAGCAAATCTTAAAATTGTTAAATTAAATGGAAACATTAAACTTGGTCCATTTGAAATAGAATTTGTAACCTTAACACACTCGATTTTAGAACCTAATGGATTAATCATCAAAACTCCAGACGGATACATTCTTCATACTGGTGATTGGAAAGTGGACCCCAACCCATTGATTGGAGATAAAATAAATGAAAAAAAATTAAAAGAAATTGGTGACGACAAAGTACTAGCAATGATTTGTGACTCTACAAATATATTTAATCCCGGTAGAGCCGGTTCAGAGTCTGATGTTAGAGAAAGTTTATTAAAAATTATGTCATTAAAATCAAAAAAAATTATTGTGACATCATTTGCTTCTAATGTTGCAAGAATGGAAAGTGTTTTTTATTGTGCTGAAAAAATTAACAGAGAAGTATCTTTAGTTGGAAGATCAATGCATAGGATTTTCAAAGCCGCTAAACAATGCGGTTATTTAAATAATGTTAAAGATCCTATTGATCCTAGAGACTCAAAAAATATACCAAGAGAAAAGATGGTCTACTTATGTACAGGCAGCCAAGGAGAGCCAATGGGAGCTATGAAACGTATAATCAAAGGTATTCATCCCGATGTTTTCATCGAAAAAGGGGATACAATAATATTTTCTTCAAAAATTATCCCTGGAAATGAAAAAAAACTTTATTCTTTACACAACGATATTGTAAAACAAGAAGTAGAGCTTGTTACAGAAGAAACTGATTTTGTGCATGTCTCTGGCCATCCTAATAGAGATGATTTAAAAGATATGTATAATTGGGTCAAACCTAGGTCAATAATTCCTGTTCACGGCGAACATAGACACATGAATGAGCATATTAAATTTGCGAAGGAAATGCAGATACCTCATTCTCTTAGAGTAGAGGATGGTGATATTGTAAGAATTTCTCCAGGTGAAAACCCACAAATTATTGACAAAGCTCCATCTGGAAGAATGTATTTGGACGGAAGTGTTGCGGTAGGAGAAAATTCGCAATCTATCAAAGAAAGAAGAAACTTGTCCCAAAATGGATACCTGGAAATTACCTTGATTTTAAATAATAACGGCAAACTCAATAGACCCGTTATATCTTATAGAGGAATACCCGAAAGAACCTTTGATGATAAGATTATTTTTGAAATGGAAGATAATATTTTTAACACATGTCGTTCTTTTTCTATACAAAATAAAAATCAAGAAAAAAACTTAATCGACTCGATTAAACAGAACTGTAGAAAAATAATTAAAGATAAAACTGGCAAAAAACCTTATACAAATATAAATATAACTAGGATATAATGCTTTTATCAAAACTATTCATTCCAATTACTAAAGATTTACCTGCGGAAGCAAAAATTAAATCACACCAACTTATGTTGAGGACTGGAATGATAAGACAATCATCCGCGGGTATATATTCATGGTTACCTTTGGGTTTTAAAGTAATGAAAAAAATCGAAAAAATAGTCAGAGAAGAGCAAAACAATATAGGAGCTCAAGAGATGTTAATGCCAACTATACAATCTTCTGATATTTGGAAGGAAAGTGGAAGATATGACGATTATGGTGAAGAAATGCTTAGAATTTCAGACAGGCAAAACCGAGAGATGCTCTATGGTCCTACCAACGAAGAGCAAATCACAGAAATATTTAGATCATCTGTTAAATCATACAAATTATTGCCTCAAATTTTTTACCATATTCAGTGGAAGTTTAGAGATGAACTTAGACCAAGATTTGGTGTAATGAGATGTAGGGAGTTTTATATGAAAGACGCTTACTCCTTTGATTTAAATGAAAATGAGGCTGTTTTGTCATATAATAAAATGTTTTATGCATACTTAAAAACGTTTAAGCGTCTTGGTTTGCGTTCGATACCAATGAAAGCTGAAACAGGACCAATTGGCGGTGATTTATCTCATGAATTCATAATTCTAGCTGACACTGGTGAAAGTAAAATCTACACTGACAAAAGAATATTTAATATTTCAACTGATAAATACTCAAACGATTCAAACTCATTAAAAAAAATGAGAGATGACTTCTCTAAATTTTATGCTGTAACTGATGATAAATTTAATCAAGAAGATTTTAATAAAAAAGTAAATAAAGGAGACCAATTAGAGACTAAAGGTATTGAAGTCGGTCATATATTTTATTTTGGCGACAAATATTCTAAACCAATGAACTGCACAGTAGATAGCAAGGACGGAAAAAAGACTTTTGTTAAAATGGGATCTTATGGTGTTGGTGTGTCTAGATTGGTTGCGGCAATTATTGAAGCTAAATATGTAAATGATAAAATGAAATGGCCAAAATCAGTAGCTCCTTTTGATGTTGTTATAATTCCATCTATAAATAAAAAAGATATGTCAAATCTTGAGAAAGCTTTAAAAGTTTATAACGACCTAAGAAACAAAGGTATTGATGTATTATTAGATGATATTGAAGAAAGTATAACAAATAAATTTAAAAAACATGATCTCTTAGGAATTCCCTATCAAATTATAATTGGTTCAAAAATAACTCAAGATAAGTTTGAATTTAAAGAATCTGATAAAGAAGCAGAAATAACTGATATTAACAAAATTATTAAAATTTTAAAAAAATAAATTGTTTACTACAATAGAAAAATTAATAACAATAAGAAATTTAAAACCTAAAAAAAAGGAGGGTTTTTTAAAAGTAATCTCTTTGTTTTCTTTCATAGGAATTATGCTGGGCGTTGCAATATTAATAATTGTAATGTCTGTAATGAATGGATTTAGATCGGAATTAACAGAGAAAATATTAGGTTTTAACTCACACATAACAATAAAACCATATAATGAAAAAATAAATGATAAATTTTATAAAAAATTAAAATCTTATTATCAAGAAGAAATTCTTTTAATTAAAACATTTAACGGTGAAGCAGTTGTTTTATTAAATAACGCAGCAAAGGGAGTCCTGATAAGAGGTTTGGAGAAACAAGAGATTAAAAAAATAACCTTTTTAAATAATAATATAATAGACGGAAAATTATCTGATTTTAATGAAGGAAAAATAATTATTGGAAAACAATTGGCAATTGAACTCGGTGTTGTAGTTGGTGACAAGATAAACATTATGTCATCTACATTAGTTTCTACTCCATTAGGTTCTGCAAGCAAACAGTCCTATTATGAAATTGGCGCTGTTTTTAGCAGTGGTCTTTATGACTTTGATAGAAATGTGATTTTTTTTAATTTAAGTGATACATTATCATTTTTTGAAAAAGATGTAGATGAAATTAATCTTGAAATTTTTTTAAAAGATCCTCTCAAAGTTAAGATTTATAAAAATGAAATTCAAAATATGAATCAAAATTTTTATGTTTTTTCATGGGCAGATATAAATAAATCCTTTTTTTCAGCTCTTAAAGTTGAACGAAACGTAATGTTTTTAATACTTACATTAATTATTATTGTTGCGGCCTTTAATATAATTTCAGGACTTACTATCCTTATAAAAAATAAAACTAAAGAAATTGCAATTTTAAGATCTCTTGGTTTGTCCAAAAATTCTATTATGAAGTCTTTTTTCTTAACAGGTTTTTTAATTGGTTTCTTTGCTACAATTTTTGGAGTTGGATTAGGTGTTACTTTTTCGATTTATATTGAGGAAATAAGAC
The DNA here is from genome assembly GCA_902581795.1 of uncultured Pelagibacteraceae bacterium. GTDB lineage: Bacteria > Pseudomonadota > Alphaproteobacteria > Pelagibacterales > Pelagibacteraceae > Anoxypelagibacter. Next base: position 46,061 of record CACHPL010000001.1, on the reverse strand, counting down.
AATTTTTATCATTAGCATTTAATTTAGAAATTTTTCCAAATGATATTTATTTTTTAAATGAAATTCCAAGTGAATTAACTTTAAAATCTATTTTATCAATATCTTTTTTTTCAATAATAATAACAACGATTTCGTCTTTTCTTCCGTCAATATCTGCAACAAAAATCAAACCTGTTGAGGCTTTAAAATATGAGTAAAAATTTAATAGAAATTAAAAATTTAAAAAAGGAATTTAAAAATAACAATACAGTTATTAAAGTTCTTAAAAATGTCAGTTTAAACATTGAGAGTGGAAAATTAATCGCTCTTATTGGTCCATCGGGCTCAGGAAAATCAACTTTTCTACATTTAATTGCCCTTTTAGATAAACCAACCCATGGAAAACTTAAAGTATTTGGTAATTTAACTAAAGACATAGATGAGGATAAAAAGAATAAATTAATCAGAGACAATATATCTATAATATTTCAAAATAATAATTTGCTCGCGGATTTCACAGCATTAGAAAATGTAGCCATTCCATTGATTATAAGAAATCAAAATTATAAAGCTTCAATTAATAAAGCATCAAAAATTTTAGACCAGGTAAATCTTCACCATAGATTAAATCATCTTCCTTCAGATTTATCCGGAGGCGAACAACAGAGAGTTGCAATAGCTAGATCTATAGCGTCAGAAACAAAAATTATTTTAGCAGATGAACCAACAGGTAATTTGGATTATGAGACATCAAGAGAAGTTTTTTCTTATTTTTTAAAATTGAAAGAAAAAAATAAAACAATACTTATTGCAACTCATAATAGAGAATTAGCTCGAAAGGCGGATTATACTTTAAGCCTCGTCAATGGTGTTATAAAAAGAGTTAATGTCTAGGAGTAGATCAAAATTTGTAAATTTTAAAATACATTCACAATATTCTATTTGCGAAGGAGCAATAAAAATAGAGGACTTAGCTGATTATTGTAAAGAAAATAAAATTTTATCTATTGGTTTAAGTGATAATTTTAATCTCTGTGGTGCACTCGAGTTTTCTGAAGAGATAAGTAAAGTTGGAACACAACCTATTATAGGGTCTCAAATTAATTTTAAATATAAAGACATAATAGGTAAACTCCCAATCTTTGCAAAGACGGAACTAGGTTTTCAAAATTTAACCAAGTTATCATCAAAGAGTTATTTGGAAGTAAAAGAAAATTCAGAACCACATTGTTTAATAGAAGATTTATTTAAAAATAATGAAGACTTGATAGTTTTAAGTGGGGGATTAGATTCTCTTTACTCAAAATTAATCAAAAAAAATAAAATAAAAGAAATTGAAAATATTTCTTTAGATTTAAAAAAATATTTTACCAATTCTATTTATTTTGAAATTCAAAGACACAATGATATAGGAGAAAAAATCATTGAAAATGTATTTATGGGTCTATCAAGAAAATATAAAATACCATTAATTGCATCTCAAGAGACCTTTTACATCAATCCTGACATGTATGAGGCTCATGATGCTTTGTTATGTATTGGCCAAAAAACCTATGTTGATGAGAAAAATAGAAAAAGATTTAGCGATCAACACTATCTTAAATCCTCTGAAGAATTAGAAAAAATTTACAAAGATATACCTGAGGCCTTAGAAAATAATTACAATTTTCCATTCAGATTTTCTTTTAAACTTAATAAATCTAAACCAAATTTACCATCTCTAAGCGATTCAAGAAATCTAAGCGAAAATGAGGAGCTTTTATCGCAATCCAAAATAGGGTTAGAAAATAGACTAAAAAATTTTATTTTTAAAAATCACCCTGAGAATAAAAGAATTGAAATTACTAAAATTTACCAAGATAGACTTAATCACGAAATCAACATTATAAATAAAATGAATTACGCTGGATATTTTTTAATCGTCTCTGATTACATTAAGTGGGCTAAAAAAAATAATATACCCGTTGGTCCAGGTAGAGGCTCCGGTGCCGGTTCTTTAGTTGCATATTCTTTAGATATAACTGACCTTGACCCTATTCATTTTGGACTAATTTTTGAAAGATTTTTAAATCCTGACAGAATATCTATGCCTGATTTTGATATTGATTTTTGTGAAGAAAAAAGAGATTTGGTCTTTAAATATCTTCAGTCAAAATACAAAGGTGGTGTCGCACATATAATAACTTTTGGAAAACTGAAGGCTAGAATGGCTTTGAGAGATATTGGTAGAGTGATAGGTCTTCCTTACAGCCAAGTCGATAAAATTTGTAAAATGGTTCCATTCGACCCCTCAAGACCGTTAAGCTTGCAAGAGTCTATAGCACGTGAACCACGAATAAGTGAAGAGCAGAAAAGTAATCCCAAAGTTAAAAAATTGATTGAGCTCTCGCTAAAACTTGAAGGTCTAAATAGAAACCTTGCAACTCATGCTGCTGGAGTAGTAATTGCAGGAGAAAAGTTGTCAGAGGAAGTGCCAATGTACAGAGATAGTGGATCAGATTTCCTTTTACCATCTACTCAATTTGACATGAGATCATCTGAAAATTACGGATTAGTAAAATTTGATTTACTAGGTTTGAAAACTTTAACGGTCATTTCCAAAACTATAAAAAATTTAAAAAATAAAAATATAAATATAGATATAGAAAAAATCTCTTTAAATGATCAAAATATCTTTCAAATGCTTTCTACCGGTGAAACTACCGGCCTGTTTCAATTGGAAAGTTCTGGAGTAAGAGTTTCATTAAAACAAATGCGTCCTACCGAATTTGAAGATATAATTGCTTTGGTTGCGTTATACAGACCTGGACCGATGAATAATATACCATTATATAACGAGTGTAAGAATGGAATAAGAAAACCTGATTATATACACGAGAGTTTAGAAAAAATATTAAAACCAACTTACGGAATAATTATTTATCAAGAACAAGTTATGCAAATAGCCCAAGTTCTAGCTGGTTTTACCGCTGGTGAGGCTGACATTTTAAGAAAAGCTATGGGTAAAAAGAAAAGAAAAGAACTTGAAAAACAAGAAGAAAAATTTGTAAAAGGAGCGATTAACAACGGTATTAGTAAAGACATAGCATTATTTATTTTTCAAAAAATAAAACCATTTGCTGAATATGGTTTCAATAAAAGTCACGCAGCAGCTTATGCCTTGATAGCATATCAAACAGCTTATTTAAAATACTATCACAAAGAAGATTTTATCGCCGCTTCAATGTCTTCGGAATTATCAAGCACCGACAAATTAAGAGAATATGTTGAAGAATTAAAAAGATTGAAGGTTGATATTGTAAGACCCGATATAAACAAATGTTTTCCCGACTTTAAAGCCGAAAATAATAAGATTTATTACTCTCTCTCAGGAATTAAAAGCGTTGGCTATGAGGCTATCTCAAATATTATTAGAGAAAGAGATAAAAACGGAGTCTTTAAAAATTTGAGTGACTTTATTAATAGAGCTGATCCTAAAAATATTAATAAATTACAACTAGAAGGCCTGGTTAAAGCTGGTGCTTTTGATTCATTAGAGCCAAATAGAAAGGCGCTGTTTGAGTTAATTCCAAAATTAATTCAGACAAACAAAAAAATATTCGAAGACAAATTAAGTAAGCAAAACAATCTTTTTTCCGATGGTCTTGAAAAAAGGAGCTCAGATTTTCACTTAGAAGAAAATAAACATTGGTCGTCTAACGAAAAGTTAATGGGTGAATTTCAGTCAATTGGTTTTTATATGTCTGATCATCCTCTTAATATTTATAAAGATCATTTTGAAACGTCCAACGTAATATCTTTTGATAATTTTATTAATGGAACAACCAGCAATGCTGTTGTTGCTGGAACAATTATGTCAATTCAAGAAAAGAAAAGTTCAAAAGGAACACCATTCGCAATAATTAAATTCAGTGATTTGAAAAGTGAATTTGAATTATTCATATTTTCTGACTTATTAATATCAAATAGGAATATTTTAAAAGCAGCTAATTCATTTATTTTAACTTTGCAAAAAGAAAATCTAGCAAGCAATACAAGTACCAAAAGAATAAATATAAAAAATATTATACCTCTTTCAGATTTTTTTAAAAAAATTTATGAAAAAGTCGTTATTGAAATTAATGAGGAAGCGAATTTAGAAAAAATTAAATCTATATTAAATGAGAACGGGAATACGCAAATTAAAATAAAAATAAAAAAAAGCCCCAAAATCTTTACATTTTCGCTTAAAAAACCTCGAAAATTTGATTTTACTACCTTTAATCATATTAAAAATAAAGAATATGTTAAAAAAATAACTTTTTAATACCTTGATTTTTTTTTAAATAAATTATAAGTACTAGCTTAATTCGCACACAGCAATAGAGCTTATGCTCACCGGTCCGAAAGGTAAGCTGTGGAGGTAAAACCGGAAAATTATGAATATACCAAGTATTTCTATAAAACAATTACTAGAAGCCGGAGTTCATCTCGGACATAAAACTCTTAGATGGAATCCGAAAATGAAAAAATTTATCTTTGGTGAAAAAGATTCTATACACATTATTGATTTAACAAAAACATTACCCTTGATTAAAGATGCGATGAAAGAAGTTCACAAATGTATTTCATCTGGAGGCAGAGTTTTAATCGTTTCAACAAAAAAGCAAGCTGCTGAGAATATTTTAAAATTAGCGACAGAGACAGGCCAATTTTATGTAAATTACAGATGGCTTGGAGGCATGCTGACAAATTGGAAAACAATTCAAAACTCAATAAAAAGGTTGAAAAAGTTGGATCTCGATTTGTCTAAAGAAGATATTGGTTTTACTAAAAAAGAAATTTTAAAACTTGGCAAAGAGAGAGATAAATTAAAAAGATCTCTCGGTGGTATATCTGATATGAATAAAGTTCCCGACATGCTTTTTATTATAGATACAAACGTAGAATCTTTGGCAATAAAAGAAGCTGTTAAATTAAAAATCCCCATAGTAGCAATATTAGATACAAATTCTGACCCAACAGATATAAACTATCCTATCCCAGGAAATGACGATGCTAGACGTTCAATCAATTTATATTGTGAAATTTTAAAAGAAACAATCTTAGATGCAAAAAAATATATTGCAAAAAAACAACCAAGCAGTATTTCAAAGGAATCAAGCAAAGAAAATAATACAAAACAGCCAAAAGAGCCTCACAAAAAAGCTGATTAAATTTTGAATTGATCAATGTCTAAAAGTGAAAACTTAAAAAATATTAAAACCCTAAGGGAAATGACAGGAGTTGGTTTTAAGGATTGTAAACTAGCATTAGACGAAAATAATAATAATATTGAAAAGGCTGTAGAATTTTTAAGAAAGAAAGGTATCGCAAAAGCCTCAAAAAAAATGAGTCGTACGGCAGCTGACGGTTTAGTGTTAATTTACGAAAAAAACCAAATGATTTCTGCTATTGAGGTTAACAGCGAAACTGACTTTGTAGCAAAAAATAAAGACTTCATTCTTTTTTGCAAGGAAGTATCTGAAATTAATTTTGAAAAAAAAGCTGACATCGAAAAAGTTAAATCATCAAAAATGAACAATGGAAAAACTGTTGATGAAAATTTAGTTACACTTATTTCTAAAATAGGTGAAAAAATTACAATTAGAAGATCAAAGTATTTTGATGATACAGGTCAAAATTTTAGCTATGTTCACAACACAGTGGAAAAAAATATTGGAAAAGTAATATCTATAATTAAACTTGAAAAAAATAATAGCGAGCAAATATTAGATATTGGCAAAAAGCTTGCAATGCATGTGGCTGCCTCGGCACCCATTGCCATAGATGAAAATGGTATTAATAAAAAGATTTTGGATAAAGAACTTGAAATTATTAAAGAAGAATTAAAGAATAGCGGTAAAAAAGATGAAATGATTGAAAAAATATCAATTGGCAAACTCAAAAAATTTATCTCTGACAATACATTGTTAAATCAGGTGTGGATAATGGACCCTAAAAAAAAGGTTAAAGATTTTTTAAAAACTTCATCCGACAAACAAAGTGTCAAGGTATTAGATTTTATTAGATTTAAAGTAGGAGAAGGAGTTTAGACAATCATGAGTTCTAATTTTAATAGTAAAGAGATTTTAATAAAGATGGATAAAACTTTAAATTCTCTAAAAAAAGATTTGGGAACTTTGAGAACCGGACGGGCTAATCCTGCAATGTTTGATTTAATAAGAATAGATGTTTACGGTCAAAAGATGCCTATTAATCAATTGGCAACAATAACAGTTCCCGAACCAAGATCAATAACCATACAAGTTTGGGATAAATCAAATGTTAATTTAGTCGATAGTGAAATTAAAAAATCAAATTTAGGTGTAAATCCTCAAATTGATGGACAAGTCTTGAGAATTAATATTCCTCAGTTAACTGAAGAAAGAAGAGTGGAATTAACAAAACATTTAAAAACGATTGGCGAAAAAAATAAAGTTTCAATTAGAAATATAAGAAGAGACGCCAATGATAATGTCAAAAAATTGTTAAAAAGCAAATCTATAAGCGAAGATCAAGCTAATAATTTTGAAAAAGAAATTCAAAAAAATACAGATGATAATATATCTAAAATTGATAATATTTTATTAGATAAAGAAAAAGAAATTCTCAAATTATGAATAGAATTAACCATGTCGCCATCATTATGGACGGTAATGGTCGATGGGGTAAAAAAAAACGTAAATCAAGGAATTTTGGTCATATCAACGGAATAAATGTTATTGAAAAAATTGTTAAAGATTCAATCAAAATTAAAATTCCAATTTTAACTTTCTATACATTCTCCACAGAAAATTGGAAAAGACCAAAAAAAGAAATAAGTTTTTTATTTAAATTAATTGATAGTTATTTTATTAAAGAGATTAATAATTTAGTTAAAAATAACATTAAAATTAATATAATTGGAAATATCAATATTTTACCAAAGAAAATTAGATTGAGATTAACCGAGTCTATGAAAAGAACTAGAAAATGTAAAAAAATTTTAATAAATTTAGCTATTAATTATGGCTCTAAAAATGAGATATTACGAGCAGTAAGGAAAACTAAAAATAAAAAGGGAAATGTTTCAATAAAGAAATTTGAGACAAATTTATATACGAAAGGTATCCCTAACCCAGATATTTTAATAAGGACAGGAGGTAAAAAAAGGCTTAGTAATTTTTTATTGTGGCAATTAGCCTATTCCGAATTATATTTTATTGATAAACTGTGGCCTGATTTTACAGTTATTGACTATCGTAAAATTTTAAAAGATTTTAAAAGAGTCAAGAGAAATTTTGGAAATATATGAATAATTTGAGCAAAAGAATTTTAACATCGATAGTAATTTTTCCATTTTATATTTTTTTTATAATTAAAGGTGGAAATTATATAGTTTCATTTTTGTATGCACTATTAGTGTTAGCAAACTTTGAAGTTTTTTCTGTTTTTAAAAGAAAGATTTCAATAATACTTTTAGATGTAATTCTTGTAATCGCATTACTTTCAATGCTTCATTTGAGAAATGATACAGCATCATCTTTTGTTTTATTAATATGGGTGATTATTTTAACTATTTTTTCAGACATAGGCGGATATATTTTTGGAAAAATTTTTAAATGGAGAAAATTCACTAAAATTAGTCCCAACAAAACTTTATCAGGTGCTCTAGGCTCATTTCTTTTTTCAATTATTTCTGTTTTATTAATTGGATTTATTGTTGAGATTTTGACAGGAATTGAGTCAGATTTTTTTCAAAAACCAAGATATTTTATTTTAGCAATTTTATTCTCTTTGGCTGCGCAAATTGGCGATTTGACAATTTCTTATTTTAAAAGATTAGAAAAAATTAAAGATACAGGAAAACTTCTTCCTGGGCATGGGGGAATATTTGATCGTATTGATAGTCTTATATTTTCTGTAATTGTTGCAAATATTATTTATACATTAAATTTATTTCCTTAATGAAGAAAAAAATCGCAATTCTTGGATCGACAGGATCAATTGGCAGAACTTCTTTAAAAATATTTCAAAAAAATTTAAGACAATTTAATATTTGTGTATTGTCTGCGAATTTAAATTATAATTTAATAAATACACAAATAAAAAAATATAAACCTAAATATTTTATTATAACCAATAAAGAAGTTTACAATAAGATAAAAATAAAATTTAAAAAAAATAAAGTTAAAATTTTAAATGATTTTTCTGATTTACCAAAATCAAAAAAAAAATTCGATATAACAGTTTCAGCAATTGTCGGTATTGCAGGCCTTAAACCAACTCTAAAATTTATTAAAATTAGTAAAAAAGTTTTACTAGCTAACAAAGAAACTGCAATTTGTGGGTCTCATATTATAAAAAAAATATGTAAAAAAAATAACTCTAAAATTATACCTATTGACTCAGAACATTTTTCTATAAATCAATTAACAAATAACTGTAAAGATAATGAAATAAAAAAAATATATATTACAGCATCAGGAGGACCATTTTTAAGAAAAAAAATTAAATTTTTTAAAAATATAAAAGCCGTAGAAGCAATTAAGCATCCTAAATGGTCTATGGGAAAAAAAATATCGATAGACTCCTCTAATTTAATGAATAAGGTTTTAGAAGTAATTGAGGCAATAAGACTATTTCCTTTTAGATCAGATAAATATGAAATAATTATACACCCACAATCTTTAGTTCATGCAATAGTTTCTTTTAAAAATGGTCAGACTAAATTTCTTTACCATGAGACTGATATGTCAATTCCAATATCAAATGCTATTTATGAAAATAAAGTTGACATTGAAACTTTGTCAAAATTTAAAAATAATTTTACTAATAGTTTTGATGCACTAAGATTTGAGAAAGTTGATAAAAAAAGGTTTCCAATTGTTACATTTCTTACAAAAAATATTCATATGAATTCAGGAGCAATAATTCTTAACGCCAGTAATGAAGTATTGGTTGATAGTTTTATAAAAAATAAAATAGGTTTTAACGATATCTACTCATATCTAAGGAGAGTTTTTAGAGATAGAGATTTTAAAAAATATGCTGTAAAAAAGAACCCAGATATTAAAGAAATTTATAAAATAGATAACTGGGCTAGAAAGAAAACATTTGAGATTATTGAAGGAAAAAAATGATTAAAAATTTAAAAAATTTTTTAGTACTGATTTTATTAACCTTAGCTTCAAATGGTGCTGCGGCTGATATTTTAAAAAAAGTTGAAATTTCAGGAAACAATAGAATTTCAAATGAAACCATAAAAGTTTATGGAGAAATTAAAATAAATAAAAATTATACAAATGATGATATAGATATAATCATAAAGAACCTTTACGAAACTAAATTTTTCTCAAAAGTAGGTACAACTTTTTCAAATGGAGTCCTCAAAATAAGTGTTGAAGAAAATCCGGTGATTAATTCAATAATTATTGAAGGTGAGGTCGCAAAAAAATTCAAACAAGCAATACTTAAAGTTCTTTCTCTTAAAGAAAAAGGGTCTTACATTGAAAGTGATGTAACTTATGATGTTGAATTAATAAAAAATTATTATAAATCAATCGGATTTTATGCTGCTGAAGTTGAGGCCAAAATAAAAACTTTGGATTCTGATGCCAAAAGAATAGATCTGATATTTGATGTCAATAAGGGTCCAAGAAGCCAAATCCAAAAAATATATTTTGTTGGAGATAAAAAAATTAAAGATAAAAGGTTACGTGATGTAATTACATCTGAAGAAGCTAAATTTTGGAAATTTTTGACAAAAAACATATACTTAAACGAAGAAAGAATTGGTTTAGATAAAAGATTGCTTAAAAATTATTATTTAGGCCTTGGTTATTATAACGTTCAAATTCTTTCAAGCAGAGCTGAGATGGGCGATTCTAAAAATATTGAATTAACTTACAGCATTGATGCTGGTAAAAGATATAGAATAAAAAGAATATCAACAGACATTGATCCGGTATTTGAAAAATCCATTTTTAAAAATTTAGCCAATGAGTTTACAAAGTTTGCCGGAAGTTATTATTCTCCTTTTAAAGTAGAAAAGGTTTTAAGTAAAATTGATCAGATAGTTGATAATAACGAATTACAGTTTGTTCAACACTCCGTATCTGAAACAATTGATCAAGATGCTATAGATATAATCTTTAAAATATTTGAAGGTCCAAAGGTTCAGGTAGAAAGAATTAATATAAAAGGAAATACCGTTACAAATGACTCTGTTATAAGAAGCGAAATGTTAGTTGATGAGGGTGACCCGTATAGTAAAATTAAAGTTGAAAAATCTATATCTAAATTAAAATCAAGGAATATTTTTGCTAAGGTTAATTATAATGTGCTTTCTGGTTCTTCAACCGATCTTAAAGTATTGGATATATCTGTAGAGGAAAAACCAACAGGAGAACTAGCTGCTGGAGCAGGCGTAGGAACAGACGGAGCTTCAGTAATGTTTAGTATTAAAGAAAATAATTACTTAGGCAGGGGATTAACCGTAGATGGATCTATAAATGCAAGCAATACCTCGTTAAGAGGAGGATTAAGGGTTATTAATCCAAATTACAACTATACTGGAAATTCACTATATGGTGGTTTAACCAGTTCAAGAAACGACGATCCTGACTCGGGGTACGAAAATACTATTACCGAATTTGATATTGGTACAAATTTTGAACAATATGATGATATTTACTTTTCGCCAAATATATCTTTTGCATTTGATGATTTAAGAGTTGATAGCACTGCATCAAGCAATTTAAAGAAGCAAGCAGGTGACTTCACAGAGTTTTATTTTGGTTATGGTATAGCTCAAGATAAAAGAGACAGAGGATTTATGCCCACAGACGGACACTACATAAAATTTGGTCAAAAATTGCCAGTATACGCTGACCAAGCATCTATATTGAATACAATTAATTTTAGCAAATATCATATGGTCAACGAAGATTTTATTGGTGCATTTAAACTTTATGGTGCTGCTGTATCTGCAATCGATGATGACGTGAGATTAAGTAAACGATTGAAAATGCCAACTAGAAGACTTAGGGGTTTCGAGTCTAATAAAATCGGACCTAAAGATGGTGACGACTACGTCGGAGGAAATTATGCCATTGCCGCAAATTTTGAAGCGGCTCTTCCAAATTTACTTCCAGAGAGCACACAAACTGATATATCTTTATTTGTAGATATGGCCAACCTATGGCATGCTGATTACGACTCTTCAATTGGACAATCTAGCAAAATTAGATCATCTCTAGGAGTAGCTACAAACATGTTTACACCGATTGGACCATTAAATTTTACTTTTGCTCAGTCATTGTCTAAAGCAGAAAGCGATGTAACAGAAACGTTTAGATTTCAAATAGGAACATCTTTTTAATGAAAAAAGTTAAATTTCTTTTAATTATAATTTTTTTTATATTTTTGAACAATATAGCATATTCTCAAGACGAGGTGTTTTTTGTTGATATGCAAAAAATACTAAATTCCAGCAAAGCAGGAAAACAAGCACAAGATTTTTTAAAGAAAAAAATAGTTGATGAAAATAAAAAATTTGAAAAAGAAATGCAACAGCTGAAAAAAGATGAACAAGATTTAATATCTAAAAGAAAAACTATATCTCAAGATGATTACAAAAAAAGTTTAAATAAATTAAGAGAAAAAAATGTTAATTACCAAAAAAGAAAACGTGATATGAATAATCAAATTTTGGGTAAAAAAAACGAGGCAAGAAATAAACTATTGGCTTCTCTTAATCCAATTTTAAAAAAATACATGTCTGATAATAAGGTTAAAATAATATTAGATAAAAAATATGTAGTTATGGCTAATTCACAAGTTGATATAACAGATGAAATTTTGAAAATTTTAAATGATCAAGTTAAATCAATTAATTTAAAATAAAATTTAAATGTCTCAACCAATTTTTTTTGTTCCTCGAGGTCCATTTAACCTAAACGATCTTTCAGACGATACATCAAAAGAAAAAAAAAAAATAAAAATATACGATATTAAAACACTTGATAAAGCAGGTAAAAAGGATATTACATTCTTCAATTCTCTTAATTATAAAGACATAGCTAGCGGAACAAAAGCTGCCGCCTGCATTACTACAAAGAATCTTTCTAATCATCTACCTATAAAATGTATTGCTATAATAGTTAACAACGTACTTTTCTCCACAGCTAAAATATCAAAAAAATTCTATCCATATACCGATTTAGACTATCCAGATAAAAGCATAGTGGTGTCTAAAAAAATATCTTCAAAATATTCATCTGTTACATTTGGTAAGAATTGTTTCATTGGAAAAAATGTTAAAATAGGTTCTAAGACTTTTGTAGGTAGCAACACAATAATTGAAAATGGAGTAGTTATAGGTAAAAATTGCATTATTGGATCAAATATAACAATAAAAAATACAATAATTGGAGACAACGTGGTAATTCAAGATGGATGTAAAGTTGGCGTTAAAGGATTTGGTTTTATACCAATTAAAAACAAAAATTTCAGATTTCCTCATATAGGAAGGGTAATTTTGAAAGATAATGTAGAATTGGGAGCTAATTGTACAATTGATAGAGGTTCAATAGGAGATACTATAATCGGTGAGAATACTTTTTTAGACAATCAGGTTCATATGGCCCACAACGTAAGAGTTGGTAAAAATTGCATGATTGCCGGACAAGTGGGTTTTGCAGGAAGCTCTACTATTGGAAATAATGTTTCGATTGGAGGCCAAGCTGGAGTTTCAGGTCATTTAACAATTGGAAACAATGTTAGAATTGGAGGCGGTAGTGGAGTTGTAAAGGACATTAAAGACAATACTACAGTTATGGGGTATCCAGCTGTTCCACTAAAAGAGTTTTTAAAGAAGAATAAAGATGAGTAACACTATAGATAAAAAAACAATAGAAAAACTTCTTCCTCATAGGGAGCCAATGCTATTAATTGAGAAGTTGATAAATATAGTGCCTTTAAAATCTGCTACCGCAATCGTAAATGTAAAAAAAGGAAAATTTTTTTTTGATGGGCATTTCCCTGGACAACCAGTTATGCCGGGAGTTTTGATTGTCGAAGCCTTTGGACAGGCTGCCGCCGCGCTTACTGCTCATGGAATTGATCCTAATGAATATAAAGACAAACTTGTTTATTTAATGAGCGTTGAAAAAGCTCGTTTTAGAAATCCAGTAATGCCAGATTGTGAACTACTTTTGGATATTGAAGCAATTAGATCTCATGGAAGGGTTTGGAAATATAAAGGTATAGCAAGAGTCAAAGACACGAAAATGGCAGACGCCGAGTGGTCAGCAACCATAGTAGATAGGAATAAATGATACACAAATCTAGCGTAATAGACTCAAAAGCAAAAATTGGAAAAGACGTGAAAATCGGTGCATATTGTATTATTGGCCCCAATGTAAAAATAGATGATAACGTTGAGTTAATTTCACACGTACATATTGAAGGAAACACCAAAGTGGGAAAAGGAACAAAAATATATCCTTTTGCAAGCATTGGAACAGCTCCACAAGATTTAAAATTCAAGGGAGAAAATAATAGTTTAGAAGTCGGAGAAAATAATATTATTAGAGAATACGTTACAATTAATCCTGGTACAGCAGGCGGAGGAAGCAAAACTGTAATTGGAAATAATTGTTTATTAATGATTTCATCTCACGTGGCACACGATTGTAAAATTGGAAACAATGTTGTTATCGCAAATAATGTTCCTCTTGGTGGACATGTTACGATTGAAGATTCGGTCATTATTGGTGGAAATTCTGCAGTGCAGCAATTTACTAGAATAGGTAGACTAGCCATGATTGGTGGAATGACAGGTGTTTTAAAAGATGTAATTCCTTTTGGTTTATCTTTTGGAAATAGAAATTATTTACAAGGAATTAATCTAATTGGCTTAAGAAGAAAAAAATACGAAAACAAAAAAATAATAGAACTAGACGAAGCTTATAAAAAAATTTTTTCATCTAGTAATTTACATGAAAATTTAAGCAAAATTAATGGCGAATACAAAGGAAATGAACTTGTACAAGAGGTCACTAAATTTATAGAAAAGGATAAAAAGAGACCTATTTGTTCACCATTATCTAAATAATGATTGGATTAATACTTGGGGAAACACATTTTCCAAAGGAAATTCTAAAAAAAATTAAAAAAAGAAAAATCAGATACTTAATTATTGATTTAACTAAAAGCAGAATTTTTAAAAAAGACAGATATTCTCATAGTGTTTCAATAGGACAATTCGGTAGAATCATTAAAATATTAAAAGAAAATAAATGCAAAAAAGTTTTGTTTGCTGGAAGAGTTAAAAAGCCAAATTTCTCCAAACTTCGTTTAGATTTCAAGGGGGTGTATTATATACCAAGAATAATTAAAAGTTCTAAGCTTGGAGATGCCGCTATCTTGAAAGAAATCATTAAAATACTAAGCGAAGAAAGAATTAGAACAATCAGTTCACTAACTTTTAACTCTGAATTAACTTTAAAAAAAGGAAACTATTCTAAAATTAAACCTAACAAAGAAGACAAAGCCGACATTAACAAAGCTATAAAAACATTAAGTGGATTAGGCAAATATACCTTTAGTCAGGGGGCGGTAGTTAGAAGTAAAAAAGTAGTTGCTATCGAAGGGAAGGGCGGTACTCAAAAAATGCTCAAGCGATGTAAAAGTAAAAAATTTAAAAACAAAGGTGTTTTAGTTAAGTTTCCCAAAAAAAAACAAGATCTCAGAATTGATTTACCTACTTTTGGTCTAAAAACTTTAATGCAATGTAAATTAGCAGGACTTAAAGGAATAGTTTTAAAAAGTAAACAAAACGTTTTTTTAGATAGAAAAAAATGTATTAACTTCGTTAATAAAAATAAAATGTTTATTACTGTAAAATGAAAAAATTATTTATTTTTATATTTTTTTTAATCTCTTCCAATATATGTGCTTCGGAAATAAAATTAGAAAAAATAGTTGACTCCCTGGATAAACCTTGGAGTTTATCCTTTATAGATGAAGAAAATATTATATTTACTGAGAAGTCAGGAAAATTATACAATTTAAACCTTAAAAATAAAAAAATCTCTGAGATAAAACACAATCTTAAAGTTCTCGAAGTTGGGCAAGGAGGATTGCTAGATGTTTTATATGATAAACGACAAGTTTATATTTCGTATTCTGAAAATAGAGGCGATTGGAAGACGAGTACGTCAGTTGCAAAAGGCGAATTTAATAAAAAAAATATTATATTTAAAAATATTTTCCAGGCAAACCCTCCAATAGACTCTGGTTATCATTTTGGTTCCAGATTAGTTATTAAAAATGAACACCTCTATGTAACTGCAGGTGAAAGAGGTAAAGGAATGATAGCTCAGGATGCTAAAAAACATCCTGGGAGTATAATTAGATTAAACCTTGATGGATCTATCCCAAAAGATAATCCAAAATTCAAAAATAAAAAAGACTGGTTACCTGAGATATATCAAATTGGAGTACGAAATCCCCAGGGTATGGCTTTGTCACCTTTTGATAACAAAATATATATGACCAATCATGGTGCTAGAGGGGGAGATTGGTTTGGAACTGCTAATTACGGAGAAAACTATGGGTGGAAAATTTTAGGATGGGGTGGAACAAATTATTCAGGTTCTAAAATAGGACCGAAATGGAAACCAGGTTTCACAAAAGCAATTAAATATTGGGTACCTTCAATAGCAGTAAGTGCAATGACAATCTATAAAGGCGATAAATTTAGCGAATGGAATGGTGATGCTTTAATTACCTCACTTAAAGATAAGTCATTAAGAAAAATAAAATTTAACGATAATAAATTCATAAGCGAAGAAATCATCTTCAAGGGAAAAATTGGAAGAATAAGAGATATTAAAATACAAAAAGAAACAGGAGAACTCTATATGTTTTCGGATAAAGGAGAACTCTGGAGAATGTCTAAGTGAAAAAAATATTATTAATTATTATTTTTATAACATTATCTTCAAATATACATGCTGAGAATAAGCATAAGATATATTTTGCTGGTGGATGCTTTTGGTGCATGGAAGAGTCTTTTGATAAAGTAGAGGGTGTACTTAAAACTATTTCTGGTTATTCAGGTGGGCATGTAAAAAACCCTAAATATAGAGATGTAGTTAAAAATACTACCGGTCATTACGAAACATTAGAAATTACTTATGATCCATCTATTATTAACTTTGAAAAGTTATTAGATATTTATTGGATTAATATAGATCCTTTCGATTCAGATGGTCAATTTTGTGACAAAGGCGAAAGTTATAAATCTGTAGTCTTTTTTGAAAATAATGATCAAAAAAAAGTTATTGAAAGTTCAATTAAAAATATTGAGAAAAAGTTTAACAAAAAAGTCGTTACTTATGTTAAAAAATTTAAAGAGTTCTATATGGCAGAGACCTACCATCAAGATTATTATGAAAAAAATTTCATAAGGTATTTGATGTACAAAAAAGGTTGTCAAAGAGAAGAAACACTAAACAAAATTTGGGGATGAAGAAAATATTTATACTAACCGGTGAGCCTTCAGGAGATAAATTAGCTTCTAAAGTTATTTCTGAACTTAAAAATTCAAAGCCAGATATAGAATATTTATCTGTTGGTGGCGAGCATTTAAACGCTTTAGGTATCAAGTCTCTTTATGATCTTAAAGATGTTACATACCTTGGATTTACAAGAGTTTTATTAAATATTTTTAAAATAAAGAGCAAAATTAATGAAACGGTAAAGGAAATTCTTAAGTTTAAACCAGATATTCTTTTTTCTGTAGATAGTCCAGATTTTACATTACGTGTAGCAAGAGAAGTAAAAAAAATAGATCCGAGTATTAAAACTATTCATTTTGTAGCACCACAAGTTTGGGTTTGGAGAGAACATAGAGTAAAGCAGCTTAAATCTTTCTTAGATCACGTATTATTATTATTTCCTTTTGAGAAAAAATACTTTGATAAAGAAAGTATAAACTCAACTTTTACTGGACATCCTTTATTAGAGGAACAGAGTAAAAGTAAGGTTGATATAGGTCAAATCATCAAAGATAATAAAAAAATCTTCTCTATTTATCCCGGAAGTAGATTGTCTGAAATCAATACTTTAACACCAATTTTATTTGAATTTGTTAAAAAAATGAATGAAAAGTATAAAGATTTATTTTTTGTTTTTCATTCTACTTCTGAACATGTCCAGTTAATTCAAAATTTATTATTAAATGAAGGTTTTAAAAATTGTGGTGCCATAGGTGATGAAAAGATTAAATCACATATACTTAAATCATCTATTTTTGCTATTGCAAAATCTGGAACTATATCTTTGGAAATATGTAACGCCAAAGTTCCATCCCTTATTATTTATAAGATGGGAATGATTAATTTTTTTATAGTAAAAATGTTAGTCAAAGTTAAATTTGCAAATATTATTAATATAGCAGCAAAAGAAGAGATTATTCCCGAATTATTACAATCTAAATGTAACCCTACTGATATATATAATAAGGTCGATGAACTTTTGAATAATAAAAGTGCATTAGATAAACAAGTTGACAAAACTCAAGAAATAATCAGGGACTTTAAAACAGAAAAATCTTCTAAAATAGCTAGCTCGGTTTTAATAAATAGTCTTTAAATAAACATATCTGAGTATTGATTGTCAGATATATCAGAAATTTTTTGAGTGACTACGTATTGGTGTAAGTTCTTCCACTTATTTTTTGAATTATCAAAAGGACTCTTAAATCTGTGTATCGTATCTTTAATAATATTGTCCATTAAGGGACTAGGTTTTGTTTTTGTATAAGCATAATAAGAGAATTTTGAATAATCTAAATCTGCACTTACAATTTTGATACTTTCCTCAGTCATAGATTTAAATTCATTTATTAAATTTTTATTATCTCTGGCAAAAGTTTTAGAGGCAAATACATCTAGAGCACAAAAATTAGGTATTCGAACATCTTCTAGATATAATTTTTTTACTTCTAAATCTTCTAGTTTAGACTCAACACCTTCAAAATTTTCAAAGCATAACCACGCAGCATCAAATCCAGCTTTAAGATGTTTAATATGATAAAAATCATTAGCTACAATTTTAATATTGTTATTAGTTTTATTAATCTTTTTTAAATGTTTTTGAATAATATCGTTAGCTATTTTGTCTGTAACGGGATTACTAACTGGTGATGTAATCTTAACTTCTTTATCATTGATTAAATTTTCATAACCTTTTGTTGTAAATATAATACCACCATTTGTTTCAAAAAAGTTTCCAATCGAACAAATATTTTTTTGGTATTTTTCAATTAAGTGTAATGGCTCATTTGTTGCTAATTGAATATTGTTTTCAGCAAGCTCTTTAAAACCATCGTAATGACCCTCAGGTTCAATAATTTCTAAATCAACATTATTTTTTTTATACAAACCTTTATCTAAACCCACAATAAAAGGTAAGTGATCAGGATTTATAAACCATTCAAGTGCTAATTTTATTTTCATATTTCCCTCACTGAATTACCGGTCAGGTTCCAAGGGTTTAATCTCAGTCTAGTAGACACCCCTTAAAATTTATTTCTTCAGTTCATTGTAAAGGAATGTTGCTATTGAATCCATTCCTTTTAAATCACTCTTTCTCTCTGCGATTGAATTATAATTCGTATTAGTATTTATATCGTAAGTATAATGCGTGCCATCTTTACTTTTAATATATTCAATTCCCGCAATTTCAATACCATTTGATTTTAGTAAATCTTCATATTTTTGAATTTCTGAGTTTTTATAATTTTTTAGTATCATAAATTTATTACCGTCAGGATTTGTAGGACAAAACTTTTCTTCAACATTACATTCATCTGCAGGACATAATTCAAAACCATCAGACGCATCTACTTGAACTGCATATAAAAATTTTCCTTTTACAAATTCTACACGAGTAATTACATTCGGATCTGACTCGATATATTCTTGTAATAGCGTTACACCATCTACTGAATTTTCAAAATCTTCATTTACATATTTTTCAAGTTCAGAAGCATTTTTGAAAAACTTTACTCCCAAACCTCTTCCACCCCTATTATGTTTTGAAATAAAGGGTTTATTAAATTTCTTTGAATTTTGGATTAATTCGTCTTTATCTTTTGCATAAAAAGTCTGTGGAAATTTTATATTAAACTTTTCTAGTTCTTCATATTGTTTTTGTTTACTAATTTCTAATTCTAACGCTCTTGAATTATTTATAATTCTTTTTTTTTCTTTTTCTAACCATCCAAGAACATCTTTTGTATTTTCTGGTGCGTATCGATGACCCCTTGAGTGTGAACTTGCGCTCATTCTATTATAAAAGACTCCGTCAGGTGGTGTTTTTTTGAAATCAAAACTTTTCTTATCCATATGCCATTCTTTATACGGAGCATTTATTTTTTTAAAACTTTCTCTTAATGGAACTAACCACTCATCATTTTCGTGAATTATATATATATTTTTTTCCACGAGTTTTTATAGCTAATTTTTTACCTTTATATCAATATAGATTTTGAATAATTATGACGCACTTACTTTTGGAAGATAATCAAACGAGGCTGTATCTATTCTAGAAGAATGTTCTCTTCTCATTTTCCAGCCCTTGTTTATTCCTGCATTTGCAATACTAATTGCATGCCTACCGTATTTCATATTTGTATAGTCGATAGCTTTCATTAATTCTTTTGATTTATTTTCCAATAAAGGACTTAACAGATTAATATCTTTACCGTCCGAGTCTTTTAATTTGGATAAAATTATTCCAGCTTTTTGATAATAGTAACCAGGTTTATATATGCTCTTTAATGCTTTTTTGGCATTTTTCACTAACTCAATACTATTACTTGTTGCTATCGGAAGATCAACGGTTAGTCCATTTGAATAATATTTTCTATTTTTGTTAAAAGGACTTGTTCTTATAAAAACTGTTAATGCTTTACATATTTGACTGTCCCCTCTTATTTTTTCGGCAGCGTTTAAGCAATAAGTTGTTACAGCTTCCTCTAGTTTCTGTAGATCTGTTACTTTTTTACCAAACGATCTAGATACACAACAATTTTTTCTTTTCTCTTCATGCGTTTGTAAACCAATGCAGTTTATACCACGAAGTTCCATAGCAGTTCTTGATCCTAAAACGTTTGTACTTTTTTTGATCCATGTATTCGAGGTTGATTTTAATTTGTATGCATTATCTATACCGTTTTTTATATATAATTTTGATAATTGTCTTCCAACACCCCAAACATCTCCAATAGGAAATTTTTCAAGTTTTTCATCTATATTCTCATTTAAATACATAACTCCTGATTTTTCTTTTTTAGCGATATTATTTGCAATTTTACTAAGAGTTTTTGTTGATGATATGCCAACGCTTGTAGGAATACCCGTCCATTTCAAAACTTTTTTTCTTATTTCTTTTCCGTAATTTTCTATGCTTTTTTCGTCTAAAAAAGATAAGTCAATAAATGCCTCGTCAATAGAATAAATTTCTACGTTAGGTGAAAAAGTTTTTAATACTCTCATAACTCTACGAGATAGGTCTCCATACAAAGCGTAGTTAGATGAAAAAATATATACTTTATTTTTTTCAATTAATTCTTTGACTTTAAAATAAGGTTCTCCCATTTTAATTCCCAAAGATTTTGCTTCGTTAGATCTTGAAATTACACAACCATCATTGTTTGACAAAACTACAACTGGTTTAAATTGTATTTTTGGATTAAATAACCTTTCACAAGAAACATAGAAAGAATTACAGTCTACAAGAGCAATTTTTTTTTTATTATAATTTATGAATGACATAAGTAACTGTTCCCCAAATTATTACATTAGGATCTTCACTTAATTCAATTTTGTTTAGACCAGAAGCTAGGTAATTATTATTTTTTCCTTTTATAAATGTTTTTACCACCAATTCTTCGTTAACATTTGCTATTACTGTTGATGAATTCTTTGGATTGATACTTCTATCAACGACCAGTAAATCACCGTCATAGATACCAACGTCACTCATAGATTTACCTTGCACCCTTATTATAAAGGTTGCCGGTGGATTACTTATTAGATGTGTATTTAAATCAACATCATCCTCAATGTAATCAGTTGCAGGTGAAGGAAAGCCGGCGCCAACTTTGTGAACATAAAAAGGTAATTTAAGCTTCATAAATGTTCTTGATTTGTTCTTTTTATAAAGATATGATAGGAAATCGTCAAGTTAAATTAGTAAAAGAATTTAATTAATTTTAGAAATTCTTTTTATGACCTCATCTTTTGTGAGAGAGAGGATGATATTATAAATACCAGGACCAAATCTGGATCCTATCAAAGCAATTCTTAATGGTTGACCAACACTTTTAAAGTTAGTTTTGTGTTTAGTAATTAAGCTATTGATCAATTTTTCAAGAATTTCTTTATTTACCGCTTTCATCTTCTTAAATTCTTCAAGAAACTCAACGGTAATTTTTTTAGCATTTGTATCTAAAAGCTTAATATCCTCTGGTGAAATCTTTACTTCGTCATTAAGTATATATTGTGAATTTTGGTAAATATCGTTAAGGGTTTTTGCTTTATTTTTAAGGAAATTGATAGACTTTATAATTGAGTCTTCTTTTGATGAGTTAATAGCTTTTTTATAATTTTGAGCATATTTTTTTAAAAAATCAAAAAGAATTTTTTCATCCATATTTTTAATATAATGTTCATTGAGTGAGAGTATTCTAGACATGTCAAGTTTTGAAGGGGATTTTCCAACACCTTTTAAGTCAAAGAGCTGAATACTTTCTTCTAAAGTAAATATCTCTTTATCTTTATGTGCCCAACCTAATCTCAACAGGTAATTTCTTAATGCGTTAGGTAAAATTCCAATTTTAACATAATCATCAATAGTTGATGATTTGTCTCTTTTGGAAAGTTTAGATCCCTTTTCACTATGGATTAATGGTATATGTGCAAATTCAGGAACATTCCATTTCATAGCCTCATAAATTTGCTTTTGCTTAAATGTATTGATCTTATGGTCGTCACCTCTAATTACATGTGAAACTTTCATTGTATGATCATCCACAGTAGCACATAGTTGATAAGTTGGAGATCCATCCTGCCTTAAAATAACAAAATCTTCAATAATCGAGTTTGAAATACTTACATCTCCTTGGACCAAATCTTTAATTGTAGAATTTCCTGAAATCTTGCTTTTAAACCTAATAACTGGTTTGATATCTTTTGGAATTTGAATATTTTTAGGATCTCTCCATTTTCTATTATAAATATAAGGTATACCTTGCTTCTTACATTTATCTTTTTGTTCTTTAATTTCATCCTCGGAACAATAACACTTGTATGCAAAACCTTTTGTAAGAAGTTCTTGAGCTATCTCTTGGTGTTTATTAATGTTTTTTGATTGAATAAATTCTTTATCATCATATTTTACTCCGACCCAAGATAGAGATTTAATTATTTGCGCTTTAAACTCCTCTTTAGATCTTTCTTTGTCTGTATCTTCTATTCTTAAATAAAACTTGCCTTTATTTTTTTTAGCTAACAACCAATTAAAGAGTGCGGTCCTAACACCTCCAATATGCAAAGGTCCTGTAGGTGAGGGTGCAAACCTGCAAATAAAAGCCATGTATTGAAATTAAACTATTTTAATTGAAGTTTCTATATAAAGAAACTAATTTTCCTTGAATCTTAATTCTTTTTGAAGAGTATATTTTCGTACCGTATTTTTTATTAGCACTTTCAAGGGCTATTGTATTTCCTTTTTTTCTGATCCTTTTTAAAGTTGCTTCCTCATTATCAATAAGAACTACCGCTATTTGACCGTTATCTGCGTTAGAACTTTTCTTTATTATAACTGTATCACCATCGTTGATTCCTGCTTCAATCATGGAGTCGCCTTTTACTTTTAATCCAAAATGATCATCATTTTTATTAAAGTCAGCTGGAAGATTTACTTTATCAACTTCATGTTGTATTGCTTCTATTGGTGTCCCTGCAGCTATTGACCCCAAAACCGAAACCTTGGTAGATTTACTTGAGCTTTTATCTAAGCCACCTTCAATTACACTTGGAGTGAAAGTGTTAAATAAATCATGCGCACTTGCGTTTTCGGGTAGCTTAACAACCTCAAGCGCTCTTGCTTTATGAGCTAGTCTTTTGATAAAACCTCTTTCTTCTAATGCTGATATTAGTCTATGAATTCCAGATTTCGACTTAAGGTTGAGTGAATTTTTCATTTCCTCGTAAGACGGGGAAACACCAGTTGATCTGATTTTTTTATTGATAAAAATTAATAAGTTTTTTTGTTTTTTAGTTAGCATAGAACAAATCTCGTACATTTATGTTCTACAAAAGTTCTTATTTAATATCAATGTCAAATTAGACAGGAATTACGGGCTTATTTTAAGGATTCTTTCTAGTAAAGAAGGTTTTTTGTCAAGATTTTTGAGAAGTGATTCACCAATCAAAAAATTATTTATCTTAGTTTTCTTCAGAATGTCCTCTACTTCTTTTTCAGATTTAATTCCACTTTCACAAACAATAGGACCGGCATGATCAATTAAGATTTTGTGTAAGTCATAAGTTGTTTTAATGTCTGTTTTTAAAGTTTTAAGATTTCTGTTATTAATACCAATTATTGCATTTTTATAATTAAGCGCTTTTTTTGCTTCTTCAATTGTGTGTACTTCTACTATTGTACTTATATTTAATTCCTCAGCGACATTATAGATCTCTCTTGAAGTTTTTTCATCTATAGCTGCTAAAATAATTAGAATAGCATCTGCACCAAAGCTTTTTGCAAGATAAACTTGATACGGATCAATAAAAAAGTCTTTACACAAAATAGGTAATCTGACTTCTTTTTTTACCTCATTAATATGTTCTAAATTTCCTTTAAAATAATTCTCCTCCGTCAAAATTGAAAGGCAAGAAGCACCACAATTAAAATACTTTTTTGCAATTGCTTTAGGATCATAGTTTTCCATAATAATCCCAGCAGATGGACTAGCTTTTTTTATCTCAGCGATAACAGAAATTTTTTTGCTTTTTAATTTCTCTTCAAAGTTTAAGTAATTTTTATATGCAGATATGTTGTTTGTAAGATATTCAATTTTATAAGATTTTTTATATTTTTCAATATCATTTCTCTTATTAGCAATTATTTTTTCTAAAGTATTACTCATGTTATTAATTTTGTAATATGATTAATTACTTTCCCCGAAAGTATATGTTTTCTCATTTCCTCGTACCCTTCTTTAAAAGAACTTAATTTATCTGCTACAATTAAACCTGCCGCAGCATTCAAACAAACAGCGACAGAAAAGTCATTATCTTTGCCTTGAAATATTTCTCTCATTTTTTCAGCATTAAATTCTGGATCTTTTCCAATAATATTTTCTAAGCTAGCAGCCTTAATACCTAAATCTTTTGGATTTAAAATAGATTCTTTAATTTTTCCATCGCTCAGCTCAACAATATCTGTGATTGAGTATGGTGAAATTTCATCGAGACCGTCACGACTATTTACTATCAATGCTTTTTTTAAATTTAAATTTTTAAGCGCTTCCGCAAAAATTTTAAGTAGCTTTTTATCAAAAACTCCAACAACCTGTCTTTTTACTTTTGCTGGATTACTTAGAGGGCCAATTAAATTAAATATTGTTCTTTTGCCAATTTTTTTCCTAATTGGTCCAACGTATTTCATTGCTGAATGATAAGTCGGAGCAAACATAAATCCAAAGTTGTTATTGCTTATACTCGTTTCAACTTCTTTAGGACCTAGAGCAATACTTATGTTTAATTTTTCCAATACATCTGCCGAACCACATTTAGATGAAACAGATTTATTACCGTGTTTAGCTACTTTTACTCCAAAGCTAGACAGTAATAGTGCTGCAGCAGTAGAAATATTCAATGTATTTTTTCCATCACCTCCGGTACCACAAGTGTCAATTGCAATATCGGGCACATTTACTTTAGTCGCTTTGTTTCGCAAAACATACACTCCTCCAGCTATTTCATTAGACGTTTCCCCTTTTGCCGAAGAAGAAGTTAGAAAGTCATGAATTTGTTCCTCACTTATCTTACCTGACATCATACTTTCAAAAGCAGATTTACTTTCTTCAAAATCCAAGCTTTGTTTATTTTTGAGCTTTTTAATAATTTTTTCCATTTTATTTATAATTTAAAAAATTTTTGATTAATTTAATACCTTCTTTAGTGCTAATACTTTCAGGGTGAAATTGGACACCATGCAAATTATAATTTTTATGCATAATTCCCATAATTACATTATCTTTTGTTTTAGCAGTAATTATAAAATCTTCATTAAGGGTTTTTCTATCAATTATAAGACTATGATATCTAGTCCCAACGAGATTATTTTTTATACCCTTAAAAATTCCAGTTTTATTATGTGAAATCTTACTAGTTTTTCCATGCATAAGTTTTTTTGCATTAACTATTTTACCGCCAAAAGCTTGACCTATTATTTGATGGCCCAGGCAAACACCAAGTATAGGAATTTTATTTGAAAGATTTTTTACAATTTTTAAACAATTTCCAGCTTGATTGGGGTTTCCTGGTCCTGGAGAAATAACAATTTTTTTATATTTTCTCTTTAATATTTCTTTTGAATTAATTTTGTCATTTCTCAAAACATCTACCTTACATTTGAAAGATAGTAGATAGTGATAGAGATTATAGGTAAAACTATCATAATTATCTATTAATAGAACTTTCATTTAATTTATTGCTTTAAGTAAAGCTTTAGCTTTGTTTACCGTTTCCTCATATTCATTCTTTGGACTACTGTCAGCAACTATGCCCGCTCCAGATTGGACATAGATTTTTTTGTTTTTAATTAATGCTGTTCTTAAAGCTATACAGGTATCAAATTCTTGATTTGCAGTAAAATATCCAATGCCACCAGCATAAAGTTTTCTTTTAGAATTTTCTAATTCATCAATTATTTCCATTGCTCTAATTTTGGGTGCACCGCTTACCGTTCCAGCAGGAAAGCCTGACAAAAAAGTTTCAAATAGGGACAAGTTATTTCTTATTTTCCCTATTACATTTGAAACTATATGCATCACATGTGAGTATTTCTCGACTTTAAACTTTTCAGTAACTTTTACAGTATTTTTTTTAGATACTTTACCAACATCGTTTCTTCCAAGATCTAAAAGCATCAAATGTTCCGCAAGTTCTTTGGGGTCCTTTAATAATTCAGAGGTAAATTTTTTATCCTGAATTTTATTTACGCCTCTAGGTCTCGTACCAGCGATTGGTCTAATAGTTACATCACCATTTATTAATCTTACTAAAATTTCTGGACTACTACCCAATATTTGAAAGTCACCAAAGTTAAAATAAAACATAAAAGGAGAGGGATTAAGAATTCTCAATTTATTATATATTTCAAGAGGTGGTTTTTCTATATTAACCTCAAACCTTTGACTTAAAACAACTTGAAAAATATCTCCTTTTTTAATGTAGCTTTTTGCTTTATTGACGATTTTCTTAAATTTAGATTTTGTAATATTTGATTTTACTTTTGTTTTTTTTCTATTTTTGTGAAAATTTGATGGAAGTCGAATAGTTCCGAAGAATCGTAATTCATTGAATTCTTTTTTTATTTTTTCATATTCTTCTCTATAATCATTTATACCTTCATCTTTAAATACGTTTCTTAGAAAAAAAATTTTCTTTTTAACATTGTCATATATTACTAGGTTTCTTGGTCTAATTAATCGTATATCAGGAATATCAATATCATTTTTACATTTATCGGGAATTTTCTCAATTAAACGAATTATATCGTAAGAAAAATATCCCACTAACATTGACGACATTCTAGGCAATGTCTTTAATGATTTTACTTTAAAATTATTTAATAATTCATTCAAATATTTAAGAACGTCTTTTTTAATGATTTTTTTTGATTTAAAATTATCTTCAGTTATTTTTTTATTTTTAATATCATAAATTTTGTCAGGATTATAACCGATTATTGTATATCTGCCTCTAATAGTGCCTTTTTCAACTGACTCAAATATAAAACTATTTTTTTTAGCAAGAATAAATTTATAAAGATTTTCAACAAAACTATAATTTTTACAACTATTTGAATAGTAAATTATTTGATTTTGTTTTTTTTTATGTAATTTTTTAAATGTGTTTAAAGTTGTGTTTATTTTCATTAAAACGAATTTTTTATTCTTTCAAATACATTGTCATTGACATTAACTTTGTATTTAGAATTTATATATACATCATATGATTGATAAACTTTTTTTATATACTCAGAATTTGTTTTAATCAAATTAGCTTTATAAATGTCTGAATTTGTATCAATATCAGGATTAACTTCGTTTGTAATAACAACTAAATAATTTTTTTTCATCAAACTGTCAGAAATAATAAATATTTGACCTTTATTGTACTTATAAATTTGATTTATTAAATTAATTTCAAATTGTTTGTCATCTCTAATATTTTTAATTGTAGCTTTTTTAAATTCAATATTATTCTTTTTTGAAAATTCAATCATTTTATTCTTATCAAATTCATTATTTTTTATTTTATTTGTGATTTTTTTATTTTCTTCAATCATTGAAACTATTTTTAATTGCGACGTAATAGTTTTTTTTAAATTTTGATCCTTTAGTGGTGTGGCAACTTCTTTTTCTTCAATAATCTCTGCTATGAAATATTTATCATTCAAGGTGATTAATTCAGTATTATTTTTATTTTTTATTTCAAATATTTTTTCAAAAATTCCATCCTCAATTTCATTAAGTTCACTACCATTTTCAAAAATTTTATCAGAATTGACGAATTCAATAATTTTAATATTTTTTTGTGCTTCAGGAATTATAGAATCAAATCTTTTTCCGTCCAATATATCATTTTCAATTTTATCTATTTTTATAAAATAACTTTCATCCAAAGATTGTTTGCCTGTTAAGATTTCAGTTGTTAATTCTAAATATTTAAATTTTTTATATTTTTCTGTAAAGAATTTTTTATTTTTATCATAAAATTCTTTTATATCTTTTTCAGGTATTATTTTTTTATTATAAATTTGACTTAGGTCTAAATATTCAATAGATTTTTTTGTATTTTCCTTGTTAAATTGTTCATTAATAATAAACTTTGGTAGCTTAATTCCTCCACTGTAAAAAGTTAGTAGTTGTCCTTTGAGTTCCATATCTTTTATTCGTTTCTCATATGTTGGTTTAGTAAATCCACTTTCGATCATAAACTTTTCATATTTAGTTTCTGAAAACTTACCGTCTTTTTGAAACTCTTTATCGCTTAATAATATTTTTAATATTCCTCTATCAGTTAGTTGAAGACCTTTGTTATTTGTTTCAAGCGATATAATTTTTTCACTAATAAAATTTGTCAATATTTGATCTAAAACTTTTGATTTTCCTAAAAGTTTAATTTCTTCAGACTTGATATTAACTCTTTGAACATATGTTATAAATTCTTTTGTGCTAATTTTATCTTTATCATTAATTTCAGCTAATACATTTTGTTTTCCAGATGTAAAAACATCTCCCATTCCCCAAAGGATAAAAGGTAAAGCAATTATAGCTATAAATATCTTTGCAAAAAAAGATTTAGAGAATTTTCTTATTGATGAAAGCATAATTTTAATTTAAGAAATTTAGATTAATTGTATTAAAAAATCTATAATTAAAGTCTTAAATTATGATTGGTCATATAAAATATTTTGTTGGAAATTGGAAAATGTTCGGGATTCCAAGGTCTATTAAAATTATTGATAGAATAAACAGTTTTTTCAACAAAGATAAAAAAAATAACAAAAGCTATAAGATAGCTATTGCCCCACCTCATACACTGATACAAGATTTTTCAAATAAGTATAAAAATAAAAAAATTATAATCTCAGCGCAAAATTGTTATCACAAAGATAGTTTTGGTGCACACACTGGTCAGATTAGCCCCTTCATGATTAAGAACATTGGAATTAAATTTATTATTATTGGTCATTCTGAAAATAGAGCGTCAGGTGAAACTGACAAAATTATCCAAGAAAAAATTCAGTTTACTTTAAAAAATAATTTTAAAGTTTTTCTTTGCATAGGTGAAAATAGTACCGAGAAAAGAAAAAAAAAGACTTTCACAGTACTTAAAAATCAATTAAAAAGCGCTTTAAATAAAAGATATAATTTTAATAATATTATAATTGCTTATGAACCTGTTTGGTCAATAGGAACGGGAAAAATTCTTAGTCCAAACGAATTAAAGAAAATAATAATTTTTCTTAAAAAATTTATAAAAAATCACTTTAAGAAGAAAACTCACATTAAAATTTTGTATGGGGGCTCTGTTGACAAAAAAAGTATTTATAAATTTAAATCTATCAAGGAATTAGACGGTTTTTTAATTGGAAGTGCATCAAAATCTTCAAAAAATTTCATTGATATAATAAAAAATTTCTATAAATAACCGGTATGGAAACTATCTTAATTGGAGCAAACATCTTTCTAGCAATTATTTTGATAATACTTGTACTACTTCAGAGATCAGAAGGAGGGGCTCTAGGTTTGGGGATATCCCAAGATAATTTTGCTTCAACAAGGTCCGTTGGTAACTTTTTAACAAAATTAACAGGTGTAGTTGCTACGTTATTTATAATATCAAGTGTATCTTTAGTTGTTTTATCAAGAGGAGATTTGCAGAAAACTAGATCAGTTATAGAGCAAATTGAGGAAGAAAAAGATTCAGACAAGCCAAAAATTCCTGATTCCTAAGAATAGACTTTATTTTTTGAATAAAAAAGAGTATAACATACTTCCATGGCGCGATATGTATTTGTCACTGGCGGCGTGGTATCATCACTTGGTAAAGGTCTTTCTTCCGCTTCACTAGCATCATTACTACAGCTTAGAGGTTTTAAAGTTAGAGTAAGAAAATTAGATCCATATTTAAATGTCGATCCGGGTACGATGAATCCTTTTCAGCACGGGGAAGTTTTCGTAACTGACGATGGAGCTGAAACAGATTTAGATATTGGACACTACGAGAGATTTACAGGAATTTCTGCTACACAGTCTGATAATATTACTACTGGAGGAATTTACAGTGATATTATACAAAAAGAAAGAAGAGGAGATTATTTAGGTGGAACCGTACAGGTAGTCCCTCATGTGACCGATCGAATTAAAAAGTTTATTTCACAGGATGTAAAAAAAGAAGATTTTGTAATTTGTGAAATTGGAGGTACTGTTGGAGACATCGAAAGCTTACCTTTTTTAGAAGCAATCAGACAATTTTCAAATGATGTTGGAAAAAAAAATAGTTTGTTTATACATTTAACTTTAGTTCCTTACCTAAAAGCTTCTGGAGAATTAAAAACAAAACCAACCCAACATTCTGTCAAAGAGTTAAGAAGTTTGGGTATTCAACCAGATATAATAATTTGTCGATCAGAAAGAGGAATCCCAAAGATTGAAAGAAAAAAAATATCATTATTTTGTAACGTTCCAATTGATAACGTCATAGAAACAGTCGATGTAAGAACTATATATGAGGCACCAATAAGCTTTCATAAAGAAAAATTGGATGAGAGGGTGCTTTCTTATTTTAATATTAAAACTAAAAAATCACCAAATCTTAGTAGATGGAAAAATATTACTTCTCGAGTTTTAAATCCTAAGAAAGATGTAAATATAGGAATAATAGGAAAATATGTTGATCTGAAAGATGCTTACAAGTCATTAGATGAAGCTTTGATTCACGGAGGTATATCTAATAATGTAAAAGTTAATTTAAAAAGAATAGACTCGGAAAACCTTAAACCTGAAAATATAAAACTAACACTAAAAGAGGTAACGGGAGTTCTTATTCCAGGAGGATTTGGAAAAAGAGGCACAGAAGGTAAAATTGCTGCCATAAAATACGCAAGATTGAACAATATACCTTTCTTTGGTATTTGCTTTGGTATGCAAATGGCGGTTATAGAAGCTGCTAGAAACTTATTGAACATAAAAAATGCCTCTACAAGCGAGTTTGGAAACAATTGCACTCCAGTTGTGGGCTTACTTGATGAGTGGCAAAAAGGTACGAAAAAAATCAAAGGAACTAGAAAGAATTTAGGTGGTACAATGAGGTTAGGATTATACGATGCTGTATTAAAAAACAATTCTTTAATATCTAAAATCTACTCAGAAAAAAAAATTAAAGAAAGACATAGACATAGGTATGAGGTAAATATTAAATATAAGGATGATTTTGAAAAAAAAGGTTTAATTTTTTCCGCACTGTCCCCAGATGGAACTCTTCCTGAGATAATTGAATTGA
Organism: uncultured Pelagibacteraceae bacterium; assembly: GCA_902581795.1. Lineage (GTDB taxonomy): Bacteria > Pseudomonadota > Alphaproteobacteria > Pelagibacterales > Pelagibacteraceae > Anoxypelagibacter. The sequence goes on along the minus strand of CACHPL010000001.1, from coordinate 14,697 downwards.
ATAATCACCCTTGGTTTATTGGCGTACAGTTTCATCCTGAATTTAAATCAAGACCCTTTACCCCCCACCCATTATTTTCGTCTTTTATCAAAGCGGCGGGAGCAAATGGAAGGAAAAATTAATGATAAATAAATCTGTCAAATGTGGAAAATTAAATATTTCAAATTCAGGTCCTTTTACTTTAATTGCTGGACCTTGCCAATTGGAAAATGAAAAGCATGCATTAAATGTTGCTGGTGAATTAAAAAAAATTACTGATGATCTTGGTATTGGTTTTATTTATAAAACATCTTTTGATAAAGCAAACAGAACTAGCTTAAACGGTAAGAGAGGAGCTGGTCTTGAAAAATCTTTACCAGTTTTTGATAAAATTAAAAAACAAGTTGGAGTTCCGATTTTAACAGATATTCATACTATTGAACAATGTGCAATTGTTTCTAAACATGTTGATGTTTTGCAGATACCAGCTTTTCTTTGTAGACAAACGGATTTATTGATTGCTGCGGCGAAAACAGGAAAAGTTATTAATGTTAAGAAGGGTCAATTTTTAGCTCCTTGGGACATGGTTAATGTTACAAAAAAGATTGAAGACTCAGGCAATAAAAATATTTTAGTTACAGAACGGGGTGCAAGTTTTGGTTATAATACTTTAGTTTCTGACATGAGATCATTGCCAATCATGGCAAAGAATGGATATCCGGTTGTCTTTGACTCAACACACTCAGTCCAACAACCTGGTGGAATGGGAGATAAAAGTGGAGGACAGAGAGAATTTGTTGAATATCTTTCACGTGCAGCAATCGCTGTAGGTGTTGCGGCAGTTTTTATAGAAACACATCCTGATCCAGATAACGCACCATCAGACGGACCAAATATGGTTCCTTTGTCAAACATGCCAAAACTTTTAAAACAATTAGTTGAAATAGATAATTTAATTAAGAATGGCAAAAATTAAAAAGATCAAAGGCCGACAGGTTTTTGATAGTAGAGGAAATCCTACAGTTGAAGCTGAAATTTTTTCGGAAAACGGATCAGCTTTTGCCATAGTTCCTTCAGGTGCTTCAACAGGAACCCATGAAGCATTTGAACTAAGAGATACAAATAACAAGGATTATCTTGGTAAAAGCGTTTTGCGAGCTGTTGAGAATATTAATAGCACAATATCAAAGGCAATAATTGATTTTGACTGCAACGAACAAACTAAGATTGACAATAAATTAATTGAAATAGACGGCACGGAACAAAAGAAAAAACTTGGTGCTAATGCAATTTTGGCTGTTTCTATCGCTGCATGTAAGTTAGCAGCAAAAGAAAAAAAAGTATCTTTATTTAAATATATTGGGAAATCTAAAGAATACAAATTACCCATACCTCTTTTAAATATTATAAATGGAGGCGTTCACGCTAATAATAATTTAGATGTTCAGGAGTTTATGATACGACCTGAAAAAGCTAATTCATTTTCTGAAGCTATGAGAATAAGTTTTTTAGTAATACAAAATTTAAAGAGCATGGTAAATAATACCAATGTTGGTGACGAAGGTGGTTTTGCTCCAAACTTAGAGAATAATGACGAAGCAATAAAATTAATTAATCAGGCTATTGAAAAATCTGGCTTAAAACCAGGTGAAGACATTTCTATTTGTTTAGATGTAGCGGCAAATGAGTTAAAAAAACCTTTTACAATTGATAATTATTTAGAATTAATTAAAAAATACCCAATTAAATCTATAGAAGATCCTTTCAAAGAAGATGATTGGGATTCCTGGAAAAAATTAACAAAAACCACTAGTATACAAATAGTCGGTGATGATTTATTTGCAACCAATTTGAAAAGATTAAAAAAAGGAATACAAGAAAAATCCGCTAATGCTGTACTGGTAAAATTAAATCAAATTGGAACTGTAAGCGAAACGTTGAAAGTAATTGATTTAGCTCACCAAAATGCCATTAATACAATTATTTCACATAGATCTGGCGACTCAGAGGACACGTTTATCGCCGATTTTGCAGTTGCGACAAAATCTTCCCAAATAAAAACGGGGTCATTAGCTAGATCTGAGAGGGTATCTAAATACAATCGGCTTTTAAGAATAGAAGAGGAACTTGGAAATTCTGCAAAAATAGCTAAAATCTAATAATGAGATTTTTTCAAGTTTTAAAAAGACGAAAGATATTGTTTTTAAATATTTTCCTTTTTTTGTATATAGCCATAAATCTATTTAGTGGTGACAGGGGATTAATTTCATATTTTGAAAAAAAAGAGGTGGAGGATCAATTAAGCCAAAAAAGAACTTTTCTAAATGATCAAATATCTATATTTGAACACAAAAATTCATTACTTTCAGAAAAATTGAATTTTGATTTTGTTGACACCTTGGTAAGAGAAAAGTTTAAATTTGGTAAGAAGGATGAAATTTTAATAAAATTAAATGAATAAACCTAGACACCCTGAAAAAGTTAACAAACCTTTAAATCCAATTAAAAAAAAACCTAGTTGGATTAGGTCAAAAATTTTAGATACAAGAACTTTTTTTAAAACAAAAGAGGTAGTTAATAAAAACAAACTTCACACAGTTTGCCAAGAAGCTAACTGTCCAAACATAACTGAGTGTTGGAGTAAAAAACATGCTACATTTATGATAATGGGGGACACATGTACGAGAGGATGTGCTTTTTGCGACGTTAAAACAGGAAAGCCAAATAAATTAGATCCATTTGAACATTTAAAGGTTTCCAATGCTGTAAAAGAATTGGCACTAAATCACGTTGTTATTACTTCTGTGGATAGAGATGACTTAGAAGATGGTGGCGCTTATCATTTTAAGAAAGTTGTTTCAGAAACCAAAAAAAATAATCCAAATACTACTGTGGAAGTTTTAACACCAGATTTTCTAAGAAAAGGAAATTCTTTTGAAAGAGTGCTAGAGGCAAATCCTGATGTTTTTAATCATAATATAGAAACCGTTCCAAGTCTTTATTTAAAAGTTAGGCCAGGATCTAGATATTTTTCTTCATTAAAATTACTTGAGTCAGTAAAAAAAATAAAGCCAAGCATGTTCACTAAGTCAGGTATTATGGTGGGTCTTGGTGAAAAGAAAGAGGAGATTTTACAAGTCATGGATGATTTGAGAAGCGCAAATGTAGATTTTTTAACAATTGGTCAATATTTACAACCTTCACCAAAACATCATCCGTTAAATAGATATTATAATCCTGATGAGTTTAAGGAACTCAAAAATATTGCTTTGTTGAAAGGCTTTTTATTAGTTGCATCGTCTCCATTAACAAGATCTTCTTACCATGCTGATGAAGATTTTAAAAAACTCAAAGAAAAAAGAGATGAGCAAATTAAATGCCAAAGGCTTCAATAAAAAAAATTATACCCTGTAAAAAAAACGATCTAATTGAAATGATTCTGGATATTGAAAAATATCCTCAATTTGTACCATGGTGTTTAAATGGGAAAATATACAGCAAAGTTGAAAGAGAGGACATTATAGAGATAGAGGCAGATTTGACAGTTGGTAAAAAATTTTTGAACCAAACTTATAAAAGCCACGTTACTTATTATAAAGAAAAGGATAAAATTCTAGTGAACAATATTGGCGGTCCTTTAAAAAGTCTCCAAAACGAATGGAATATAAAAGAGATAAATAATCAAAGCGAGGTATCTTTTAAAATTGATTTTGAAATTAAAAATGTATTTTATAATATGATCATGAAAAAATCTTTTGACCAAGGCTTAAAAAATATAGCAGATGCTTTTGAAAAAAGAGCGATACAATTGTATAACAAACAATGATAACCACAATACTATTTACATTATTGTTCATTCTAATTTGGCGATATTTGAGAGATTCAATAAACTATTTTAAATCAGGGGACCCAAACGAAAATGACAACAACTATTGGATGTTTTCATATGATTTTAGAGATGCCAAAGATCATAATAAATATTGGAAAAAAGAAACTAAATTATTAAACAAAAAAAAAAGAATTAGAAATCAGCTGATCTTTCTTTTATACGCTAATACAATAATCCTTTTTTTGTTAGCAAATAGCCTCGCGGTAAAAATAATGTTTTTAATACTTAATTAAACTTTCTTTAAAATTAATTTTAAGGCTTTTATTGTTGCTGATTTTTGGATTTTAGCACGTCCAGTATTTTTAAATAAATACCTATTTATCTGTATTTTTTTACTTTTTTTAGTACCAATATAGACTAGTCCAACCGGTTTTTTTTGAGATCCGCCACCTGGACCCGCAATTCCAGTTATAGAAACACAAATATTACTTTTACTTAACTTACTTAAATTCTCAAGCATAGAAAAACAACATTGTTTACTGACCGCGCCATGTTTTTTAATAATTTTTTTAGGTACTTTTAAAATATCGTTCTTAGATTTATTAGAGTAAGTGACTAAACCCATGGTAAATATTTTAGAAGAACCACTTATTGAAGTAATTGCAGCTGATACCATGCCACCAGTGCAAGACTCAGCGATAGCTAATTTAATTTTTTTTTTTCTTAATATTTCAACTATTTTTTTACTTAATTTTTTCATTAAAAAAATAAACTTTTTCCAACCATAAATAACACAAGACAGATAACAACATAAAAACCAGCTAAAATATCATCAAATAAAATGCCAAATGTATTTTTAAATTTTTTATCAATGTAATCTATTGGAAAGGGTTTTAGACCATCAAATAATCTAAATAATAAAAAGAACCACAAATAAATTTGCAAATCTTCTGTTGCTGAATTTGATCGATCAGAATGGAAAATCTCGTAAAGAATTATAGGTATAGATTGTCCAATAAATTCATCAATTACTATTTCTTGCGGATCATCATCTTTGAAGTTTTTTAGGCAGTTTTTGATAGCAAAAAAAGAATAAAATAAAATTATTAAAAAAAATATCGAAACTACTAAAATAGGAATTTTTAAAATATAAATTATTAAGAATAGAAAAAGCGTGGTGAATAATGACGCCCAAGTTCCTCTAAATTTTTCAACAGAATTTCCAAAAATAAAAAGTGTAATTAAATAGTAATTTAATTTATTAATCATATTTAATAATTGTTGCTATTACCTCAGCTGCTATAGCTTTTTCTTTACCTATAACGCCTAGCTTTTCAGTTGTTTTGCCTTTTATATTTATTTTGTCTTCTGAGATTTTACATAATTTAGAAATATTATTAATCATTTTATTTTTATATTTTTTAATTTTAGGAGTTTGAGTAATTATATTAATATCTAAATTATTTATGTAATAACCTTTACATATAATTTGATCCATTACTTGTTTTAATAAAATTGTCGACCTTATATTTTTAAATTTTTTGCTTTTGTCAGAAAAGAGCTCTCCTATATCTCCCATCTTGCATGCACCAAGAATTGCATCTGTTATAGAATGTAAAACAGGATCTCCATCAGAATGACCCAATGTTCCTAGTCTAGATTTAATTTTTAAACCACCTAAATATAGTTTTCTCTTAGGCACAAGTCTATGAACATCAAAACCTATACCCACTTTGGTTTTAAGATTTATATAATTTTTTAACATTTCAAGATCTTCTTTGCTCGTAATTTTAAAATTATTTCTTTCTCCATCTATAAGTTTTACATTTTTCATTGTTTTAATCAAAGAAAGGTCGTCATCATTATAAACATACCTGCTTGTTGAATGTAGATTAAAAATTTCTTTAAATTTAAAACACTGAGGTGTTTGCGTCAAAAAAAAATTTTCTCTTGGCACATTAACAAATATTTTTTTACTCACTACCTTCTTTAGAGCATCATGAATTCTTATTCTTGGAATTACCGTCTTTTTTTTTGATGATTTTATAATTTGATTAATTAATTTAGGTGAAAAATTTGGTCTAGCTGCATCATGAATCAGAACATTTTTGCAATTAATTCTATTTTTTTTTATATATTTCAATGCTCTTAAAGTTGATTCTTGCCTTGTTTTACCCCCAACAATTTTTTTAAATTTATTTGATTTAATTTTTTTTATAAATCTTGAGTGTTTTTTGTTAAATACAATAATTGTATTTTTAATTTGCTTAATTTTAGAGAATTTGATTAACGAATGTTCTAAAATGGTTTTTTCACCAATTTTTATGAAAGGTTTTGGTATATTGGATTTAAACCTTTTACTTTCTCCAGCCGCTAATAAAATCAAGCAAAAACTCATTATATTAATTTACCTCATATTTATGTAAAATGTTAAGAATTAAATGCTCAATACTATAAAAAATTTTAAATGGTTTTTCAGCGTATCATTCATTTGTGTATTATTAGGTATATTCACTTTTATAACTTTTGTTAATCAGAATTTTTATTTCTTAAACGAGAATAATCTTTATTACCTTTTAATATTAGATATATTGTTATTAATAATATTCTTTGTATTGTTAATCAAAGAAATATCAAAACTATTTTCGAGCTATACAGAAAAAAAAACTGGCTCTAAGACTAGTTTAAATTATGTAGTTCAGTTATCACTTTTTGCTTTCATTCCTTCAATATTGATTGCTTTCTTTTCTCTTTTTCTTTTTAATATTGGTTTACAAAAATATTTTGATAGAAAAATCACATCTGCAGTTAAAAACTCTTATGAAGTTGCAAAAAATTATATTGAAGATAGCAAAAGATCAGTTGAAGCTGATATTTTTTTAATAAGCATAGATTTAAATAGATATTCAGGAGTTTTCTCATCTAATCAAAATAGATTTAAGCAATTTGTAAGAACTCAAAGATTATTAAGGCGAGTTGACGAAATTTATTTACTTGATAGTTCAGGTGAAGTTTTATTGGCAGATAGTAATAATCCTGAAAATGAATTTATTATTCCTTTAGAAGAAAATTTTAATAATGCGTTAGAGGGAAAGCCAGTTTTTATAGACCGCTCTGAAGAAAACAAGACAGCAATTATGATAAAATTATCTAATTTTATAGATACATATCTTTATATTTCAAGAAATATTGAACCAAAGCTACTTGGATATTTGGAGGAAACAGAACAAGCGGTAAATTTTTATTACACTGTTAAAAATAATAGAACTGGAATTCAAATTACATTTGCAATTATTTATGTAATTGTAGTTTCAATGTTGCTTTTTTTAACAATAGTATTGGCAACTGCTTTTGCAGGAAGATTAACAAAACCAATAGTAAATTTAATTTCTGCATCAAAAGAAATTAGCTCCGGTAAATTAGACACTAAAGTACCAGAAATCGAAACAGACGAAGAAATAAAAGCTTTGAATGAGAATTTTAATAATATGATTGATAGATTAAAAAGACAACAGGATAAATTGTTAACAGCTGAAAGGTTTTCAGCATGGGAAACAGTTGCAAGAAAGTTAGCTCATGAAATTAAAAACCCTCTTACCCCTATTCAGCTATCTATTGATAGATTAAGAGAAAAATATTCTGAAAAATTAAAAGATGAAAAAAATGATTTTACGAAGTATCTCGAAACTATAAATAGGCAAATAGTTGATATTAAAGGATTAGTTAATGAATTTTCTGACTTCGCAAGAATGCCATCTCCAATATTAAAAAAAATTAACATAATAGATACAATTAACCGAGCTATTGAATTTTATAAAATGTCCACTGACAAAATTGATCTTAAATTAATCAATAATTTAAAAACAAATATCCTGATTAAAGGAGATAGTGAACAGTTATATAGAGTATTTGTAAATTTAATAAAAAATTCTATCGAAGCAATTGATGAAAAAAAACATAAAAATGCTAATTTTCAAGGTAAAATTACTATAGAAATTGATAAGAATAATGAATATATAGTGATCAAAATGCTAGATAACGGCTCTGGTTTTAAAGAAACTAACAATATAGTTAAGCCATATTACACGACTAAAAAAGACGGAACCGGTCTTGGTTTACCGATAGTAACAAAAATTATCAATGAGCATAACGGTGATATTAACTTTGTTAAAAAATTAAATGGAGCAGAAATTAATATATCAATTCCTGTTTTATAAATGAAGAATGAAATTTTAGTTATCGACGATAATTTTGATATTAGAAATTTAATTTCTAATATTTTGAAAGATAAAAATTACTCAGTTAGAGAAGCTGCAAATTACGACCAGGCTGTTTTTGAAATAGATAAAAAACTTCCAGATATAGCCATAGTCGACGTAAAATTAGATAAAGGCGATAAAGACGGTATTGATTTATTAAAAAAAATTAAAAGCATGTCCGATCTGGTTCCTGTTATAATGATATCAGGTCATGCAAATGTTGAGATGGCGGTTGAGTCTCTTAAACTAGGTGCTTATGAATTTATAACAAAACCTTTTGCGTACGACCAGCTACTTAATTTTATTAGCCGTGCTTTAGAAAATATTAATTTAAAAAAAGAAAATCAGGTACTAGAAAACAAACTTTTTCATTCATTTGAATTTGTTGGAGAAAGTATTCAAATATTAAAAATTAAGAAACTTATCAAAAAATTATCCTCAGCTGATAGTAGAGTTTTAATTTCAGGACCCACTGGCTCTGGTAAAGAACTTCTTGCTAGAAAAATTCATAAAAATTCATTGCGTTCCAAAGAACCTTTTGTTGTATTAAATGGTGCATTATTACAACCGAATAATTATGAGCTTGAACTTTTCGGTGCAGAGAATAGTGACGGAAGTATTACCTCGGGTTTTTTAGAAAAGGCAAAAAATGGAACTTTGCTTATTGATGAAGTTTCTGAGATTCCTCTAGATACTCAAGCAAAAATTTTAAGAGTTTTAATTGATCAGAAATTTAAAAGAACAAACGGTACTAAAGATATTTTTGTTAATACTAGAATTATTTCATCAACCTCAAAAGATCTAAAGAATGAAGTATTGATAGGAAATTTTAGAGAAGATTTATACCACAGGTTAAACGTAGTACCTATTGAATTGCCCAAACTAAGTTCTAGAACAGAAGATATTCCATTGCTCATTAAATACTTTCAACAAAAGGTATCAGAGATTAACGGTATTCCTGAAGTTGAACTAAATACAAGTGATGATTTACTTTATTCATATAATTGGCCTGGAAATGTAAGGGAATTAAGAAATCTTGTTGAAAGAATTTCAATACTTTCACAGAATGAAAATAAGAGTAATGTTGGTAGACTTTTAAATGAAATACTTAATCAAAATTCAACTTTAAATACAGAAAATCCAAATGTTTCAATGTCTTATCCACTAAAACAGGCTAGAGAAAACTTTGAAAAAAATTATCTTTTAAACCAACTTAAAAAAAACAAAGGTAACATTTCCAAAACAGCTGAATTTATTGGCATGGAAAGATCAGCTCTTCACCGAAAGCTAAAATCACTTGGAATAAAAGGTATTAATTAATAATGAATATTATAATTTGTGGTGCCGGCATGGTCGGCTTTTCAATTAGTAAACAATTACAGGCTCAAGGGCATTCAGTAACTGTAATCGACCAGTCTTCAGATGATATTAAAAAAATAAACGACACCCAGGATGTCAAAGGCATCGTTGGTAGAGCTACACTACCATCTGTTTTAGAAAATGCAGGTGCAAAAGATGCAGATATGATTATCGCGGTGACTAGAAATGATGAAATCAACATGGTTGTTTGTCAAATAGCAAGTTCCTTATTTAATATTTCAAAAAAAATAGCAAGAATAAGGTCTCAAGAATTTTTAGAGGGAAAATGGAGCAAACTTTATAGCAAATCTAATATACCAATTGATGTAATTATTTCACCAGAAAGAGAAGTTGCAAAATCGTTGTTTAGAAAACTTGAAGCACCTGGAGCTTTAGATAACGTTCCTTTTGTAAAAGACAAAGTAAAATTATTAGAAATTTTAATTGAAAAAAAATGTCCAATTGCAAATATACCTTTAAAAGACTTAACAAAAAAATTTCCAGAATTTAAAGCTTATATATTTGGAGCTGAAAGAAAAGAATCTTTTGTTTTTTTTAAAAAAGACGACAAGATGCAAGCGGGAGACAAAGTTTATCTTGTAGTGAGTACAGATCAGATAAATAAACTTTTATCGGTGTTTGGACATGACGAAAAAGTAGCAGAAAAAATTCTTATAATAGGTGGTGGAAATATAGGTCTCCATTTAGCAAAGCTTTTGGAAAATACAGATGGCTTACGTACCAAAATAATAGAAAAAAATAAAGTTAGAGCCGAACAAATAGCCGGAGAACTCTCGTCATCAATTGTTATCTGTGGCGATCCTTTAGATGAAAAAATTCTAAAAGAAGCAAATATTGAAGAAGCAGAAACAGTTTTTGCATTAACCGATGATGATGAAGATAATATAATGGCATGTGTTTTAGCAGAAAAATATACTCCATCGAAAAGAACAATCGCCATTATTCACAAGCATAACTACAATCTTTTACAAGAGTCTTTAAAGATTGATGATTTAGTAGATCCAAGAATGACAACTGTTTCTACAATAATGAAACACGTGCACATGGGAACTATAGATACCGTCTATTCTCTTCTAGATGGACAGTATGAATTTTTAGAAGCTAAAATTCTAGAGTCATCTGATTTAGTTAACAAATCTATTAAAGATTCAAATTTACCTGAGCAAGTAAGAATTGGAGCCATTGTGAGAAAAAATAAAGTTATGATGCCTAGTTCAAAATTTGTTTTTGAAAAAGAAGATATTGTTGTTGTTTTATCTAAAAGAGATCAACTAAAAGAAGTCGAAGATATTTTTAGAATTACTTCATAAACGATGAAAATAAAATCATGTCTATATTTTTTAGGCCTAAGTTGCTTTCCAATAAGCATAATGGCTTTAATAAATATATTTTACTCTTTTTATTTTAATTATTTAGAAAATTTAAGTTCTTACTTAGTCACAATGCTATTATCAATATTTTTAGGTTTATTTTTTTTATTTATTGGAAAAAAAGAAAAATACCTCATCAATTTTTATGAGCAATTATTATTAATATTCCTAGTTTATTTTTCTCTCTCTTTTTTTTTACTTATCCCATATTATTTTAGTGGTTATTATATAACTTTCATAGATTCTTATTTCGAGTCCATCTCTGGGTTAACTGGTACTGGATTTAGTATTTTTGAAAATATAAATTATCTCGATCAACCGTTAATTTTATGGAGATCATCAACCCAATGGATTGGAGGTTTTTATTTTTTAATATTTTTGGTATTAATATTCTCTAATAAACAATTTAATTATAAATTGATTGATTTGTCCTTCAATCTCGAGAAAAAAATTAATTTTTCACCCAATCTATCTAATGCAGCATATAAAATCCTTTTTATTTATTCATCTTTATCAGTTTTAATTTTTTTTATTTTTTTATTATCTGGTCTAAGAATTCTCGATAGTATCAATCTTACTATGACAGTTATTTCATCCGGTGGGTTTCTTCCAACTAATACCCTCGATGAAATAATTATAAATGATTTTCAGTCTGCAATATTGAGTTTATGTTTTGTTATTCCTATTTTTAATTTTTACCTTTTATATAATGTGATTTTTAAAAGAGATAATCTTAGAGAACATTACGAGGATATTTACTTATTTATATTAATATTAATTTTTGTAATAGTTTTTTATTTTATTAACGATTTAAATTTATCCTACGTATTTGTTAATATTCTCAGTAGCATTTCTACTTCAGGAATTACAATTGGTTCTGTCCCTAATAATTTTGGACTATATTTTATAATTCTAACATTAATTGGTGGTTCTGTTTTATCTAATACATCAGGGATTAAATTATTAAGAATTTATATTCTTGTAAGAGCTTTTTTAATTGAAATTAGCAAATTAGTTAAACCTAATGTTATGATGAGTAGTAAAATAATGTTTTCTGATAAAAAAATTATTTCTGAAAATATTAAAATTTCATTTTTAATTTTTATTTTATTTTTTTTAAGTCAATTTGTTTTAAGCAGTATACTTTTGCTCGATACATTAGATTTTGAAAGCTCATTTAAACTGTCAATTTTAACTCTTACCAATACGGCGGCATCGAATATTTATGGTTTAGATAATATACAATTTACTGAACTATTCACTTTTTCGAAGATTTCAATTGTTATTTTTATGGTAATAGCTAAAGTAGAGTTGCTATCTATATTTATATTATTCCAAAAAATATTTATTAAAAATTAAATTATGAAAAAAATAGTCGTTATTGGTGCTGGTGCGATGGGGACAGCCTTTGCTTATCCATGTGTTGACAACAAACATGATGTGAGAATTTTTGGAACACATTTAGAAAATAAAACTATTGATGAATTAAATAAAAATCGTTTTCATAAAGGTCTCAAATTAGAAGTTATTAAGCCTATAAAATTTTTTAAACACGAGTCTCTCAAAGAAATTTCTAAAACTAAACCTGACTTAATTGTTATTGGTGTTAGCTCCAAAGGAATTAATTGGATTGCCGAGGAACTTGTAAAAATTTATAAAAATGAAAAACTTCCAAACTTACTGATGTTAACAAAAGGTCTTAGTGTAAATGAAAATCATTATGAACTTTTAGTTGGTAAATTAGATAGATTATTGTCTGAAAGAGGAATTAAAAATATAAACTTATCCGCAGTTGGTGGCCCATGCTTAGCTCCTGGACTTGCAAACAGAGTTCACAGTGCTGTTGTAATTGCTAATAAAAATTTAGATACAGCTCGTACATTAAGTGAAATGTTGAAAACAGAATATTATCATGTATCAACATCATCTGATATTAATGGTGTCGAAGTATGTGCTGCTATCAAAAATATATTTTCGATGATTATCGGTGCCGCACCTGGATTGAACAGAACCCTATCTAAAGACAATCTTTATTTTAATACTTCTGCTGCATTAGTTAAGCAATCTATTTATGAAATGGAAGTTTTTACAGAATTTTTAAAAGGCGAAAAGGAAACCGTTAAAGGTTTAGCGGGTTTAGGTGATTTATATGTAAGTGCTGCAGGAGGAAGAAATAGTAAAATGGGAGCTTATATAGGTGAAGGAATGGTTTTTTCAGAAGCAAAAAAAATTAAAATGCCAAATATTACAGTCGAAGGGGCTGAATTAATTTTTGAAATAGGAAAGAAGGTCAAGGAAGATTTTAACGAACAAAAACTTCCTTTAATGATATCTATGATTAATGCTATACTTGATAATAAAAAATTAAATATTAAATGGGAAAATTTTAATTAATGGTAAAAATTGGAATAAACGGATTTGGTAGAATCGGCAGACTAATACTGAGGGCTTTGTTAGAGAATTATGGTGATAAAATAAAAGTAGTTGCTATAAATGATCTTGGCTCAATTGAAACTAACGCACATTTGATAAAATACGACAGCACACATGGTACTTTAAATTATGATATAAAAACATCTAAAGATGGTTTTGAAATTTCAAATCAAAAAATAAAAGTTTTTGCTGAAAAAGACCCCGCTAAGATACCTTGGGGTAAAGTTGGCGCTGATGTTGTTTTAGAGTGTACTGGTAGATTTTTAGACAAACCTTCCACGCAAAATCATGTAAAAGGCGGTGCAAAAAAAGTAATTATATCTGCACCAGCTAAAGAAGTTGATTTTACTATTGTTCAAGGAGTTAACAGTAAAGAATTAAAAAAAGAACACAATATAATTTCAAATGGCTCGTGTACTACTAACTGTTTAGCACCAGTTGCGATGGTTTTAGAAAATAATTTTGGTATTGAATATGGATATATGACTACAATACACAGCTATACAGGGGATCAAAAGTTATTAGATACGCTCCACAAAGATTTAAGAAGAGCGAGATCTACAGAAGGAGCGATGATACCAACATCAACAGGAGCTGCAAAAGCATTAAGCTTAGTATTACCTAGTTTAAAAGGAAAACTAGACGGAACTGCCATTAGAGTTCCAACTCCAAATGTTTCATTAATCGACTTTACCGTTGTCACTAAAAAAGATGTTTCCGCAGATTCAATTAATGATGCGATGATAAAAGCTGCTCAAAATAGTTTAAAAGGAATACTTGGAATCAATAAAAAACCTTTAGTTTCAAAAGACTTTAATCATGACCCACATAGTTCAATTTTTGACGTGACTCAAACACAGGTAATTAAAGGTAAATTTAGTAGAGTATTATCTTGGTATGATAATGAATGGGGTTTCTCTAACAGGATGTGTGATACAGCTATCCAGATTTCAAAATTAATCTAATATTTAATTAACAACCTTTAAAAGATGAAGACATATTTTTCAGTAATTCTGAATACGCGCCTTTACCTTTGTCTAGGGTTGCTCCTAGAGGATCTAACACACCAGTTTTAATATTTGTATCCTTTGCAATTGTTTTTATAATTGATGGATTAAACTGTGGTTCTGAAAAAATACAATTAACCTTCTCATGTTCAATGACTTCTCTAATCTCGGCCAATTGTTCAGCTCCAGGTAATACATCTGTATTTACAGTTAATGCACCTAAAACCTTAATTCCAAATCTATTTTCAAAATATTGATAAGCATCATGAAATACTACAACTCTTGAATTTTTATTTAAGTCTTTTTTAATAGATTTTGTTAAAGCATCTATATCAGCAATAGCATCTTTAGAGTTTGCTTTGTATTTTGCAGCGTTTGTTGAGTCAAGCTTAACCAATTGATTTGTAATTTCTTTTATAATCACTCTTGCATTCATTGGG